>JBCCEV010000028.1:0-31246 GCA_039030125.1 Pseudomonadota bacterium | reverse complement strand
ATCGATTCGACGACCTGCTCAATGCGGCGGCGTCGCTGGACTGCCGGGATGGCACGAACCTCAGCGATGAATGCGAGGAAGCTGGCAGGTGTCATTTCGCCGTATGCCGGCGCGCCCTCGGGAAGGTAGCCAATTCGTTTCTTAGCTTCCAAGGGCGCGGTTAGAACGTCATGGCCGGCGACTTCTATTTGCCCTGCCGTTGGGGTGAGATAGCCCGTGATCATCTTCATCGTTGTCGACTTGCCGGCACCATTTGGTCCGAGAAACCCGAGCACTTCGCCGCGTTTTGCGGACATCGAGATATCATCAACCGCGCTCAGGTGTCCAAAACGCTTGGTGAGCCCGTTGACTTTGATTAAGGCACTCATGGGGTCTTTCGCTTATGGTCGATAATGGCGGATTGTTGCGGGTGCGTTGGAGGTCTCTCTAACACCATGATCTGCCTATTTATTTTTTTGATTTCTGAGTTGCTCGGCGGGCGCGAATTCTTCCACACGCCGGTCTTTAGCGTCAATACGAGACAAGACTGGCACAGCGGTTAGAAGTTCCGGCGCCACTGAAGTCTGACGATACGCTTGAATCGGAGAGGCAAATTAGCCTGTTAAGAAAAATTAAAGAAGCTTTTTGTAATAAAAAGTACCTAAAAGATTAACAATTATGAAATAAATCAAAGGTAGGTTCCCCAAAATCCTTTGGAGGAACGCTTTGAACAAGCAATCACGCAGCGGATCGCACAGCCAAGCTTCCAAAAACAACAAGGAATTTCGCGCCATTTGGATATCAGACGTCCATCTAGGTTTTCGCGGCGCTCGTGCCGATCTACTTCTAGATTTCCTCCACCGAGCCCAATGCGAGAAGCTTTACCTCGTTGGCGACATTGTGGATATGTGGTCGATGAAGAAACGGCCTTATTGGCCGCAGTCGCATAACGACGTGATCAGGACGATTTTGGGGAAAGCCAAATATGGCACCGAGGTGATTTATGTGCCCGGCAATCACGACGAACTGTTGCGTGCCTACGTCGGGCACGAGTTTGGCAATATCTCAATTCAGGACCCGGCAATTCACGTGCGTCGCAACGGCGAGAAAATGCTCGTATTGCATGGCGATCAATTCGATGCGGCCGTCGCGTCCTCGCGCTGGATTGGAATGCTCGGGAGTCTGGTCTACGAATTACTGCTCGGCGCAAATACGATATTGAATCGGGCGCGGCGCGCGTTTGGATTTCCCTATTGGTCGCTGGCCAAATTCTTAAAGAACAAAGTCAAAAATGCCGTACAGTACATCTCAATCTATGAGAGAGCTGTGGCGGAAGCAGCGCGAAGATATGGGGTTAGTGGGGTCGTCTGCGGTCATATTCACCGCGCGGAGGTGATCACAATCGATGGGATTCTTTACTGTAATTGCGGCGATTGGGTGGAAGGCTGTACTGCGCTCGTCGAGCATGATGATGGACACATCGAACTCGTCGATTGGTCGCTCACCGAGAACTTGCCGCTGCACATTAAAGCCGCCGCTTAGGCTCAAGACCTTAGTTCCTGTGGAACGGCCGTTTTGAGGATCGCTATCGTCACGGATGCCTGGTATCCGCAAGTGAACGGGGTGGTGCGAACGCTTTCGACGACGGGGCGTTACCTCGAGATGCAAGGTCACACCGTTTATTTTGTCAATCCCCAAGAATTTCAAACCATTCCTTGTCCGACCTATCCTGAAATTCGCTTGGCCATCGTGCTTGGCTCAGGTATCGCAAGACGGCTCGATTACTTTCAAGCCGAGGCCATTCACATCGCGACGGAAGGTCCGCTAGGTCACGCCACCAGGCGCTACTGTGTGCACCGGAAGCTGCCCTTCACGACTTCATTTCACACCCAATTTCCGGAGTACATCAATCTGCGCGCGCCCGTCCCGATCGGCTGGTCCTACGCTTATTTACGCCGCTTTCATGCTCGCGCGGCGCGCACACTCGTACCAACGGAATCGCAAAAGTTAAAACTGAAGAGCTGGCGATTCCAGAATCTCAAAATATGGGCGCGCGGTGTCGATACTTCAATTTTCAAACCCGGCAACCCTAAAATTTTCGATTTACCCCGGCCGATTCACATGTATATGGGGCGGGTAGCGGTGGAGAAAAACATCGAAGCGTTTCTCGACCTTGAGCTCGATGGCAGCAAGGTCCTCGTCGGTGATGGACCGGACTTTGACCAACTTAAACTGCGCTACCAAGGTGCGCATTTCCTCGGCGCGAAATTTGGCCACGAGCTGGCGGCGCACCTCGCTGGGGCGGACGTTTTCGTTTTTCCCAGTCGGACTGACACCTTTGGGCTGGTCTTGCTGGAAGCAATGGCCTGCGGGTTGCCGGTTGCCGGGTACCCGGTGCAAGGTCCGGTCGATGTCGTCGCTGAGGGAGTTTCCGGGTGTTTAGATGAAGATTTGGGCAAGGCAATCAGAGGCGCCTTGAAACTCAAACGGCAGGATTGTGTTGAGCACGCACAACGTTTTTCATGGGACTCGAATACCCGGCATTTCGCGTCCTGCCTAGCGCCATTCAAAGGTGCTGCGTAAGCGCCAACACTTCGGCGCATACTTTCTCAACCGGCGCTGCGGTAAACTGCGCGCCCCGAAATTGAAACTCGAAAAATCTGATGAATATTCGTCCGTTCGAAGGCGTGATGCCGGTCATCGATCCGTCGGTGTTCGTTGATGAAACGGCAATCGTGATCGGTAATGTTGAGATCGGCGCAGAATCGTCGTTGTGGCCTTATGTTGTTGTTAGAGGCGACGTCAATTCAATCACCATCGGAGCGCGAACCAATATTCAAGAGGCCAGTGTGCTTCACTGCAATGCTGACAGCATCATCGCACCGGGCGGGACGCCGCTGGCCATCGGCAGTGACGTCACAGTCGGACATCGCGCCATACTTCACGGGTGCACCGTCCACGACAACGTGCTGGTCGGCATGGGCGCGACGGTCATGGATAAGGTTGTCGTTGAACCCGAGGTTGTCATCGCTGCCGGCGCCCTGGTGTCGCCGGGCAAAGTTTTGGAAAGCGGCTACCTTTATGCAGGAGCCCCAGCCAAGCGCGTGCGCGAATTGAACGACACCGATCGTGCGTGGTTGGATTGGACTTTCGGTCACTACAGTGAGCTGAAGGAACGCCACCTGGCGAGTTACGCGGCCCAATAGATTTCAATATTTGATTGCGAAATGACGAATGGACCATCCCCAACATTTTGACGTTATCGTTGTCGGTGGCGGCCACGCTGGAACCGAAGCGGCATTAGTCGCCGCGCGGATGGGCGCAAGGACGTTGCTGTTGACACAAAGCATCGAGACATTGGGGCAGATGTCTTGCAACCCAGCCATCGGTGGGATTGGTAAGGGGCATTTGGTTAAGGAAATCGATGCCCTTGGTGGCTTCATGGGGCGCGCCGCCGATGCTTGCGCGATACATGTGCGCACCTTAAATGGCAGCAAGGGGCCTGCGGTGAGGGCAACCCGCGCACAAATTGATCGCAGCCTATACCGGTCTTATGCGCGCGCCGCTGTGGAACAGCAGGATAATTTGAGCCTGTTTCAGCAAGCGGTCGATGATTTGATCATTAACGATGATCGAGCCTGTGGTGTCGTTACACAAATGGGATTGCGCTTCACCAGCGATACCGTGGTGCTAACCGTAGGCACTTTTCTTGGTGGCTTGATTCATATCGGTGACGCCAACTACAAGGGCGGGCGCGCAGGCGACGCGCCATCAAACCCGCTAGCCGCACGTTTACGAGAAACCGATATCAGAGTCGGGCGCCTCAAAACTGGAACACCGCCACGGCTCGACGGGCGTTCGATAGATTTTTCACGGCTTGAAGCGCAGGGTGGTGACGAACCGGCTCCGGTGTTCTCGTTCTTGGGTCTGGAACAGGCGCGCCCCGAACAAACCTTTTGCTACATCACGCATACCAATGAGCGGACTCACGAGCTTATCCGCGCGGGACTCGATCGATCACCGATGTTCAATGGCGCGATCGAAAGCGTTGGCCCCCGTTATTGTCCGTCGATCGAAGATAAGGTTGTGCGGTTCGCCGACCGCGGCAGTCATCAGATTTTTGTTGAACCCGAGGGCTTGGCAACTCATGAAGTGTATCCGAACGGGATTTCAACCAGCTTGCCTTTCGACGTGCAGTACGAATTGGTTCGCAGCATCGAAGGATTCGAGAACGCAGAAATCACGAGACCGGGATACGCGATCGAGTACGATTATTTCGACCCCCGCGACATCAAACCGAGTTTAGAAACCAAATTAATCGGCGGCTTGTATTTTGCGGGTCAGATTAACGGTACCACCGGTTATGAAGAGGCAGCCGCGCAGGGCTTGCTTGCCGGGATCAATGCGGCGCGGCAGGTCCGTGGTGAGTCATCCTGGTATCCACGTCGCAATGAGGCTTACATCGGCGTTCTAGTTGATGATTTGATCAAGCGTGGCACGAGCGAGCCGTTTCGCATGTTCACCTCGCGCGCGGAATATCGTTTGCTGTTGCGAGAAGATAACGCTGATCTCCGGTTGACTGAGACTGCGCGCGACCTCGGCACCGTGGATGAAGAGCGTTGGCGGAAGTTTTCTGAAAAGCGCGAAACGCTAGACAGAGAGCAGCGTCGCCTCGATTCGATTTGGGTCAGTCCGGCGAGCATTGATGACGAAACCTCCAAGGCGCTGTTCGGCAAGGCGCTGAGGAAGGAACAAAGCCTGGCCGATTTACTACGCCGGCCTGATATCGGTTATCGAACGCTCAGCAAGCTGCCGCAGTTTGGTGTCCCCATTGACGATCCGCTGGTTATTGAGCAGTTGGAAAATCAAGCGAAATATCACGGTTATATCGAACGGCAAAAGGCCGAAATCGAGCGCACCAGTGCGCTAGAGGACCTCGCTATTCCTGATGCATTTAATTACGAGCAGGTGCGGGGTTTGTCGGCTGAGGCACTGCAAAAGCTAAGCAGTCATCGGCCCGCGACCGTGGGCCAAGCCTCGCGCATTGCGGGTATCACGCCAGCGACGATTTCGCTTCTGCTGGTTCATCTCAAAAAACTTTCCAACAAACAGCGCAGCGCTGTCGCTTGACGCTTGGCTTTGCGAGCGCCACCTCTCGACCTCGGGATGGCACGCGAGTTTGCCGCCCAATGCGGTGTGGTGGTGAATGGCGACGCCCTCGATAAGCTCGGTGGGTTCGCAGAGCTGACGCTCAACTGGAATCGAATCGTTAATCTCACCAGCGCGAAAACGCCGCAAAACTTTTTAGCCGAGCATATTGTCGATGGACTCGCCGTCGCGGGCCTAATACCGAGCGGGCGCGCTGCTGATTTGGGATCGGGTGCTGGCATTCCAGGTCTGGTGCTGGCTATTGTCGATGGGGAACGTGAGTGTCTGCTGATCGAACCGCGGGCAAAACGCGCACGCTTCTTGCGCCAAGTCGCCATTGAGTTGGCTCTGCCCAACGTTGAAGTCGTCAACCTCCGCGCCCAGGAGCATCGTGCGGAAGTTCCTTACCCAACGATCATATGCCGAGCGTTTGGCACCCTCAAAGCTTTTGTCGACGCTGCCGAACACCTGGGCGATTCGTCCACCCAACTATTTGCGTTGAAAGGTGATCGTGCGCGCTTTGAAACTGAGTTATCGGAACTCGACGGCTGGGAATATGAGGTCACGGAGCTCGCGCATCCCCGCGCTCATCGCCGCTCGTTAGTCAGCCTTAGGCGCTTTTGAGCAGCGGAGATCGGCGAATCGGCGGGCGCGCCAGTTGTGCGATAATCGGGGGGTTAGCGCGTCTAACAAAGCGCATAAGACGCTTAAGCCCAAGAGAAGTCGAATGTCACGGATCTTCGCTGTCGCCAATCAAAAGGGCGGCGTCGGTAAAACCACAACCAGTGTCAACCTTGCGGCATCGTTGGCCGCCACCAAGCGCCGCGTGCTGCTTATCGATCTCGATCCCCAGGGGAACGCCACGATGGGATGCGGGGTCGACAAGCATGGGCTGGAATCCTCCAGCTTCGAGGTGCTGATGGGTGAGACCGAGATCAGCGACGCGCGGGTGAAGGTACCGAGTGCCGAGCACGATCTACTGCCCGCCAACAGTGATTTAACCGGCGCCGAAGTGGCCCTGCTTGATGAAATCGGCCGGGAAATCCGACTGAAAACGGCGCTCGATAACGTTCGCAAAGATTACGCTTACGTCATCATTGACTGCCCGCCGTCACTGAATATGCTGACGGTCAATGCCCTGGTGGCGGCGGACGCCGTAATCATTCCGACCCAGTGCGAGTACTATGCATTGGAAGGTTTGTCTGCACTACTTGAAACCGTGGACAAGATCCGTAAGTTTCTTAACCCCAATCTGCAAATCGAGGGTTTGCTGCGCACGATGTACGACCCGCGCAACAATTTGGCCAACCAAGTCTCGCAGCAGCTCCTGACGCATTTCGGCGAAAAGGTTTACACCACTGTCATCCCGCGCAATGTCCGCCTTGCCGAGGCGCCGAGCCACGGCATGCCGGCGTTGAAATATGACAAATCCTCGAGCGGCGCGGTCGCTTATCTTGCGCTGGCGGGCGAGATGCTGCGTCGCGAATCACCGCAGGTCCAAGAGGCCTAGATGGTGGCAAAGAAGCGCGCCTTGGGTCGTGGTTTGGACGCCTTGTTAGGCCTTGGCGCCGAGCAAATCGCTGCCAGCGAGGTAAATGGGGACCTCCTTAAGACGTTACCAATCGATCTCATTCGCAGGGGACGTTACCAACCTCGTTTGGATATCAAGGCCGAGACACTGCAGGAGTTAGCAGCCTCAATTAAAGCGCAGGGTGTGGTGCAGCCCATCGTCGTCAAGCCAGCAAGCGAACCTGGCCACTATGAATTGATTGCCGGTGAGCGCCGTTGGCGCGCATCTCAAATAGCGGGCCTGAACACGATCCCCTGCATCGTTAAAAACATCGCCGAAGCGCAGGCCATGGCGATCGCGCTTATTGAGAATATTCAACGTGAGCAGCTTAATCCCTTGGAAGAGGCCACGGCGCTCGAGCGCTTGATCAAAGAATTCAACATGACCCATCTGCAGGTTGCGGCGGCCATCGGGCGTTCGCGCGCGGCGGTTTCCAATTTGCTGCGCCTGCTGGATCTGGAGCCGGCGGTGAAAAAGCTCCTTGAGTCAGGCGACTTGGAAATGGGGCATGCCCGAGCCTTGAGTTCCTTGTCGGGTAACGCGCAAGAAGCAGCGGCACATAAGGTCGTCGTCGATGGGCTCAGCGTGCGCCAGACCGAACAATTGGTAAGAGACAGCAAGGGTCAGCAGAAACCCACAACAAAGGCCGCTCCCCGTGAAATCGATCCAAATATTCGCAATCTCGAAGAATCTTTGGCGATGCAACTCGGCGCCAAAGTGGTCATTAAGCACAAAAGCGGTGGTAAGGGCACGCTGGCCATCTCCTACAATTCTCTGGACGAGCTCGACGGCATACTGGCGCACATTAAGTAGGGCAATCCGACGCGTCCGCTTGTCGCAGTGCAGTAAAAACAGCTACAATTCCGGTGATTTGCGCTTTTTAGAAGCTTAGGGTGGCCACCAGTCAAACAGCTGGCTCGGGCGATGAGAAATTTCAGCCGGTCGGAATTCAAAGAACACGTGCTCTGAAGACCGTTCGTCAGGTGCTGCTGATGCAGACCCTGTTTGGCGTGACGCTAGCGTTGATGACATTACTCATCAGCGCGGATTTCGCGGTTTCAACGTTGCTCGGGGCGCTCATTGGCGTTGTGCCAAATGCTTACTTGGCGCTGCGGATTTTCGGGAAAGAACCTTCTGTTGAGGTACAAACACTAGCGAGTCGCATTTACGTCGGCGAGACTCTAAAAATCATATTGACGATTGCCTTGTTCGTGGTAGTGATGAAACTTTTCGCCGCGAACGTCGTAGGCGTTTTGGCGGGGTACCTCGCTACCTTCGTGGCAAACTGGGTCGCCCTGCTGGTCGTCGATTTGAGTGAAACGACGTAGAGAAGATGGAACCATAAATCAGATAACTATGGCTGCAACGAGCAACAATCACGAGGCGATGGGCCACGCTGCGGATGCGCATCATGGGCCGGCGACACCGGCCGAATATATCGCCCATCACATCCAGAATTTAACCTACGGTCAACGTGCCGACGGGGAATGGGGTGTCGCCCACGGTGCCGCCGAGGCAACCCAGATGGGTTTTATGGCAATCAATCTGGACACCATGTTTTGGTCCGTGGTGCTGGGGGTTCTGTTCTGTTGGTTATTTCGCAGCGTCGCGGTTTCGGCGTCGGTTCACAATCCCCGCAAATGGCAGCTTTTTATCGAGATGATCGTGGAGATGGTCGCCGGTAGTGTGAAGAGCGCTTTTACGGCCAAAAATGCCTTGATTGCGCCGTTGGCGCTCACTATTTTTGTTTGGATTTTCTTGATGAACCTGATGGATTTAGTGCCCGTCGACTATATCCCGGAAGGTTCAAAGAGGCTTGGCATCGAGTACATGAAGGTGGTGCCGACGACGGATGTCAATGCCACTTTCGGCATGTCGTTATCCGTGTTTGCTTTGATGATTTTCTACGGAATAAAGATCAAAGGGTTGGGCGGATTCCTGTCTGAATTAGCGTTTCACCCTTTTGGCAAATGGCTGTTACCCGTCAACCTGGCGCTCGAGTTGGTCTCGCTGATCGCCAAGCCACTGTCATTGTCGTTGCGACTATTCGGTAACATGTTCGCAGGCGAACTCATTTTTGTTTTGATCGCGGGCTTGCTGCCTTTTTGGGCGCAGTTTGTAGTGTCCGTACCCTGGGCGATTTTCCACATTCTTGTGATTACGCTACAGGCGTACATCTTCATGATGCTAACGATCGTCTATCTCAATCAATCACACGAAACTCACGACTCGCACTAGCGTATAAGAGGAGAAACCTTATGGAGTCTGTAGTCGCTTTTTCCGCACTCGCGGCGGGGATCATGATCGGCTTTGGCGCACTTGGCGCTGGTGTCGGTATCGGAATTTTAGGCAGTAAGTTTTTGGAAGGCGCTGCTCGCCAACCAGAACTCGCCGACATGCTGCAAACGCGCATGTTCTTGATGCTCGGTTTAACCGACGCGGTGCCGATTATCGCGATTGCGTTCGCGGCATTTTTGATGTTTGCGAATCCGTTCTTGGGGCAATTGGGTTAGACCAAACGCTTGGCAACGACAGCAGGACGTAGTCCATGAACATAAACTTAACGCTGCTTGGCCAATCGATTTCGTTCGCGATATTCGTCTGGTTTTGCATGAAGTATGTATGGCCGCCTTTGCTTGCTGCCCTTGAGGAGCGCGAAAACAAAATCGCAGACGGTCTGGCCGCCGCCGAGAAAGGCCAGCAAGATCTTGCGAACGCGGAGTCGCGGATTGAAGAAATTCTCAAGGAGGGCCGCGAGAAAGCTCAGGATTTCATTACCCAAGCACAGAAGCGGGGAGATGAAATGGTTGAGCAGGCCAAGCAAACCGCCAGCGACGAAGGCGATCGCATTCTCGCTACCGCGCGCAGCCAAATCGAGCAGGAACGAAATCAGGCTCGCGAATCGCTCCGCCAGGAGGTAGCAGCTTTGGCTGTCGCAGGGGCTGAGCAAATCCTGATGCGAGAAATCGATGAAACCGCGCACCGCGAAGTGCTCGATAAGCTCACCGCCGAGATTTAGGTCGCCTAAAAATGCACGAAGATCAAACGATCGCCAGGCCCTACGCCACCGCTGCTTATAAGCACGCGGTCGAGGAGGGCACCGTGCAGGCTTGGGGCGAGATGCTGGCGCGGCTGGGCGAGGCCACCGGGCTCGCCGACATGAAGGCGTTGATAGCGCATCCGCGCGTCAGCGCCGAGCAGCTTGCAGAAATCTGCGAAGCGGTCGTTGGGCCAGAGATCAGCGATAAACAGCGAAACTTCATCAAGGTGCTTATCGAGGCAGAGCGCGTGGCAATCGCGCCTGGCATCGTGGAGCAGTTTGAGGCCTTGCGCGCTCGCGCCGAGGGTCTAAACAACGTTGAGCTGAGCTCCGCGTTTCCCATGAGTGATGCGGAGATTGAAAAAATCTCCACCAGCCTCAGTGACCGATTCGGCGGCGAATGCAAAGTGTCGTGCCAGGTCGATGAGTCCTTGATCGGCGGCGTGGTGATCAAGATCGGCGATGCAGTAATCGACCTATCGATCAGTGGGCGGCTTCGTTCGTTAGGTCAGGCGCTTACCTAGACAGTATTTACAAAGGTATTAATAGAATTTAATTCGGGTAGAGGACGACTATGAGCATCAGCGCAACTGAGATCAGCGAACTGATCAAAAAGAAGATCGACGACCTCGATCTATCCACCGAAGCGCGCACCGAAGGCACGATTGTCAGCCTGACCGACGGCATTGCCAGGATCCATGGCTTAAGCGATGTCATGCAGGGCGAAATGATCGAATTCCCCGGCGGTGTCTTCGGCTTGGCCTTGAACCTCGAACAAGATTCGGTCGGCGCGGTAATCATGGGCCAGTACGAGCATATCTCAGAAGGTGAAACTTGCCGCTGCACGGGCCGTATCCTTGAAGTACCGGTTGGTGAGGCGTTACTTGGCCGTGTTGTTGACGCTTTAGGCGCGCCTATCGATGGCAAGGGCGATATTGCTGCTTCGCAATCGGAACCGATCGAAAAAATTGCCCCTGGCGTTATTCAAAGGCAGTCGGTCTCGCAGCCTGTCCAAACAGGATTAAAGTCGATTGACTCCATGGTGCCGATTGGGCGTGGCCAACGCGAGTTGATCATCGGCGACCGCCAAACCGGTAAAACCGCCGTCGCGGTCGATGCCATCATTAATCAGAAGGGCACCGGTATTAAATGCATCTACGTGGCGATTGGTCAGAAGGCCTCGTCGATTGCGGCAGTCGTGCGCAAACTTGAAGAGCACAATGCGATGGAACATACCATCATCGTCGCGGCGAGTGCCTCTGAGTCTGCGGCTATGCAATACATTGCGCCATACTCGGGTTGTGCGATGGGCGAGTATTTTCGCGATCGTGGCGAAGACGCCCTGATCATCTACGATGATTTAACCAAACAAGCATGGGCCTATCGACAGGTTTCCTTGCTGCTTCGCCGGCCACCAGGGCGCGAGGCCTATCCGGGCGATGTGTTCTATTTGCATTCGCGTTTGTTGGAACGCGCCGCACGCATCAACGCTGAAGAGGTCGAGCGGTTAACGGGTGGTGAGGTTAAAGGTCAAACCGGGTCGCTCACCGCGTTGCCGATCATCGAGACCCAAGCGGGTGACGTATCGGCCTTCGTTCCGACCAATGTGATTTCAATCACCGACGGTCAAATTTATTTGGAAACCGATTTATTTAACTCGGGTTTCCGTCCTGCCATCAACGCTGGTTTATCTGTTTCACGGGTAGGCGGTGCGGCGCAGACATCAATTATCAAGAAACTTGGCGGCGGGGTTCGTTTGGCTCTCGCGCAATATCGCGAGCTAGCTGCGTTCGCGCAATTCGCCTCCGATCTTGACGAAGCGACTCGTAATCAGCTTGAACGTGGCCAACGCGTGATGGAATTGATGAAGCAAAAGCAGTACTCGCCGCTCAACGTTGCCGATATGGCAGTTAGTCTGTACGCGGTTGAAAACGGTTATCTCGATGACGTCGAGCTTGAGAAGATCGGAGCCTTTGAAGAAGCGCTCCATGCCTATATGGACTCAAGCCATAAGAGCTTGATGGACCAGATTAACGAGTCCGGCGATTACGGGGACGACGTCCAGGCCGGCTTGAAATCTGCGGTCGATGATTTCAAGAACAGTCAGTCCTGGTAGGTTTCGCTTGAGGTAAGACGATGGCAGCCGGTAAAGAAATCCGCACCAAGATCGCAAGCGTTAAAAATACGCAAAAGATCACCAAAGCCATGGAAATGGTGGCGGCGAGCAAAATGCGTAAAGCTCAAGACCGGATGCGCGCGGCTCGGCCTTACGCCGATAAAATGCGAAACGTCGTGGCGCACGTCGCTAATGCAGACTCTGAGTATCACCATCCGTTTTTTGTCGAGCGTGAAGTTAAGCGCGTTGGCGTTATCGTGGTGTCGACCGATCGCGGTCTTTGCGGTGGTCTCAATGCCAATCTCTTTCGTGCAACCTTAAAGCAGTTTCGCGAATGGGAAGGTGAAGGCAAGGAAATCGATCTGGCGGTGATTGGTAACAAAGCGATTGGGTTTTTCTCACGTTTGTCCGTGAACCTAATTGCTCAAGCTAATCAGCTTGGCGACGCGCCGACATTGGAGGACCTGATCGGCCCGGTGAAACTTATGCTCGACGCCTACGACGAAGGCCGCATAGATCGGATTTATTTGGCGTACTCGACATTTGTTAATTCCATGACTCAGTCGCCGCAGCTAGAGCAGTTGGTGCCGCTTGTGCCTGAGGAAACCGAGGAGATGAGCCACCATTGGGATTACATCTACGAGCCTGAAGCCCAGGAAATCGTTGATCAACTCCTGATCCGCTACATCGAGTCGCTCGCCTACCAAGGCGTGGTGGAGAACATCGCCTGCGAACAAGCAGCGCGAATGGTGGCGATGAAGGCCGCGTCGGACAACGCCGGCAAGCTAATCGATGAATTGCAACTGATTTACAACAAAGCACGCCAAGCGGCGATCACCCAAGAACTGTCTGAGATCGTGGGCGGTGCGGCCGCGGTGTAGCGCCGGCGGCAATTTTGAATTCAAAGTTTTGAGGATCTAAGAGATGAGCTCTGGAGACGTAGTACAAGTTATCGGCGCGGTCGTCGATGTGCAGTATCCAACGGCGCAAGTGCCGAAAGTTTACGACGCTCTAAAGATCGACGGCAGCGAGATCACGCTCGAAGTCCAACAACAGCTTGGGGACGGGGTCGTGCGCACCATCGCGCTTGGATCTACCGATGGTCTCAAGCGTGGCATGGTCGCCAAGAACACCGGCGAAGGTATTTCGGTGCCGGTCGGATTGAAAACCCTTGGCCGCATCATGAACGTTCTCGGTGACCCCATCGACGAGCGCGGGCCCATCGGCGAAGAGGAACGAATGGTTATTCACCGCGAAGCGCCGAAATATGTCGATCTCTCACCAGCGCAAGAACTCCTTGAAACTGGGATTAAAGTGATTGATTTGGTTTGTCCGTTTGCCAAGGGTGGCAAAATCGGGCTTTTCGGTGGCGCCGGTGTGGGCAAGACCGTAAACATGATGGAGCTTATTAACAATATCGCCACAGAGCACTCTGGACTGTCAGTGTTTGCAGGGGTGGGCGAACGGACACGCGAAGGGAACGACTTCTATCACGAAATGCAGGAAGCAGGCGTGGTTGATGTTGAAGAGTTCGAGAAATCCAAAGTCGCCATGGTTTACGGTCAGATGAACGAACCGCCCGGTAACCGCCTTCGCGTAGCCTTGACCGGTTTGACGATGGCGGAGAAATTCCGTGACGAAGGCCGCGACGTGCTGCTGTTCATCGACAATATTTACCGCTACACCCTGGCCGGTGTGGAGGTCTCCGCACTACTTGGCCGGATGCCCTCCGCGGTGGGGTACCAACCGACCCTGGCCGAGGAAATGGGTCGCTTGCAAGAGCGCATCACCTCCACCAAGACCGGCTCGATCACATCAATTCAGGCGGTCTATGTGCCAGCCGATGACTTAACCGATCCATCCCCGGCAACCACCTTCGCGCATCTCGATGCGACGGTTGTATTGTCACGCCAAATTGCGGAACTCGGCATTTATCCTGCCGTCGATCCGCTCGACTCGACCAGCCGACAACTTGACCCGTTGGTGGTGGGCCAGGATCACTACGACACCGCTCGAGCGGTTCAGAATACTCTGCAGCGCTACAAAGAGCTGCGAGACATCATCGCCATTCTGGGCATGGATGAGCTTTCAGAAGAAGATAAGCTGGTCGTAGCTCGCGCTCGTAAGATCCAACGTTTCCTCTCACAGCCTTTCTCCGTCGCTGAGGTATTTACCGGAACTCCGGGCAAGTATGTTGCGCTCAAGGATACGATCGCTGGATTCAAAGGCATCGTCGCTGGTGAATACGACGAACTTCCCGAGCAGGCCTTCTACATGGTTGGCTCGATTGAAGAAGCGGTCGAAAAAGCAAAGACCTTATAGGATCGGAACGTCATGGCGGTCATGCAAGTCGACATCGTTAGTGCCGAGCGCGAAATTTATTCGGGCGAAGCGCAAATGGTATTCGCGCCAGCCAAGCTTGGGGAGGTGGGTATTGCGCCGGGGCACACGCCTATGCTGACTTCCATGGGCCCTGGCGAAGTGCGCGTGCAAGACGCCGAGGGCAATGAAACTTCTTTCTATATCTCGGGTGGAATGCTCGAGGTTCAGCCCAAGGTAGTCACGGTGTTGTCGGACACGGCGGTGCGCGCCGAAGATCTTGACGAAGTTGCGGTGCAGAAGGCTAAGGAAGAAGCAGAGCGTGCGGTGCAAGAGGCGGGCGCGAAGATGGATTACGCCACCGCTCTCGCCCAATCGGCCGAAGTCGCCGCCCAGCTCCAGGCTATTCAGCGCCTGCGTAAACGCGCCGGGCGTTAACCAAGATATCCCTTCAATCTCTGACTCACTATTTGCCGCGCGAAATAGCGGACTTTAAGATGAGCGAGTTCCCCTTGGACGCGCATCATTAAATGGATCTCCAAGTCGTCATCCTCGCCGCTGGTCAAGGTAAACGCATGCACTCGGCGTTGCCAAAAGTCCTCCATGAGCTCGGTGGCACGCCACTTCTTGCACATGTCATACAAACCGCCCGCACTTTAAGTGAACGTCCGCCAATCGTGGTGCACGGACACGGCGGTGAGCAACTTATGGCGGCACTTGGCGAAGAAGAGTTGGTTTGGGTTGAACAAGAACAACAACTCGGTACCGGGCATGCTGTGTTGCAAGCATTACCGTCGATCGATACTTCAGCGGACGTGCTCGTGCTTTACGCCGATGTTCCTATGCTGCGCCCTGCAACCCTAGAGCAACTGGTAGCAAAGCGTGCTGCACGCAACGCCGAACTCTGCGTCTTAACGGCCGTTCTCGATGATGCTGATGGCTATGGCCGGATTGTTCGTGATCCAGTCTCCGACACCTTGCTGCAGATTGTTGAAGACAAAGATGCGAGCGACGCTCAGCGCGAAATTAACGAAATCAATACCGGCATCATGCTAATGCGGGGCGAAGATCTGCACCGCTGGTTGCCTTCGCTGGAAAACCATAATGCGCAAGGCGAGTATTATTTAACGGACTGCGTGGAGGTGGCCGTTGCGGATGGACACACGGTAGTCGCTTACACAGCAGATGACGCTCACGAGACGATGGGTATCAATAATCGTCTGCAACTGGCGCAGGCGGAGCGTAATTATCAACAGCGCTTGGCGAATCAGTTGATGCTAGGCGGAGTGACGCTGGCCGATCCCCTAAGGTGCGACGTGCGCGGTTCGCTAAGTTGTGGGAAAGATGTGCTTATCGACGTTAATGCCGTATTCGTCGGTGAGGTCGTGCTCGGCGACGGTGTCACTATCGGGCCTAATGTGGTGCTCACGAATACTCAGATCGGTTCGGGCGCGAAGATCCTGGCTAATTGCGTCATCGAGGCGGCACAAATAGGTGAGCATTGCGAGATTGGTCCTTTCTCGCGGATCCGCCCTGAAACCCGTTTGGAAGCCGGTGCCAAAATCGGAAACTTTGTTGAGGTCAAAAAAAGCCATATCGGCCCGGGCAGCAAGGTCAATCATTTGGCCTATGTTGGCGACGCTGAAATTGGCTCGAAGGTGAATGTAGGGGCCGGCACGATCACCTGTAACTACGACGGCGCGAACAAGCATAAAACCGTAATCGAGGATGGCGCGTTCATCGGATCAGACAGCCAATTGGTGGCGCCGGTGCGAATTGGCCGCGGGGTCACGGTAGGCGCTGGGACGACCGTCACGCAGGACGTCGAGCCCGAGGTGCTGGTGATCAGCCGCGTCAAACAAAAGACGATTAGCAATTGGTCGCGGCCCAAAAAAACCCCTAAAAACTAGAGAGAAAAGATGCCCGTCGCAACAGCCGATCTATATGATGATTATGGTGAATCCATTCAGGTACTAGCGCCGTTGTTTCGCGATTTCGGCGGCGAACGGAATTTTCACGGGCCAGTGAAGACGTTGAAGGTCTTCGAAGACAATTCCCTGGTTCGTGAGCTGTTGGAAACGCCGGGTGACGGTAGAGTCATGGTCGTCGATGGTGGCGGCTCGATGCGTTGCGCGCTGGTCGGCGATAATCTCGCTGAATTGGGCGTGAAGAACAATTGGGTTGGCATCGTGGTGTTTGGTTGCATAAGAGATGCGATCCCCATCGGTGAACTCGCGATTGGCGTTAAGGCATTGGCAACGAACCCAAGGAAAAGCGTCAAGCGCGGTGAGGGTCAACAAGACCTCGAACTGCGTTTCGCGGACGCGCTAATTGCACCGGACTCATATCTGTATGCCGATCCCGACGGGATTGTGATCGCGGATAAGAAATTGGGTAGCTAGGAGGTGAGCGGAGCGTCATCGTTTCGAGTCGCGTGCGTCCAAAATTGCGCGGGCCCCGATATTGACGAAAACTTGGCGGCAGTCGAAGACGCGATCCGTAAGGCAACCGACGAGGATGCCGCGCTTGTTTGCTTGCCCGAGAATTTTTCATGTCTGCATGAAAGCGATGGTTCGTACCTTGAAGACGGCTACACGGAAGATAATCATCCGGCACTCCCTCGGTTAGCGTCGCTCGCCGCTGAGCGCGACGTATGGCTGCTCCTGGGTTCTTTGACCATCGCGTTGCCGGACGGACGGCTCAATAACCGCTGCGTTCTGCTCGATAATGAGGGCCGGATCCAAGCGCGCTACAACAAGATCCACCTCTTCGACGTTACCATTCGGGACGGTCAATCCTACAAGGAGTCTGCTTTGGTAGCGCCCGGCGGCGAACAGGTAGTGGCCGAAGTGCCGTGGGGAAAACTCGGTCTTACGATCTGCTACGACGTGCGTTTCCCCCATCTCTATCGCGATTTGGCGAAAGCAGGCGCACATTTTTTGACGGTTCCCGCGGCGTTCACCGCCAAAACAGGAGCTGCGCATTGGCATTCCCTGCTGCGGGCGCGCGCTATCGAAACAGGGTGTTACGTTTTCGCTCCCGGCCAATGCGGCCGACGTTCTTGGGGGCGGGCAACCTTTGGGCATTCCTTGATCATTGACCCATGGGGCGAGGTCCTTGCTGATGGGGGAGAGGAGAGCGGTTACGTGATCGCGGATGTTGACGTGGACGAGGTCGATCGGGTGCGCACGATGATCCCGGCGCTGACTCACGATCGGCCCTACGCCTGAATCGCATTCAGCTTAAGTTCAGCGATCTGCCGCTAGGCTTTGCGCTACCTAGCTATACTATTGTCCATCGCCTCAACACATCGCGGAATATGAGAACTGTCGTCTTCTTGATTGGCCTAGCGCCCTTGCTCGCAGGAGCCGACGATCACGTCGCTAATGCTGATGCCGCTGCCGCCAAGGCCCGCTCGGAAACCGGTGGGCGGGTGGTGGATGTTCAGCGGAAAGTGGTCGATGGTAAGCCTAGTTACAAAGTAAAGGTCGTAACCGAAGATGGTCGGGTTAGGGTGCTTGGTTACCCTGGCGGCGAATAATCCAATCTGGATCTCCCAATGCGGATACTGGTGGTCGAGGACAACACTGAACTGCGTGAGAACCTTTGCCAGTTGTTACGCGGTGACGGCTACGTCGTTGACGCCGCGGACAATGGGCGTGACGGTCATTTCCTCGGGCAAGAATACCCAATCGATGCTGCTATCGTTGATCTGGGATTACCGGATCGATCTGGTGAAGACTTGATCACCAACTGGCGTGACAACGAGCGCTCATTCCCGGTGCTTATCCTCACCGCGCGATCAAGTTGGCAAGATAAGGTAGCAGGTTTGGAGTTGGGCGCTGACGACTACATGGTTAAACCCTTTAACGGTGAGGAGCTTTTAGCGAGGATCCGGGCGCTACTGCGACGCGCGGCAGGCTTTACGCGCTCCAATCTCGAGTGCGGCCCGATAGCCGTGGACCTCGGCGCCAAGTCGGCCCGGTTGGGCTCAGAGCTTCTTACACTAACGGCCCTGGAGTACAACATGCTCGAGTACTTCATGCTGAACGCCGGCCGCGTGATTTCGAAAAACGAGCTCACTGAGCATCTCTATGCTGAGGACCAAGAAAAAGACAGCAACGTCTTGGAGGTTATCGTTGGGCGTTTGCGTAAAAAACTCGATCCCGATAAGAAGCTCCTACCCATCGATACCGTGCGCGGACAGGGTTATCGATTTACTCTGTCTTCAAGCGCGCAAGGGTCACAAGCCGGGTGATGGAGGGTGCGGGAGCACCGAATAGTTCCATGTATTCCCTAAAACACCGAGTGACGTGGATGGCATCGGTGGCTGTGGTGTTCTTCCTAAGCGTTGCAGGTTACCTGCTAGATGCCGCTTTCAGAGATTCCGCGAAGGCATCGGTTAACGACCGCTTACGAAGCAGCGTCTACATGATCATTGGCTCGGCTGATTTTGATCATTTTGGCAAGCACGGCTGGATTAGCGAGCTTGCGGATCCGAGACTGGCCATTCCTGAATCGGGTCATTATGCGCGCGTGAGTGACGACCAACAGGTCGTCGGTTGGGTATCGGGGTCATCGATTGGTTTGGCGCTTCCAGAAGTCGAGGCTTTTGAGACTGGCATATGGCGCTTTGCAGAGATCCGGGACGCCGGACTATTCAGCCTTAGCCTCGGCGTAATTTGGGAGGGTGAGGGTAAATCACCGGCGCGAAGGTTTCTGATCGAATCCTGGGAACATGAAGATGCCTATCGTGAAACCCTCTCTCGATTCCGCCTCAATGTATGGACTTGGTTTGCGGTTCTGAGCGTTGTTTTGGTTGTCGTGCAAATCTTTGTGTTGCGCTACGGTTTGCGACCATTGCGCGGCGTGGCGGACGAAATTGAGTCCGTTCAGGCCGGACGATCAGAGCGTGTGATCGGCAGCTATCCTCAGGAGCTCTCACTGGTTACTGGCCAACTCAACGATCTGATCGACAAGAATCACGCCGCCATTCAGCGCTATCGAAATGCGCTGGGGGATCTCGCCCACAGTTTAAAAACTCCATTGGCTGTGCTCAACAGTGAACTGAAAGTGGGCGAGTATCCGCAACGTGTCATTGAGCAACTCGACCGGCTGGACTCAACAATCGAATATCAGCTTCGTCGCGCCTCTGCGGCGGGTCGCTCCTTATACGGTGTTAGGGAGCAGGTCGCGCCAGTGTTGGAAAGCCTCGCCGATTCTTTGAGGAAGGTTTACGCTGAACGGCAATTGAAGATCGCTTGGGACTGTGCCGCCGACATTCAATTTCATGGTGATCGCGGTGATCTGTTGGAGGTGGTTGGCAACCTCGCCGATAACGCGTGCAAATGGGCCGGATCACTGGTTCAGATAAAAGTCGATATCGAAAACGCAACGAACCGTTCTGTGCTCATTATTCATGTCTACGATGATGGTCCGGGGATCCCGGTGCCCGATCGCGAAAAGATCTTGAATCGCGGTAGCCGGCTCGATGAATCACGCGAAGGACAGGGAATTGGGCTTGCGGTAGTGCGAGAAATTGTCGAGGAACTCTATGGTGGCCGCGTAGGGTTCTCCGAGGGAGATGCGAGTCTATTTGGGATCTTCATCGAGTTTCCAATCGGTTGAGCAGCGTGCCAGAGATGAGCCAAAGTGTTTCGCTGTATAATCGCAGCCCCTCAGGTCGCTTTAAATATGCCCAGCAAAAACGAGCCGATTAACACCGATGCACCGATTATCGTCGCTGGGCGAAACATCAATGCCTACAGCTACGACGAACTGATCGACTGCGGGAAAGGAGGTTTGTTCGGGCCTGGCAATGCCAAGTTACCCCTGCCGCCGATGCTTATGTTCGATCGGATCACCACCATCGAGGACGCTAGCGGAAGCTACGAACGAGGCCTTATTGAAGCCGAGCTTGATGTCGATCCTGAACTTTGGTTTTTTAAGTGTCACTTTGAAGGTGACCCAGTCATGCCAGGCTGCCTCGGTCTTGACGCGATGTGGCAATTGATTGGTTTTTTTCTCGCTTGGAAGGGCGGCTTGGGGCGCGGGCGCGCGCTAGGGGGTGGCGATGTTCAGTTCACCGGGCAGGTCACGCCCGACAAAAAGCTGATTCGCTACCGCGTGGATATCCGCCGCTTGATTCAGCGCTCGTTAGTCATGGGGATTGCCGACGCGACCATGGAGGTTGACGGGCAGGAGATATACGTGGGCAAAAGTTTAAGGGTCGGTCTGTTTACCGAAGAGCAACTGTAATTAGATAGCATTCCTCGGGTTCAAATGGATCGCCTTGAGTTGATTAAGTTGCTCTTTTACATCTTCGAGCCAGGGGTTGATGCTTAGCGCCTGTTCGAAAGCGTCAATAGCCGCCAAGGGTTCGCCAAGCGCGAGGTAGCATTGGGCTTTACCAGAAGCCGCGCCGAAATGGCGCGGCTCAAGGCTGAGGGTCTTATCGACATCTGCGAGCGCGGCGCTATATTTACCTTGAACGAAATAAACAATTGCCCGCTGATTCCAGCCCTCCGCAAATTCGGGATGGGCATCGATTAGTTTATCCAGCGCCGTCGTTGCACTTCGATAGTCTCCGCCCGAGGCAGCGATTTGAGCCGACTCGAAGTATTGATCGACTTGCTCGTTGGGCCCTTCGAACCAAATTTCCCAAATATTTTTTTCGATTTCCCTGGCCTCGCTTCCGGAGGAGGCGTTGTGAAGTTCGCTAAACAGGGCATCGAGCCGGAGATCGTCTTGGGTACCAAAACTCGGGAAAGAAGCGCAAACCAAAAGGAAGCCAATAATCTTCATAAGTAATCTCATCGTGGCAACTCGCTAAATACTTCTCGGGCCGCGGCGATTGTTCGCTCGATATCCTCAGCGTTGTGCGCGGCACTGACAAATCCAGCTTCGAAGGCTGAAGGAGCGAGGTAGACGCCACGCTCAAGCATACCGTGAAAGAATTGCTTGAAACGTTCGCCGTCGCAGGCGGTCACATCCACGAAGCACGTTACCGCAGGCTTGTCGGTAAAAAAGAGACCAAACATACCGGGTACGTGATTGGTTGTTAAGGCAATGCCGGCATCCCGCGCGGCGCTTTCCAAGCCGCTGCAAAGTGCCGCTGTGGTGTCCCCAAGTTGCGCGTAAAAACCAGGCGTCTCAGTGAATTCCAAGGTTGTCAGACCACTGACCATTGCCAGTGGATTGCCCGACAAGGTTCCGGCCTGGTAGACCGGCCCTTCTGGAGCGAGCTCACCGAAGATCGCCTTTGAAGCCGCGAATGCCCCAACGGGCATACCCCCACCGATCACTTTCCCTAAAACCGTGATGTCCGGGTCGATCTCGTAGAGAGATTGCGCCGAGCCGTGATTGACGCGAAATCCGGTCATAACCTCATCAAAGATCAACAGCGCGCCGTGTTCGGAGCATTGTTGACGTAACTCCTGTAAAAACGCTGGTGCCGGTGGAACGCAATTCATATTGCCCGCGATCGGCTCAACGATAACCGCAGCAATGTCGTTGCCGTATTGCGCAAAGCAGTCTCGTAGCATGGATGGATCGTTGAAGCTGCATGTAGTGGTGAGCGAGGCAAGGCCTTCCGGTACGCCCGGCGAGGTGGGAATACCCAGTGTCAAGGCGCCCGAACCCGCTTTAACGAGCAATGAATCGGCATGACCGTGATAACAGCCTTCGAATTTCACGATTCGGTTTCTGCCCGTAACGCCGCGGGCTAACCTGAGAGCGGACATTGCTGCTTCGGTGCCGGAGCTGACAAAGCGAATTTTTTCGGCATGCGGGATCCGCCGGATAATATGTTCGGCCAGCTTCGTTTCGATTTCCGTCGGCGCGCCGAAACTGATCCCTTTCTCTATCTGTTGGATGAGCGCCGCGGCAACCGCCGGGTGGGAATGACCGAGGATCATGGGCCCCCAACTGCCAATGTAGTCAATGTAGCTGTTGCCATCGGCGTCAACGAGCTTAGAACCGCTCGCTCTTTCAAAAAAAATGGGCGTCCCACCAACTGCTTTGAACGCTCGTACCGGTGAATTGACTCCGCCACAAAGAACTCTATCGGCTGCAGCGAATAAATTTTTTGAAGTTTCAAACATGTCCGAATTATTAATGAGTTCAGAGGCCTTTTGCGAGCGGTGTTTGATCTTTGAAAATATCAGCGCAGCGGCGCGCGGCCGTTTCCCGATCTGGCGCGGTGAATATCGCAGCGCTAATCGCCAGCAGGTCGGCCCCCGCA
Source organism: Pseudomonadota bacterium (assembly GCA_039030125.1). Lineage (GTDB taxonomy): Bacteria > Pseudomonadota > Gammaproteobacteria > JBCCEV01. Next base: position 8,832 of record JBCCEV010000028.1, on the reverse strand, counting down.
TCGACGAGCTTCTGACCGTTTTTTGAGTTTATACCCCCAATCGCGACAGTCGGACAGGGCACCTGTTTATTCAAAACCTCAAGCGGGCAAGGTGGTGCGTGAGGTTTGGTTTGCGAGGGAAAAAAACTGCCGAAAGCAATGTAATCTGCCCCCGCTCTTGCTGCTTGCTGAGCCTTCTCGACGTTGGAATAGCATGAGACTCCTATGAGCCTGTCCGGTCCCAGCATCTTTCGGGCGTCTTTGTAGGGTGTATCGTTTTGCCCCAGGTGAACGCCATCGGCTTGTGCCTCGATAACCAATTGCGGATGATCATTAATGATGCATGGAACGTCATAGTCGTGACAAAGTGACACCAGGGCCGATGCAAATTCGCTTTTAGTCTGCAAATCATTGGCTTTATCTCGATATTGAATCACACAGACTCCGCCGCGCAGCGCCAATTCGCAGTCTTCCAGCAAGGATTCGATTGATAAAACGCTATCGCGCGTGAGCGCGTAAACACCGCGGCGAGGGAATCCGGTCATTTTTTCTTGGTTCGATTTGGCAAACGCTGGGCACCGCCGTAGTCATAGGCTCTGACCAAAGACTCGCTCGTAAACCTTGTGGCGAACTCAACCGCCCGGTCAAGCGAATCACCCTGTGACAGCAGCGCTGTTATAGCGCTGGAGAGCGTACAACCGGTTCCGTGATAAGTGCCCTGCGCGCGCGTCACGCTGCATTCAAAGATGGCACCGCGAGACTGAAATAGACGATTTATAACAGCTGCTCCGCTGGGTTCCACATCTGTAATCAATACGGCCTTGCAGCCATCGCCGATCAATTCACAAGCTGCACTCTCAGCGTCCGGTTGGGTCGTTAAACGCTTTGCCTCATTGAGATTTGGCGTAATAAGTGACGTGAAAGGTGCAAGAATCCTCACGATTTCCCGGCCGTCCTCGTGGACGCCGAGGTTCCCGCCAGAACCGGCGACAAGGACAGGATCAAATACCACTGTCCAATTTTTTTGTAGTTGCAGAAAATCCGCGAGAGTCTCAGCGATTGCGCGATTAGGGATAAGTCCGATTTTTACGTAGCGACAATCGACTTCCTCGCATAGCGTGAGCAGCGTTTCGCGAAAAAGATCCGCTTCAACGGGTTGCGCACGAACAACTCGCGACGTGTTTTGGACCGTCAGCGCGGTTATTACTGAAACACACGGGATCTCCAATGCGGCACAGGTCTCGATATCGGCCTGTAGCCCTGCACCACTGGGGTCGTGCCCGCCGATAAGCAAATTTGGAAATACAAGTTTCGACAATGAGCTAAATCGGTTTGACGATGACCAATACGATGATCCCGATGAGGACAACCACGGGCGCCTCATTGATCCACCGATAGAAAACATGTCCATGTCGGTTTTGATCTTGGGCGAAGCACCGCAATAAATGACCCAGGTAGAAATGGTAGCCGATCAGGACACCGACAAGCGCAACTTTGATGACGAACCAATTCGCCGTTAGCAGAGCACTAAAACCGGACATCCAAGCCAAAGTCAGCCCACTGGCGACCGTGAGGATCGCGGCTGGGTTCATGATCCCACGATAGAGCTTTCGTTCCATAAGCTTAAAGCGGGTGACGCCGATGTCGTCTTCGGACATCGCGTGGTAGACGTACAAACGCGGCAGGTAAAACAGACCAGCGAACCAGCTCACCATGAAAACGATATGGAATGCCTTCACCCAAAGGTAAAGCATAACGAGGGTGTGGAGCCGCTAGTTATTAAGCGAAGGCAGGGAGGCGGTTTCTGTTTCGCCGCTATTCGCATCCTGGTCTTCGGCGCCGCCAAAGAATCGCCGCACGCGCGCGGCAATCATCTTCAATGCGCGAAATATCTTGGGTAACAACCATGCGATCAGCAGCAGAAATAACGCAAGCAAGACGCCAAACACATAGGGGTGATTGAGCGCTGTCCAGAGTCCAGCAAATACCAGGAGGTCTTCGGTGATGGAGGCGGTCCAATTTGTGACTGGCTCAGGCGAGGTATTGATGATTGCGCGGGTTCCGGCCTTGGTCGCGTGGGTCGTTGCTGCGAGGCCGCCGCCAATGATCAAGGCGGCGAGTTGCACGGTAGGTTCCAATTCGCCAACTGCAGATGCCGCTAAAACGGCGCCTGCTGGCACGCGGATAAATGTATGTAGGGCGTCCCATCCGGTATCAACGCCAGGGGTCTTATCCGCAAAGAACTCAACGCAATACATGAAGCTCGCGGCCAGCATGACCATCGGATCGGCTAGTATTTCCAGATCCGGCGGAAGTGTCATTGATCCCGTGGCTCCTAGAACACCGAGCATCAAAATTGCCGCGTACACGTTAATCCCGCTTGCCCAGGCGGCGCCGCCGGCAAGCGCTAATGTTGCTGTTGGGTCCATTGGTCTACCTCAAAGTGAACGTCCAGCCTACTATTCGTTGTTTGGACAACGCAATGGTCAGAAATATCAACGGACTTGATGCAAATCTTGTAAACCGTTGACGAATAAAGAAATTATGATACATTGCGCGCCCCCAATTGCGTTCGAGAGCAGTATTCGAGGTGGCTAGTGTCGGGATCATCGGAGGCGCGGGATATACCGGCAGCGAGCTGCTGCGCATCGCGCTCGCGCATCCTGAGCTTGAGGTGTTGGCGGTGACCTCCCGTCAGGATGTTGGCAAGGAGGTGAGCGAGGTGCTGCCACTTCCGCCAGGTGTTTGCGCGCTCCGCTTTGTCGCCCCGGATGACGCCAGCTTGAACGAGTGCGATTTGGTTTTTCTGGCGACTCCAAACGGAGTGGCGATGGATCTGGCACCCAGATTTCTCGATGCCTCGATAAAGGTGGTTGATCTATCCGCCGACTTTCGCTTTAAAGATGTCGCACTTTGGCAGCGGTGGTATGGCCAAGCGCATCGCGCGCCAGAGCTTAATGCCGAGGCAGTTTACGGACTACCGGAGCTGTTTGGTGACCAGATCAAGGACTGTCGCTTGGTGGCTAACCCTGGCTGTTATCCGACTGCCGCTAGCCTCGCGCTCGCACCGCTATTGAGTTCGGGAGCGATTGAGAAAACGGTGATCGTTAATGCTGCCTCGGGTGTCAGTGGCGCCGGTAAAGGTGCGGCTGAGAACAAGTTGTTTGGCGAGGTGAGCGAGAGTTTCAAAGCCTACGGACTCAATGGCCATCGTCATCAACCGGAGATCGCCCAAATTTTAGGTGGAGTGACCGATGGCTCGGTCTCAGTTTCGTTCATACCGCATTTGCTTCCTATGTTCCGCGGTATTCTGGCGTCGATTTACGTCACCAGCACCGGGCCGGAAGATTTGAATGAAGTCTTAGCCGATTATTATGGCAATGCTAGTTTCATAAAACTTTGCGCCGCCGGGACATCTCCCGATACCCGCTCAGTTCGCGGCAGCAACTTCTGTTCGATGTCGGCGACAAAAGTGCAAGAACGCCAGTGGGTTGTGATTTCTGCGATCGATAACTTGGTCAAAGGAGCTGCCGGGCAAGCTGTGCAAAACGCTAACCTGATGTTTGGCCTCAACGAAACGGCAGGATTGGATATGCTGCCATTCGCACCATAACGTGAAACTTGTTATCCGACCGTACCGCCCGGTTCGGCGTTTTGCCGTGGCCGGGCTCGTTGTGCTCCTGCTCGCGGCGATGTTGGCGGTGGTTTTCGATTATGGTCATTGGTCGCGGATCGCAGGCGAGATGATTGCGACCGGAGAAATGCGGACTTTGTTGCAGGAAAACCGGGAGCTAAGGGCGAATAATGACGATTTGGGCTACGAGCTCACCAAAAAAAATCGTGCGCTGCAGGTTGCCGAGATCGCGCGTGGCGATAATCACGCCGAAATGGTCAATTTGGAGACGGAACTTAGTGATCTTAAGGAAGAGCTACGCTTCTATCGTGAGATTATGGCGTCTACCAACGTTGGCGAAACACCGACCGTACGCGGCGTTAGTTTTCACCCCACCGGACACCGGGACCATTATCGCTACCGGTTTGTGCTTACATACTTGAACAAGGACGATAGCGTCGCAAAGGGGCGACTGAAAGCCGTTGTTCATGGTGCTACCAACGGCCGCTTAGTCACGTTTGACATTGTTGAAGGCATCGATGGAAAAAGTGACTCACTCGATTTCGAGTTCAAGCACTTTCGCTTGTTTGAAGGTTTCGTCCAATTACCCAGCGCTTTCGAGCCAGAGCACATCGAAGTTAAAATTGTAGCGGCTAAGCGTAAAAAGCCAGTCTTCTCAGAATCGTATGCTTGGGCATCCGTAATACAGTGAGGGAGATCGATTGAAATGATCAATCCAAAAAAGAAGCGCAAGCGCTCCAATACCGTTGATTCTTTGATTGGCAAGAATTCTCAGTTGTTGGGTGATATTCGCTTCGCCGGTGGCCGCTTGCATATCGAGGGTTCGGTTAAAGGGAATGTTGTTGCAGAGGGTGATGGCGATGCTTCTGTGACGGTGAGCGATTGTGGAACGATCGAAGGCGAGGTGAGGGTCCCTTATGTCTACCTCAACGGCGTGGTGAAAGGTGACGTGCACGCCATCGAACATGTGGAGTTGGCGGCCAGCGCACGCGTGGAAGGTGACGTTTATTACGCGCTGATTGAGATGGCGATGGGTGCCGAAGTGAACGGCAAGCTGGTGCGTATCACCAGTGAGGAACGGGCTCCTTTGGCGCTAGACCACGATCCTTTGGAGGGCGCCTAGCTTTTGGGGCGGCCAACTTTGGGCCGATGCCACTAGACTTGAATGGCGAGATCCGAAGCCATATGTTATACGTAAGCATAGCTACAGCTCGACGAGCGGAGTAAGGAATGGAAACGGCAGCAGCGGTTCTCGAATTTACCAATTCAGCGGCACTGAAAGTTAAAGAACTAATTGATGAAGAAGGCGACGACAGCCTCATGCTGCGCGTTTTCATTTCCGGGGGTGGCTGCTCTGGATTCCAATACGGATTCACCTTTGACACCAATGAGAACGATGGCGATACAGTGGTCGAGAATGGGGGCGTTAAACTGCTAGTCGATCCGATGAGCGTTCAGTACTTAACCGGCGCTGAAATTGACTACACCGAGGGCCTAGAGGGCGCTCAGTTTGTGATCCGTAATCCAAACGCGACCACAACTTGTGGCTGCGGGTCATCTTTTTCTGTCTAACGGTTCGCGTTTCCGTAGATCCCCCCCAACACTACCGGTTTTGAAGCCCCGGTCGCCGGCGGTGTAGCTACAGGCCTCCCTTCTATTGCTTGCTTCGCTAACCAAGCGAAAGCCATCGCCTCAATCGCACACGGGTCAACGCCAAAATGGGCGGAGGTTATGACCGATTGCTCCGGCAACGCAATATCAAGTTGTTTGAGGATCTCTCCGTTCAGTGCGCCCCCGCCGCACACGATTATCATAGTTGCATCTGGAACGTGCTCGACGATCGCAGAAGCGATGCTACGCACGGTTAATTGCATGAGTGTTGCCTGCACATCTTGAGGTTGTGCTGCCTGGAGCTGCGCATCGGCCAGCTTCTGATTGAGCCAATCTAAATTGAAATATTCCCGACCGGTCGACTTCGGTGGAGCGCGCTCGAAAAATGGATCATCAAGCAACGTTTTAAGCAGATGCTCATCGCATGAACCGCTTTTGGACCAAACGCCATCTTTGTCGAAGTGTTGATTGGCGTGCTTTGTAATCCACAGATCCATCAAAGTGTTTCCCGGTCCGGTATCGAAACCGACGACCCGGTCTTCGTCTTTCCTGAGGACGCTAATATTCGCGAGACCACCGATGTTGAGAATAACCGCCGTGTCTGCGCCGCCAGTGAACAACTGCGCGTGAAAAGGCGGTACCAACGGGGCACCTTGCCCACCAGCGGCTAGATCGGCTGCGCGAAAATCCGCCACCGTCGTAATTTCGCTAACAACGCTTATCGTCGATGGATCACCTATCTGAATTGAGTAAGGAGGGGAGCTGTCGGGAAAGTGCGCAATCGTTTGGCCATGACTTCCAATCGCTGTAATTTCCGGGGCTGCGATTTTCGCCGATCGCAATGCGGCACTAGCCGCTTGCGCGAACTCTACTCCGACTTGGACATGAAGCTGATAGAGGGTTCTGGCCGGCGTGCTTGCGGACTCAGCGATCACGGTTTGCAGCGCTTGGCGCGTTTGTTGGTGGTAGGGGTGTTCCGAGTATTGAAGTAACTCAACGGCATTGTCCTCGAAAGAGACAATCGCCGCATCGATAGCGTCGAGGCTAGTGCCTGAGATCAATCCGATATATAAGGCCACGCAGTCGAAGGATTAAGATCAGGGTCCGAGCTCGATACGAGCAAGCATCGTATCGTCGGCCAGCACTCGGGCGCTTAGATCGTTGAGACGTTTCAGCCACGGCTCGGCATGGGCTAGATAATCCGCGAGGTGGCGCTCCGGTATAGGATCTGATTTCGGTAGTTTGACACGCAGCGGATCGCGATGGCGGCCATTAACGCGGAACTCGTAATGGAGGTGCGGTCCGGTTGCGAGCCCCGATTTGCCGACGTAGCCGATGGTTTGTCCTTGGCGAACGGTTTTACCTTTCCTCAAGCCGCCGGCAAATCGAGCAAGATGCGCGTACAACGTGCCATAGGTCTCGCCATGAGCGAGTTCGATCGTTCGCCCGTAACCTCCATTGTTACCCGCGAATTTTACCTTGCCGTCAGCGGTTGCCCGGATCGGCGTCCCATAGGGAGCTGCGTAATCGACACCTCGGTGTGCCCTAATGGTATTCAAAATCGGGTGTTTGCGCCGGAGGTTGAAGCGCGAACTGATACGGGTGAAATTCACCGGAGTACGGAGGAACGCCTTGCGCATCGCGGCACCCTTTTCAGAGAAGTAATCCGCTTTCCCATCGTCAAGCTCGTACAAAATTGCCTGGTGGGTTTGACCTTGGTTAACGAACATCGCCGCTATCAGTCGCCCGTCCTTAACTTTTGCGCCATCTTTTAGAATTTCTTCGTAAACCAGCGAAAAGTGATCGCCCTTGCGTAGATCCAACGCGAAGTCGATGTCCCATCCAAAGACCTCGGTCATCTTCAGGATCATTGAATCCGACAAGCCTGCGTCCTGCCCGTCTAAGAACAGCGAGCGCGTTATTTTGGCGCCGGCCTCGGCGAGTACAACTTCCGGTTCGATTGTTTCTATCGCGCCGTTGAAGTTGCCCTCACCGGTGCGTGCGATGCGTAACGAATTGAATTCGTCGATCTCCAGGATCATCTCGGCGAGAATGTCATCCTCAGACCCGAATCTGATCAACTGACCAGGCTTTATTTTACGTAGATATTTCCTGAGTTTTTTGTTGTCCACCATATTGGCGAGGTCGCGCGGCGAGAGCCCAACGCGCGAAAAAATGAGCGACAAGTTGTCGCCCGAGGCGACGGTGACCGAGCGCCAACGTAATCCGTTTTCTTCGAGGGGTGGAGGCGGATTTGGAGCACTCGGCTCGGCGTATTCAATTTTAGAGTTGGGTATGGAGCTGCTAAGAACCGGCGCGAGCTCTGGGTCGGGCGCGGCGCTGCGATTTTCAGGCAGGGTGATTTGAATGCTGACCGACGCCGACTCGCTAGGAGAGTCGTCTAAGATGGTCATTCCGGCCACGATCGCGCTGGCCGCTAATAGCACGCCGACACAAAAGTGCAGCCTTCGGAATCGCTTGCTACGGCGTTCAAGCCGGTTAACGCTGGCTCTCATTAGATGCGAGTAAGGTTAGGAATTCGCAGCAGTTCAACGTCTTCGAGAGTAGCTGCGTTGTGCGCTGCGGTCAATGATTTAAGGCAGCGCATTTGATAGGCTTTCCGCGCACCGACGAACCGCAACGAATCCGATGTCAACGAACGCACTCGAAGAGATCCGACGAGGCGCCACAGAAATCCTCCCCGAAGAGGACTTACTGAAGAAGCTCAACGAGGGCCGCCCGCTCAGAATTAAGGCTGGCTTCGATCCCACCGCGCCCGATTTGCACCTCGGTCACACCGTTCTGATTAACAAACTCCGGAAGTTTCAGCAGTTCGGTCATGAGGTTATTTTCTTGATTGGCGATTTTACCGGTCTAATTGGGGATCCGACGGGCCGCAACGTGACGCGCCCGCCGCTTTCGGCGGAGGAAATCAACGCGAACGCTGAGACCTATCGAGAGCAGGTTTTTAAAATCCTTGATGAACAGCACACTCGAATCGAATTCAATTCGAGGTGGACAAAACCCCTTGGCGCCGAGGGGATCATCAAGCTCGCCGCGCAGCATACCGTGGCGCGCATGTTGGAACGCGACGATTTTTCAAAAAGATATGCAGACGGAAGGCCGATCGCGATTCATGAATTCCTGTATCCGCTAATTCAAGGGTACGATTCGGTAGCCCTTGAGGCCGACGTTGAGCTCGGTGGCACCGATCAAAAATTTAACCTTCTGGTGGGGCGACAGCTCCAAGAGGCGATGGGGCAGGCCCCGCAGGTGGTTTTGACCATGCCGCTGTTGGAGGGCTATACGGGAACCGGCGAAAAGATGTCGAAGTCGCTAGACAATTACGTCGCCGTTGATGACCCACCCAATGAAATGTTCGGAAAGTTGATGCGAGTTTCAGATGAGTTGATGTGGCGGTATTTCGAACTCCTAAGCTTCAAAAGCAGCTCCGAGATCGCCACGCTGCATCAATCCGTCGCTGCCGGTATGAATCCGCGCGACGCCAAGTTCGAACTTGGCCTCGAATTGGTTGCGCGATTTCATGGCACCGCGACAGCGACGCGCGCCAAAGAAGCATTTATTAAGCAATTTAGCGACAAGGAGTT
>JBCCEV010000027.1:0-31633 GCA_039030125.1 Pseudomonadota bacterium | reverse complement strand
TGAGATAGCTCGCGGCGCTAGTTAAGGCGCCGCCTAGTGACGGGTCGAGATCTTCGAATGCGGTCAGTGCCGTAACTAGCGCCGCGAGCTATCTCATACAAAACTCCAGCGGAGAGAACGCCAACCACGTTAAGGCACTGATCGCACACAGCTTGTTGATTCATGGCGAGTTGCCTGAGGCTCAAACCCTGCTCGACAATTTAGCGGCGGGCCAACTTGCCAATGGCAGTTGGGACAACGACGTTGTCTCCACGGCACTGGTGCTACGCGCCATAGCGGCTTGGAACGGCACGGACTCAATGGCGCATGCAACCACCGTTGTGATCCCGGATGCGAATCTACGGCGTGCTATCAATCTCAATCTAGGCCGCAACGCGCTCGATGCCCTCAATCAAGGCGCACTCGCGCGGTTGACGACACTGTATGCATCGAATGCTGGGATCATAGCGCTCAACGGTCTCGAATTCGCTGTGAATCTAACGGTCGCGGATCTCAGCGACAATGACATCACCACCACCGCGCCGCTCGATAATCTCGAGAACTTGAGTGAGCTGTTGCTGGCCGGCAATCCTGCTTTTATGGCACCGAACAGTGTTGAAGTCCCAACACTTTCCAATTTTTTTCTAGCACTCCTGGCGGCGGTGATATTCGGGCTCGCAAAAAAATCCAAACACCTCGCAACCATCTCGCTCCTGTGTATCAGCGTCGCGCCAAGTCTGGCGGCAGACCACAGTGATCACCGAGGCGCTGAGCGCGCGACCGTACAAAGCCCAGCCCGTAATGTCCTCGAGTTGGCCGTGATCAAGCGGGACTTAAGCCACCTCAAAAGAGCAATCGAGATGTTTCTGTTGCGAAGGTCGGACACTGACACAGAATTGCATCTCACTCCGATCCGCTCGGCGGCGTCCGCGCTGCGCAAGAGTTGCGCGGTTTATCAAAACAAAAGACAAGCAAGCCGCGCCTTGCCATCGGCTCAACAGCTACGATGGGATGACACCACTGAAAGTGTTGCAATCCTGTTAAGCCTCGATCGCACCATCAACGAGGCCTTGCTCCTCGACCCACCAACCCGTAGAGCGCGTCTTACGGAAATTGCACTCGCGATCGGCGCCCGTCCCCGAGGTCACTGAGCCAGCGCTCGAACAATCCGGTCGTTGGCACCGGGCTGCGTCCCCTCAAACGAGCCGCCCCGCCTTCGGGACCACTTGTGAGCCGGGTTCGAAGCGGGCACGATCCTCACCAGCAACAACCGTAATGCCCGGGTTCAAAATCGACGCATGGACACCCACCTGGAGGTCAGTAGCGCCACCGGCACCGAAGTCATCGAGGAGATCGCCGGTGCTGGCAGCCGCTCATACGCCTATGTCCTCGACTGGCATGTGCGGGTGCTACTGGTCGTGCTGTGGTATCTGGGATGCATGATCGTGTTGCGCACATCAGATCTTTATGGCTTTGCCAGCGATAGCGTATCGGTCATCTTGTGGATGAACCTACCGCCAGGTTTGATTTATCTGCTCTATCACCCGGTGCTGGAATTGCTCATGGGTGGCAACACCCCTGGCAAAAACTGGGCCGGCGTACAGATTGTTGACGAGCACGGTAACGCGCCAAGCTCAAGTGCCATCTTGATCCGCAACGTCTTTCGCATCGTCGATAGTCTGCCCGCAATGTACACCGTGGGTCTCATCACCGTTTTAATGACCAAACGGCAGGTGCGCTTCGGCGACATGATGGCTGGGACGCTGATGGTAATGCGGGCCCGGAAAACCGACGAAGCGCTGGCGAAAATTGAAAAGATCGCCGGCGCCAGGGTCGATCCGCAAACGGCCGAGATTGTTGTTGAACTCTTGGAACGGCGGGCGACAATGAAAACCTCGCAATGGTTGTCGTTAAGCCAAAAAGTCCTGGAGCGCGCCGGCGTCAAGGCCGAGAAAGACACTGAAAAATCCGTACGCGCGGCACTACAGTCACTGCTGAGTCCAAATGACTAAGAACTCCGAACCAAGCGCTCGCCTGTGGGAACATTGGTTGGGGGCCCGTCTGACACGCTGGCGCGCCCTGGGCCACCAGATTGAGGACAATCGCAAATCTCAAACCCTCAGCGAGGCGCGAGAAGTCCTTGGCGGCTACCGCGAGGTTGCCCGGGAGGTCTCGCTTGCCCGGCGCGAGGCGCCGCAAAGCCTTCCTCATCGGGCGCTTGAGGCTTTGTACACCAAAGTGCACCGCGCTATTCATCGTCGTCCGAACGACTTTGTTCGCGAAACATTGGACCTTTATATCTACAAGGTTCCGGCCGCAGCCCGCAAATTGCGCGGCGATATCGCGGTTGTCAGCGGCCTGTTCGTGCTCAGCGCGATCGCCGGTGCCCTGTTGATTGCACGCTATCCGGACACCGCGAGTCTGTTCCTGTCATCGGCGATGATGGAAGGCGTCCAACAGGGTAAATTATGGACCGACGACATTCTGAACGTCGTGCCCTCCTCCGTGTTATCCATCAATTTGATGACCAATAACATCACCGTCGCGCTGACCTGCCTGGTGGTGGGGCTCATCTACGGTCTTGGTACGCTCTATATCATCTGCCTCAACGGCTTATTGCTGGGCGGCGTCTTCGCCTACACCGGCCGTTACGGAATGGCCGATAAGCTTTTCGATTTCGTGATTGCGCATGGCATTGTGGAGCTTTCGGTGATCTGCCTCGCCGGTGCCGCGGGGCTGGCTCTGGGGCGTGCCCTCGCCCGGCCCGGCGCTAAGGGGCGTGTGCATTCGGCGCGCCTGGCCATGGCGCACGCGGGTAGCCTCGCCGCGGTTGCCGTACCGTTTCTTATCGGCAGCGGTCTTATCGAAGGTTACGTATCGCCCAACCCAGCGTTTGGTACCGCCTCGCGGGTGACCATCGGTGTGCTTTGGTTTCTGGTCCTGTTAGGCGCTCTTTATGGCCGGCCGGCGAGGTTCGCCGGTGCATTAAACCCGCTAGACACGGTTCGTTCTTCGTAGCTCGGCGTAGCGATTGAGCACCCGCGCATCCAGCTCCCGGGGCTCCGCTTCGATCACGTTCGCACCCAAGCGCGACAAGCGTTGCCGGGCAGCGATCACATCCTGTCGGTGTTCACTGGCCGCCAAACTTACATAAGGGTCAAGCCAATGCTGAGCAGTCCGGTTCTCAAGTTGGGCCACCGCCGGGTCTCTTACCGCTACGAGCAATGGTAAATGCTTTGGCCGCAACAGCGTTGTCGCTTGCAGGAGCTGTCCGTCGGCTTGAGCGTGGTCGAGCTGAGTGAACAGCACAATCAGACTCCGGCGCTCGGCCATACGCGATACCGCAACCATGGCTGGCAGAGGGTTGGCGGCCGCGTTTGACGATCTGACAGCGGCCAAGGTGTTATGCAACTTGCGTTGATGGCCCACGCCATTCCCAATCCCAAGGGAGGCATAAACCCTGTCGGCGAACACGACTAGACCATAGCGGTCACCATAAGCCTCGGCCGTAACGGCCAGGCGGGCCGCAACATTCGCGTAGTGACCAAGCAAAGTTAGCTTTTCACAGGCCAGGCTACTGGCCTGCCCCGCATCGAGGGCAAAGATGATTTCTATATGGCGATCAGCTTCCAATTCACGCACCACTAACCGGCGCTGACGCGCGCTAACCTTCCAGTCAATGGTGCTCGGCGGATCTCCTGGCGCATAATCACGCAGTGATCGCAATTCGTCGCCTTGGCCCATCGCGATGGGATCTCTGCGGGCACCCATATCGATAGCACCGATCCGCGAACGACGGTGCGCTGCGGTATCGGGTACCACCCGGCTCATCGTCTCGATCGGCACCCGCCTAATCCAAGCCGAGAAACCTAACAAGCCGATTATTTCGACAGGTTGTCGGGGCCAGTCATGCTCACCCAACCGGGTTCCCATGAGCTCAAAATTCTCAGAGGCGATATGGCCAGGTCTCAAGGTCGCTTGGTGATCTTTCTGATCACCACCCACACCCCGAGGCGTCACGGGGCGAAACCTGAAGGTGCGCGATTTTCGCCCGGCGTTGGTTAACGATAGGGTCGCCAGATGATAAGCACCCAAACCGAGTTGATTGGGCTGATCAAGCTTGAGTTGCAAAGGCCAGCTTTGCGCATCGAGGAACTCAAACAGAATCAACACAACGATCGCAACGGCGAACACGCGCCATATTGTCTCGAATTGGCCAAGCCACGTACCCACAATACCAATGAACGCGATAAAGGCGATCGCGAAAAGGCTGCGCGGCAGAAGCCTCATTCGCTGACGCTAGTTTCTGCAGCCAATTGCCTGGGCACGGCGACCGTGCGCACGAGATCGCCGGTGAGTGCCTGGGGCGTTAAACCTTCAAGATGAGCTTCCGGAGTTAAAACCAGGCGATGCGCCAATACCCAAGGAGCAACCGTTTGGATGTCATCGGGTCGAACAAAATCGAACCCCTCGGCACACGCATTAATCCTACCCATTAGCAGCAAGGCGCGCGCGCCACGGGTGGAAACACCCAATTGGACTTCTTCGCGCTGGCGGCTCGCCAAGACAATATCTAAGACGTAGTCGATTAGCGTCTGATCAATCCGGCAACCGTTAACTTCTTTATCGATTTTGTCCATCGCGCCCGCTTGGTCACTCTCGTAATCCAATGGCGCATGCAAGGTTGTCGCATGCATGGCCAGTGCCTTGCCTTCATCTGCGCGCGCGGCGTAGGACATTTCCAAGCGCACCAGAAATCGATCAATCTGCGACTCAGGAAGCGGGTAGGTGCCTTCAAAGTCAAAAGGGTTTTGGGTAGCGATCACCACGAACCCACACGGCAGTTCACGTTGCTCGCCCTCAACGGTTACCTGGCGCTCTTCCATCGCCTCAAGCAGCGCCGACTGGGTTTTGGGATTGCACCGGTTGAGTTCGTCAATAAGCAGAACGTCGGTGAAGATGGGCCCTGCGCGAAATTCGAAAACACTGCCGTCCGGCCTGAAAACCGTGACCCCCGTGATATCGCTCGGGGTGAGGTCGGGTGTCCCTTGAATGCGGCGGAATTGACCGCCAATCACGGCCGCGAATGACCGCGCCAGCAACGTCTTACCGATCCCTGGCGGCCCCTGGAGCAAGGCATGGCCGCGCGCAATCCGTGCCATCCCCAATGCACGAGCGGCCTGGTCTAAACCAAACACCTCGCGCCCAATTTGATCGGTAATAGCGTCGAGATAATCACTCGTGGCAGTCATAGAATTCTCTTTCTTGGATCTAAAATAAGGTTCAACGGATCTCGCGGCGCAACCCGAGAAGCAGGTTGTGCAGCTTCACTAAATTGACCCGCTGTCGTCGCCGGCTGGTCTTAATGAAATCGACAATCTCGTCATCCTCAAGATGAGGCCGCTCAAGCTCCAAGCCTTCCTCAAGCGCAAGCTCAGGCGGCAAACGCCATTTGTGCGCCAACCGATCGCGCAGTGGCTCAAGCAAGCCGGCGACCACGCTTCCGCGTTGCAGGCGCCTGGCCAAATAACCGCCGCTCGCGATGATGAGGTCTGAAATTCCTATTGCTCGCGACTCGCCGGTGGCGGTCAGCCGCTCCCAAGTGCCAGCGTCCGCCAACACATAAGCGAGCCAGAACAACAACAGGAAGCCGATGGTGTAGAGCACCCGAATATCGAACCATAATGATTGCGCGGTGTATAACTCGTTCAATCCTTGATGGGCGTCATCGAAAATCACCGCGCCCCGCGGCCCCACGTAAGTCGCTATAAGATTCATCGCAAAGCGCCGATTGTCGTGCTGACCGATGGCGGCATTGGACAGAACCGAGGGATGGCCAAACACCACAAAGGTACCGCGGCCGAACGCCCGCTCCCAAAGCACTGCTTGACCGGCCGAGGCCTGACTTAAAAGCGCTTGCCAGGACACGTGCTCAGTACGCGCCTCAGCATGCCCGGCCTCGCTTTTCGTTTCCTTTTGCTCACAGCACGTCCATCGCGAACCGTCCCATGGCACCACAATGTCCCCAAGGTCGGTGGTCAGCGGGTGTTCCTCGGTACCGATAAGCGTTTGGCTGTCTGTCGCCCCACTCAAGGCAATCCAGGTGGGTACTTCAAGTAGATCAGTCAAATCTTGTTCTGGATCATCGTCGCCAGCTTCGAACGTGGCGCTCTCGGCGTCGTGATCGCGCTGAAGTCCAAGATTGGTCAGGCGCAGCAATGTCTCGTGCACGGAGCCGCTCTCGAGTTGCCAAAAAGGTGTTTCAAAAATGCTGGCAACAACCAACAGCGTGTTGCCTTGCGCAACCCAGCCCCGGAGCGCATCCACCTCCTCGTTCTCAGACGCCAGCACGCCGGGAATGTTGACGATTAAGAGGTTGCCGGTTTGAGGGGCGGCAATTTTTCGCAGCTCACCGTAGCGGTGCCGCAACGATAGGTTCTCAACACCGCCCGCGTCCAACCACAGCCGCAGCCCGGCCAATCCGGCAAAATGCCGATCTTCACTGATGGGCCTGCTGTCGGCAGGCCGATCTGGATCGGGCCACAAGAAGACCCCAAGCACTACAAGCAAC
This sequence comes from Pseudomonadota bacterium, assembly GCA_039030125.1. GTDB lineage: Bacteria > Pseudomonadota > Gammaproteobacteria > JBCCEV01. The sequence goes on along the minus strand of JBCCEV010000027.1, from coordinate 25,083 downwards.
GCACCGAGCCAAACGATCGTTCCCCCACGATCATTCATGTTGAACGATCCCCTTGCACCATCAGGTTTAACTCGGCCTCTAAGTCGAGAACGTCCTCAGACGAAGGCGACCAGCCACCGAAGACCGCGAGATCAGCAGCGCGGGCAAGCTTGAGCAGGCGACGCTGCGATTGGCTGTCGAGGTTCGCCGCGCGAGCAAGCGCACTGTTGGTTTCGCTGGGTTTGAGGTGCAACAGCTTTTGCGCGGCGAGCAACTCACAAGCAAAGCGAAAAATCGCGCCCGGTTGCTGCGGCAACGGCAAGGCGGTGATCTCTTCTCGCGAAGTACCTGGGTGCTCAGCACGGAATGCCGGTAACAACACGCTAGGATCTTCTGGCGGCAAGCGGTTACGCCATAGATGAAGGGCCGCCCAAATAAACGCTATCGCGAAAATCAAAGTCGGGATCGCGATCAGCAGAAAGTCGATGGTGTTCCACGAAGGTGCGTAGCCGCCAATGCCGTCCAGCAGATCGGCGAATTTGTGCAGAAAACTATCCTCGTCCCTGGATATTTTTCGCAGCCAATTTTGGAAATCCTCGATCAACAGCCGCAGCGCGAGTTTCGCGCGGTCGAGTTTGCTTAGCTCTTCAAGCTCCAAACCGTCGAGGATCTCATCGAGCAGCGCGGGATTGAGCGCGTGGCGCGCCGTGGTGGAATCGAGGCTCACAGGTGCGCCAAAACTCGGGATTGCGAATACCGTTAACAGCAGCGTAAGCAGGCAAGCGAATGGTCTAATCATGCGTTACGAGTGCGGCTTTTCGCATCAAAGTTCTTGGGCAGCATTGGCACCGCCACGCGCCAATCAAATCGTTGACCTAGGTGGCGTCAAGCTCCGCCAGCCTGGAATCGAGATCGTCACCTTCTTTTCTGAGTTTAGCGTCGTGGTAAGTGACCAGCATCACGGCCGTCATTATCGGATATAACAGCACGGCAAGCGCGGCTCCCAGAACTTGGGCGAGCACGCTCGGTTTTGCGGGCTCGGTCAGCATCGCGAAACCCTGTTGGGCACCAATTAGCAACTGCGCGGCAATACTGATCGCCATGATCACGATCAGCAAAACCGTCATCACCGCCGCGGTGCGCCAGAAACTACCGTTCCACACCATGCGGTGACTGCGAAACGGCGCAAACCACGCGACTCTTTCCTCCACAATCGGCACCACTAAGAACAATCCCATGGTGACCGCAACGATTAGCCCTGGGACCAACAACAACAGCAATCCCAGCACCATGCAGAGGTAATAAACAATACTGGCGAAGGCCACCGGAATAAGGAGCTGCAAACTTCGCCCAATGTCCGTCACAAGTGAGCGCTCGCGACCAAGCGCCAAACCCCACTGCCGCTGTGCAACGGCAATGATGAACAACAGAAAGATAAAGCCGTTGACAATAAACAACCCAAAAATTGCCGGCGTGAATCCCGTCGGGTCACCCACCAGAAGTGCTTCGTAACTGCCATTATTGGTTGTCGCGATGCTTAATACGGCCATGAGGGCGGCAAATAGCGCCGCAACCGGCAATACGCCCTTGAAGGTCTGGCGAAACAGCTTGATCCCGGCATCCAGAACGCCGCCAATGGTTTGTGGTGTCTCGGGGAGCATTCCAAGCCTCCTTGCGGCCTCGCAACTGTGGTTGAAAGGCTGCGGCGGAGGGCTTTAGATGTCAAGCTGCAACGCGCCGACTCACCCAAGCCCTCGTGTGCCGCAATGCGATGACGCTGAAGGTTTCTGCTGATCGGTTTTGTTTTTTTATGACTTGCGAACGGCGACAATAGACCCAGCGAAACAGGCTGTATCAAAAGATGAACGAGGAACGGCTCGACCCGGCAACGGCAACTTATGTCAGCCTTGCGACCTTTCGACGCAATGGTGAAGAGGTCCGCACTCCGGTATGGATCGCGGGCGACAACGAACGCTACTACGTATTCAGCGAGGCCAAAGCGGGCAAGGTCAAACGGATCCGCGCCAATGGACGTGCCCGGCTCGCCGCCTGCGACATGCGCGGCAACGTCACCGGTCAATGGCGCGAGGCGTCTGCGCGCATCGTTACGGATACGACGACCATCAAGCATGCCTATATCGCGCTTCACGCCAAATATGGCTGGCAAATGAAAGTCGCCGATTTCTTCTCCAAGCTAACCGGTCGTTACCAGCAACGGGCCATGCTTGAAATTGCGGATCTCCGTTCAGTTACCTAGAGGATCGCTATGGACGCTACCTACCCACGCAGCTTTTGGCTCGACGAAGCGCTCGCCGAAGATGAAGCAAACGGACTCCAACCCGCACCCAGCTTAAGCGGCGACATACAGGCCGACGTCTGCATCGTTGGCGGCGGTTACACCGGGCTCTGGACCGCGCTTGACATCAAGGCTTTCGAACCATCACTGGATGTCGTTCTAATCGAGAAGGACGTTTGCGCCTCCGGCGCCAGCGGCCGCAACGCCGGTTTTCTCTTATCGCTGTGGGCGAAGTACACCTCGCTTGTGAAAGTGTGCGGCGAGGAAGAAGCTTTGAGAATTGCCAAGGCTTCTCACGAATCGGTCTCCGATGTCATGCAGTTTGCGAACGAAAACGCGATCGATGCGGATATTCAATATGACGGTTGGCTGTGGGCGGCAACCAACGACGCGCAACTGGGATTATGGACCGAGACCATCGATGCGATCGCAAAGCACGGTGAATCACCGATTGAGGTTTGGTCCGGCGAACAGGCGGCTGCACGCGGCGGCACCCAAGCGCATATCGGCGGTGCTTTCGAGCGTCACTCAGCGCGGGTGCAACCAGCACTCTTGGCTCGCGGCATACGGCGCGTGGCAATCGAGCGTGGCGTGCGGATCTACGAGCATACTCCACTTGAGCAGCTTGACCATGGCAATCCGGTAAGCATTAAGACACCGACAGGAACGATAAAAGCAGACAAGGTCGTGCTGGCCATGAATGCCTGGGCATCGCGATGGCCCGAGATCAGAAAATCGATCATTGTCGTTACTAGCGACATGGTCGTGACCGACCCGATCCCTGACGAATTGGACGCCACCGGTTGGAAAGACGGCGTAACCGTCTCCGATGGCCGCACGCTGGTGGAGTACTACCGTACAACCCGAGACCGGCGCTTGGCATTCGGGAAAGGCGGTATGTCCGGCACCTTCTCATTCGGCGGTCGGATCGGAAATGAAGTCGAGGGTGCCTCGGATTACGCAACCACTGTTGCCGCAGCAATGCGGCAGACCTTTCCTTCGCTGAGTAATGTCGGGATCCACAAAAGTTGGCGTGGCCCGATCGATCGGTCAAAAGTCGGCCTGCCCCGCTTTTGGAAGCTCGACGATCGCGAGAATGTTTTCTACGGGGTTGGATTTTCAGGCAATGGCATAGGCCCATGTAACCTCGCGGGTAAAATTCTCTCGTCCATGGTTTTAGAAAAGCAAGATGAGTGGGCCAACTGTGGATTAGTCCGGCCGGCGTCCAGGGATTTTCCGCCCGAACCCTTCCGCGCACTCGGCTCACGCATGATTCGAGGCGCATTGGCGGCCAAGGACGAAGCCGACGACGAAGGGCGTGATCCCGGTTGGGCAGCCAAGTTCGCGATGCAATTTGCTCCCGCTGGAGTTTCGCCATTTAAATCTAAGAAGGGTTAAGGCCTCTCAAATTGACGCTGTTCGAAAAGCGACGCTGCCCGGTTTGCAACGTACTGGCGGTCCCGTTGTGGGCCAAAGGCCGAAGGAAGCGGCGTCAATGCGGCGCGTGCGGGACGAAACTTCGCGAACGTTTTAGACCTAAGTTGTTGTCGGATATCTGCCTGGCCAGCATGATGTTTGGCGCGCTGGCGCTACTCAGCGTGTACGCCGGTCCCTACCTTAAGAACCAACTCGATGGCGCCGCCGCATTTTGGATTAATACCGCAATAGCGATATTTCTTGGCTTGCTGATCCCGGCCTATGCAATCAGCCGGACGGTTGTTCTGGTGCCCACCGACGAAGCGACTAAATTCGAACCACCGTCCAGCTCAGTCAAACGCAACTACACACTCGTTGCTGCGTTGGTCGTGATCTTTGGGATCCTCGGGTTTCGCGGCTGTACGCTGGTTTTACGCGATAGTTTCTTTCCCGCCGAGCTTGCTGAGCTCGCGCGTGCTCGCGAGACCTTGCTGCCACAGTTTCGATTGAGCCTGCTCGCCTATAAAAATGAGCACGGCTGTTACCCCGAGAAGCTCCACGCGCTGATCCCCGACTATATTGAGGTACTGCCCCTTGAGCTAAACCCCAACAAATATTGGGACCACCGCTTCGCTAACATTTCATACGAGCAATTCAATCGCGATGGCGAATGTGAGGCGCGCTTTGGTTGGCTGCGGTGTAGCGGACCCGACTGCTATTCGAAATACGAAGTCAATAAGGGCGAGTTCTGGCACGATAAGTAGCTACTGGTAGTTCCCTGCCCAGGCAAAAGCGTAGGCAAGATGGCCCGGCAATCGCGACAAGGTTTCACCGTCTTCGGCAATCAAATCAGACTCCTCAATTGCCCATTCGCGACCATCCGCGCTTTTCAGCCTGCCCTCATCGAGGGTGAATTCATTATTCCCGCGCCGGTAGGCGCGAACCGTTCTACTTTTCGCATCGCCAATTAGCGCAACGTTGAAAACCCCGACGCGATCGTTGACGGCGGCCCCACCGGAAAACTGATCAAGCGGCCAAGCTTTAAAGCCCGGCGAGACGCGCAGCACAAAAACTTCATCTTTGGCCGCCAGCGACTCGTCGTTATGAATCGCTGGGAACATAAGATCGGGGTTTGAAAAATAATCACCGTAGGCACTTCCCGGCCGGTAGTCGCGCTCAAAGCCGGTATCTAGCGCCAACACTTTGGTATCCGGATGCTGGCGCTTCCAGTCGCCCCAGGTGGTGGTCACAACCGGGCGCACGTTGAGGCGGATACCGCTGTTGGTTAACGGCCCAACGACCGGCTCGCCGGTAAATTGATTCCACAGCGAATGCGTTTGCCGGTCGTACATCAACTTGTTGGAGCGGTAAAGGAAACCTGAGGATCCAAATACGAAAGGCTCGGGATAGTCGTCGGTCGTTGATTCATAGAGGATCCCGGAGCCACACAGCGTGCAGTAGGCCAAGGCCACACTTACGCCACCGATCTCGTCGTTGAACATCTCGTGCCAGTCCATGATCCGATAGGGATAAGCGCGTGCATCACCATTGATTTCGATCCCGAAAACTGGCTCGCTAGCGGAGAGATAACTCGCCTGGCTCGCGCTAATCAATGTTGGATAGTCGAGCGCCGGGATCCCATCCTTGACGACGCCGCCCCACGCGATCTCTTCGAGACGGATCCGGTGTTGAACATCAGCGTCAATGAATTTCAGAAAATTAGGATCGATACGCGCGAGCAGATCGGATTTAAAAACGGCGAAATCGTCCGGGACACCATTCTCTGGATGCGCTTGCTGATAGAGCATCCAAGCAAACCAATCCTCGCCGCGGTCCTCGCCGGTTAAGCGCTTTAGGGCATCAACGATAGCGGCTGTGCCCTCGCGCGCAAAGCGCAACGCGGTGATTAGGACACTGATGTATTTGCGGTCCCCCGCCGCGACCAAGCGCGATAACGCATCGCGTTGCTGGTCGCGAGCACCGGCGTAGAGCGCGGCGAGCTCCGCCGCCTCCATCTCTCTACTTTCGGCGATCGGCGTGAGAAGCAAAGCGAACACGAGAAGTGTGGCAGTGAGCTTTGATAATCGTAGATCGTTCATGCCCTTTAAGACCATCAAAGCACCGAAACAGTTTCGTAACCCGTTGGGGCGCTACGTTCGCTTAACCGATCGTCCATCTGCGCGTCGGGAATTTTAGCAAACGCTCGTCGGCCGCAAGCGACGCTCGCCCCGCGATAGACTTATTTGAGCTGTAAGAACTCGTCGCAGCGGAACGCTTCGCCCGGTCGCAGCCCAGGCACGTCAAATTGACGAAGATCCATAAAGTAATCGGGTTTGGTGTCTGGAAACGGGGCGTAGCGGACCTCATCGCCAAAGAACCTGAGCACGAGAGTGTGACGCTCGCTACACACCTCATCAACCGGCGCACCGCCGTGCAATGCACCGGAGTGCAAGATCACCGCATCGCCGAGAGCCAACTCCCAAGACAGGACATCCCAAGATCGTGGATCAGCAGCCCGTTCCGCTTCGATATCAGGCAGCCTTGGATAATACTCATCGCCCCACAGCGGGCGTGTGGGGTTGGCTGGGTCCTCGTAAGCCGCGCCATCGTACTTGGTCCCATTGTGCGACCCCTTAACAACTTCCAAACAGTTTCGTACTGGCAGCGCTTCGAAACTGATCCAAATATTGGCAAGATGCGACCCTTCGGCGGTGAAATAAGGGGTGTCCTGGTGCCACGGCGAGCGGCCAACCTTGCCACCCGCTTTGATAAAGATCTCTTCGCCGAAGTACCACACATGCTCGGAACCCCAGAGTTCCGCCAAAAAGTCGGCGAACCCCAACCCCTTAAGCATCGGCTCGTAGTAGGCCTGCGATTTCGCGGTGCCCAGATCGTTGTAATGCTGATGCTCGGTGCCGGCAAAGATCGGCAGCGCCGTCGGACCCGGATTGGCAAGATTGAAGTCAAAACAGCGACGACACTCCCCAAGTTCTTGCGCGCTCAGAAAGCGTTCAACTTTTATCGCACCGTCGTTGGCGAAACGCTCGCGCATCGAGTCGGTGACTTCAATCATATGATCCGCTTACCCTCTGCGCCTACGCGTTATCCAGAGCGCGCCCCGCAAGCGTAATCGCGCGGCCGATCCTTTCACGGAGATCATCAAGATTGACTCCCTTTGTATCTTTCTTGCCGTCCATATAACGCGCATACACACCATGAATAATCATCGCCGTCTTACACCAATTAAACGCAGTATAGTAGGCGAGCTGCGAGAGGTCGCGATGGGTCCGCTCGGCATAACGCGCCGCCAAGGCTTCGCGACTTGGAAATCCAGGAACGGCACTGGCCGCATCGTCGCGCCCGGGCATGTCGTCGCCAGGCAACGACCATTGATTCAACGCGTAGGCTAAATCGGCAAGCGGATCACCGAGCGTTGAAATTTCCCAATCAAGCACGGTGGCGATTCGCGCGTCTGCGCCCGTCAAGCAGTTATGCAGTCCATAATCGCCGTGCACCACCCGGGCCGAGCCCTGATCGGGAATATGTTCGCTCAAATATTTCTGGATCTCGTGAAGTTTTGGATCGTCGTAGTCCGCCGCTTGCGCCGACGCTTCCCAAGATCGATACCAGGTTTTCAATTGCCTGCCGATGTAGTTTTCCTTCTTGCCCAACTCGCCAAGACCTAATTCATCAGGGTCAAGTGAGTGCAACGCCGCCAGCACATCAATGAAAGACCATGCGAGTGTTTCGCGCTGATCTTCGGGCACCCAGCCGTTGGTGTCGGCGGTCGTATAAAGCGCACGGCCTTCAACCAAACCCATCACATAAAAATGGGCGCCGGTCACTTCCGCGCCCGGGCAAAACCCCAGCGCTGGGGCAACAGGCACATCAGTAGGCCCGAGTGCTGAAATGATCGACCACTCGCGCGCCATATCGTGAGCCTTCGGTAATAGTTCTCCGCGTGGCGGCCGGCGGATCACCGCCGCGTGTCCCGCGCTATCGGCGATCTTATAAGTCAAATTCGAATGCCCGCCCTCCAGTCGCGTCCAGGTCAGCGGCGGCGTGAGCCCATCGACGTTCTCTTCAATCCAAGCCTCCACTGCCGGTACGTCATAACCTTCGGGAGACTGTGTATGGGGATCGGACAAGCTCTTACCCTTCAAACCTAAAAGCTGGCCGCACGTTATAGCCAAGCTTTTCAGCGGTTACAATTCTTTTAAGCAACCGCACTCCCGTCGCCATCGAAAAGCTTCGAGGGTTCGCTAGCCCGGCGGGGTAGTCCCACCGCTTATAGATCACAGCCTTGGAATTTGGACCGCGTTTTCGAACATGACCTACGACTACATCATCGTCGGCGCTGGCACAGCCGGCTGCGTTCTTGCAAATCGCCTATCAGCGGACCCAGCGCGCTCGGTTCTCCTAATCGAAGCCGGTGGCAAAGACGATTATTTTTGGATCGACATACCCGTCGGCTATCTGTTCACCATCGGCAACCCGCGCACCGACTGGTGTTACCAAATTGAACCTGATCCCGGACTCAATGGTCGCTCGATCGGTTACGCGCGCGGCAAGGTCCTGGGCGGCTGCTCGTCTATCAATGCGATGATCTACATGCGCGGGCAGGCCAGCGACTACGATGCCTGGGCCGCGTTGGGCAACAGAGGCTGGGCTTGGCAGGACGTTCTACCGGTCTTTAAACGCTCCGAGGACTATCAACACGGTGCCGACGAATTCCATGGCTCGGGCGGCGAACTCCGCGTTGAGGAGCGCCGGGTCAATTGGGAGATCTTGGATGCCTGGCGCGAAGCTGCAGCCGAATGCGGGATCCCAAAAATCGACGAATTTAACCGTGGTGATAATTTTGGTAATGCCTATTTCCAAATGAATCAGCGCGCCGGCGTGCGTTGGAGCGCGACCAAAGCGTTTTTACGCCCGGTGTTGTCGCGATCAAACCTGGAAGTTATCACCCACTGTCAAATCGAGCGTCTGGCAACCGCGCAACAAGGAGGTAAGCCGCGGGCGCTCGGTGTCATCGCCAAAATGGCCGATGGGAGCAATCGAACATTTAACGCAAAGCGCGAGGTCATCCTCGCGGCAGGCGCCATCGGTTCGCCGCAAATCCTGCAGCTATCTGGCGTTGGATCGCCGACGCTCCTACAGGACCATCAGATATCGCTGGTGCACGCGCTGCCGGGCGTTGGCGAGAACCTGCAGGATCATTTACAAATCCGCACAATCTATAAGGTCCAGAACACTGTGACGCTAAATCAGCGTGCAAATTCTTTGTTTGGAAAAATAGCGATGGCTGGCGAGTATTTTTTCAAGAAAACCGGACCGCTCACCATGCCGCCATCACAGCTCGGCGCGTTTGCAAAAAGCGACCCCGAGCAAACCTCGGCGAACATCGAATGGCATGTGCAACCTCTATCGCTCGATAAGTTTGGCGACCCGCTCCATTCGTTTAATGCAATCACACCGTCAGTTTGTAATTTGCGGCCCAGCAGCCGGGGGAGCATCCGCTTAAAAAGCTCTGATCCAGGTGCGGCACCCGCGATCGCCCCCAATTATCTGTCAACGGAGGCCGATCAAGATGTCGCGGTTGCGGGCTTGCATTTTACCCGCAGGATCATGCAGTCGCAGGCGCTGGCAGGCTTTCAACCCGCCGAATGGAAGCCTGGCGCGCATCTGCAATCGGATGACGACCTCCGGTTGGCGGCCGGTGATTTAGGGACCACAATTTTTCACCCGGTGGGCACCTGCAAAATGGGCAACGACGATATGGCGGTGGTTGATGAGCGCTTAAAAGTTCATGGCATCGATGGCCTGCGCGTGATTGACGCTTCCATCATGCCTTTGATTACATCGGGCAATACCAACGCGCCCACCGTCATGATCGCTGAGCGGGGGGCTGCTTTCATCCGCGAGGATAATAGCGAGTAATCAGCACTACCAATCGTGCACCTCGCCGTCCCATTTCCAAAAGCTCCCGCTGGTATCCGGGTTGAGTTTACCGATGGTTTGTACGATCCCCGCAGCACTCTCGGCGGGTGTTATCGCCGCATTCTCGCCGCCCATGTCGGTCTGCACCCAGCCCGGATGGATCACACACACGTCGATGCCTTCTGTGCGTAAGTCAATCGCGGCCAGGCGCATGAACTTATTGAGCGCCGCTTTCGACGCGCAGTAGGCGTAAGCCATCGTGGTATCGAGCGATATCGCGCCCATTTGCGAGGTGATGTTGACAACCTTGGGCGCCGCCGCCGCTTTCAAATTGCTGACGAGCGCCTGCATAACCCGTACCGGCGCGATTGAATTCACCTCGAAGGTTTCCGCAAAGCCTTCATAGTCCATCGTCAGTGCGGTTTGAGCCTCGGGATCGGGTCCTAAAATGCCGGCGTTGTTAATTAAAATATCGATGGGCTCGCCACTGAGGGATTGGGCCAGCGCCTCAACAGAAGCCTGCTCGGTCACTTGCAATTCCACGATCTCAATATCGCCGGCGATCTCGCTGAGACTCCCCGCGTCGTTTGGCGAGCGGCAACACGCGAAAACCTTGTCGCCCTCACCGGCGTAACACTTCACCAACTCCAGGCCAATGCCGCGATTTGCTCCGGTAATTAGCACCGTAGCCATATTGATCTCCTTGCTCTCGAAAATTTCAGAAATGGGGGTTCGGTGGACGCGCTAAGCCTAAGTGATCACGCAAGGTTTCACCTTCATAGGCTTTGCGAAACAATCCGCGCCGTTGCAGCTCTGGAACGACGCGCTCGACAAAATCGTCCAGGCCTTCCGGTAGGAACGGGAACATCACATTGAACCCATCACAAGCCGACTCTTCGAACCAGCACTGCATCTCGTCGGCCACCGATTCTGGCGTGCCTACTAATTCCAGAATGCCGAAACTGCCACCGACAATCTGCGCGAGTTGTCGCAGGCTTAGGTTCCGCTGTTCAGCGAGCGCCGTCAGTCGCGCGCGCGAGCTTTGGCTCGCATTACTCGGCGGCAACTCCGGTAGTGGACCGTCCAGATCGTAACTTGAGATATCGGCGCCCAACAGCACCGACAAGGTAGCGGTACCGCTGTCGGCATGCACCAGGCCATCGAGCTGATCTTTCTTGGCCTGCGCCTGTTCGACAGTATCGCCAATAACCACAAATGCGCCAGGCAGGATTTTTATCCCCGCCGGGTCGCGACCTGCAGCCTGCGCACGTTGTTTCACATCCGCGTAGTAACCTTGCGCAACGCCGAGTTCGTTGGCACCACCGAAAACCATTTCCGCGGTTTCGGCGGCAAGCTGACGACCGGCGTCCGAGGCTCCGGCTTGCACAATCAACGGCCAACCTTGGACCGGCCGGCCTACGTTCAAAGGCCCCCTGACTTTAAAGTAGGCCCCTTCATGCTCAATCGCGCGCATCTTGTCGGGGTCGAAATACAAGCCGCTAGCCTGATCCCGAACGAAGGCGTCATCGGCCCAACTATCCCACAGATCAGTGACGACATCGTAGAACTCTCGTGCCTTCACATAGCGCTCATCGTGCTCCATATGGATTTCGAGGCCGAAGTTCTTAGCCTCATCGGGATTAGCGGACGTCACGACATTCCAGCCGGCGCGCCCATTGCTAATGTGATCAAGGGAGGCGAATTTACGGGCGACATGGTAGGGATCGTTGTAGGTTGTCGATGCCGTTGCGATCAAGCCGATCCGTGAGGTGACGGCGGCCAAGGCCGGTAACAGCGTCAGCGGATCAAAGGATGTCACCGTGGCGCTGCGCTTTAGTGCCGCCATTGGCATGTTCATTACTGCCAGATGATCGGCCATGAAGAAAGCGTCGAAACAGCCTTCTTCCAGTTTTTTGATAAAACGGCAGTAATGCTCAAAGTTGAAGTTCGCATCCGCGAACGCGCCCGGGTAGCGCCACGCAGCGGTATGGATACTGATAGGTCGCATAAAAGCGCCTAAATGCATCTGCCGCTTCATCGTTACGCTACTTATGGCGATGGTGAGTCGCCACGGTTTGCCGCCACACCTTGTCGTCTTTCATCACGAAGGTGTCCGTACCGTAATCAAACACGTAGTTGTCCGACTCTGCCGTCCAGGTGATATAGACCATATCGTCTGTCGCAATTTTGTCGATCAATTCAAACTTGCATCCGGCAGGCAGCAGATCATCCAACCACATGTTGAAAAAATCCCTCGCACCCTCGACGCCGCGCCAAACCTTATCGCCGTAAATCATTACTGTTTGATCAGTAAAATCGGTAAGTATTTCATTCAGATCGCCGGCGCCAAACGCCTCCAGATGATGATCAAAAATTTCTTCCGCGCTAGCCATTAGCCCACCTCCTCGCTAATCGGAACAGTCGGCAAAAAACCTGCCTTTAGCGGGTCGTCCACCTGCATATCATTGAATCGAGTATCAGTGGGCCATCGTATCGCAGCTTACCGCGGGGTGCGTTGTTTCTGTTGGGAGTTAGCGGTCTAAGCGGATGTTACCGGGGCGAGCGCCGGTGACGGTGCCTGACATAAGGGCTAAAAAGTAGCATTCCACCACCACGAGCGGAAGCCCAAAACTTTTTGCGGGCGCCAGCATCGTCAGGCTACGTACGATCGCGTTGCGCACGAGGCACAATCTGCGCTCCGCCAAGTCATTTCCGCACACGCATACCACCACGTCGCCACGCGTGGCAAACTAAAGTCATGAAGATTGGGGTGATCGGCGCCGGTATTTCGGCCATAGCGTTTGCGCGGGTGCTCAAGCGCTTCTCTCACGAGGTTATTATTTTCGAGAAGGCCGATTGCATCGGCGGGATCTGGGCGCAGGCCTACCCCGAGGTAAGACTTCAAAATAGTTACGAGCAATACCATTTAAGCGACCTGGGCTGGCCGGAGCAACCCGATCAGCACCCAACCGCCCGCCAAATTCTCGACTACATGAACATGGCAGTCTCCATCTACAAGCTCGATGTACGACTGCAACATGAGGTGCTGAGCTTAAACAGATCTGCGTCTGGTTGGTCCATGCTCGTGAATGGCGAGCACGGCGAGGAGCGTTTTGATTTCGATTTCGTCGTGGTTTCCATCGGCCAATACAACGAAGGCAAACACCGCCCGGAATTCGCCGGCGAGGATGACTTCGCGGGCACCATCATCACCGAACGCGACGTGAAATCGCTTGAGCAATTTCGAGATCAACGCGTCGCCGTGGTCGGCTTTGGGAAAAGCGCGGTTGACATGGCCTCATTCGCGGCGCGCAAGACCAAGGCGGTTACCCATGTTTTCCGCACACCTCGATGGTTGATCCCGTTCCATCCGTTAGGGGTTCATTACTCACGGCTGCTGTTCGCGCGAGCATCGACGGTGTTCATGCCTTGTTGGGTTCACAGTGGTGGTGCAGAGCGTTGGATCCATACTCGCGCGGGATTTGTTGTGCGGCGTTTTTGGAAATTGATCGAAGGGATCGTAAGACGGCACATCAGCGCGCACGCCAAGTATGGCGATGAGAATGCGAAGGCACGTTTAGCTTGCGTAACTCCCGCGCACGATTTCGAACGTGATATGCGCTCGGCCACCGCGATGGCACCGATTGACTACTTCAAGCAGATCGCAACTGGCGATATCGAACCGCATCATCAAAACCTCAAAGGTTTCAACGCCAGCGGCCTGGTACTCGAGGACGGCTCCGAACTTGAGGCCGACACGGTCGTGCTCTCGGTGGGCTCAAAGACGCCGAGCTTCCCTTTTTTTGACGACGAGATCCGCGAACTAATCGAGCGCGAGAACGACGGTTTGCAGCTTTACCGGCACTTGATCCATCCCGATATTCCAGATCTGGCGTTCGCTGGCTACAACCACGGGTTCCTGCACATCCCAACCGCTGAGATCGGGGCGTTATGGATTGGCGCAATGTTGGAAGGCGATTTCAAGCTCCCAAGCGCGCCGCTAATGCACGCCAGCATCGATCGGATCCGTGATTGGAAGCGCGCGCATGTTCAATATGAACCCTCGCGTTCGTGTGCCGTGAGCACTCGATTTCAGCAATACCTCGATGCGATGCTTCGGGAGTTAGGTATTTCTCCATTTCGAAAACTACCGAACGTGTTCGCCGAGTTTGGCGCGCGCTACGGCGCGGCAGATTATGCGGGTGTCGTGGATGAATATTTGGCTAAACGCAACAATCAATCTGCGCTCGATATCCAACTCAGCTTGGATATGTGACCAGCACCTCATTCGATGTACTTCGGTCTCGCATTAACGACTCATCTGCTGGCAGCAATTATCTGGATAGGCGGGATGTTCTTTGCCTACACTTGCTTGCGCCCAAGCCTTGGCGAAACGCTTGCACCCGCCGAGCGAGCGCGGTTGCTGACAGCGACCTTCTCACGATTTTTCCATTGGGTTTGGATCGCGATCCCAATCCTTTTCGCTACCGGATTGTATATGGCGTTTACCCGCTACGGTGTCATGGGTACCTGGCCAATCTTCCTGCACGTGATGTTCGGTGTCGCGATCATCATGAGTTTGCTGTTCTTTCATATCTTCTTTGCTCCGTTTAAGCGTCTTAAACGGGCAATGGCGCAAAAAGATCCTCAACAGGCGGGCGCCGCGATCGGACAAATCCGCATGATCGTATTATTGAATCTGGCGCTTGGGATCATCGTCGCCATCGCGGCATCCGGCGGACGTTACATTTAAGCGCGCGCCAAGGTCCGCTATACGAAGAGGCAAATTCACTGAAACAGATCCGCGAAATTTCGAAACGCGCGAGTGGCGTTCCAACCAGCGACGGCGCAGGGGTTCGACTGTTCAGAGTGATCGGTGGACCTGAAGTCCCTGAATTGGACCCTTTTTTGCTGCTCGACGAATTCTTATCCGACGATCCGAATGACTACATCGCTGGATTTCCAGATCACCCCCATCGCGGCTTCGAAACCGTGACCTACATGCTCGCTGGCAACATGCGCCATCGCGACAACCTCGGCAACAGCGGTCTATTGGAACCGGGTAGCGTGCAGTGGATGACCGCCGGGCGTGGCATCGTGCACTCGGAGATGCCGGAACAAAAAGATGGCCTGATGTGGGGCTTTCAGTTGTGGGTCAATTTGCCGGCGAAAAACAAGATGAGGTCGCCTCGCTATCAGGACATCTCACCGTCGGTCATCCCATCGGTGACGCCGGCCGACGGGGTTACCGTGCGAGTCCTCGCCGGAACGTTCGAGGATACCGCGGGCCCGGTGACGGATGTGGATGCCGATCCTTTGTACCTCGATGTCTATCTTGGGGCACATAGCGGTTTGCGACTTGATGTTCCCCAAACACACAATGCCTTCATCTACGTCTACTCGGGACAGATTCTGTGCGGCGCCCGCCGCGACACCCTTGGGCATCGTCAGCTTGGCGTTCTCAGTAGCGGCAGTGAAATTCATTTGGAAAGCGAGGCCCTCGCGGCGCGAGCTATTGTGGTATGCGGCAAACCATTCGGAGAACCTATCGCACGCTATGGACCCTTTGTTATGAATACCCGTGCCGAACTCGAACAAGCCTTCATCGATTACCGCGACGGTAATCTCTAAGCCGCCGTCCCTCGCCGTGACTCAAGCGCGGTTGCCAACTGCCGCTAGCGTTGGAGTGGCGCGCCACTCTCGTTTTCGCGAACCGCGTCGCAAACACCGAACTTCAAGCCCATTTCTGGATTGGAGCTGTGAACCAATCGGAGCGGAATGCGCCCAACCCACCTACATTTGTGTCGTGAAAGGCGCGAAAAGGCGCGCGGCGAAACATTTATTGTCTTGACATCAAACGCTAAGCTGATTTACTAGCGGGAGAAAAATAATTACTGTAAAAGCCTTAACTTGCGACAGTTTGCTAACGGCGATTAATAGGCCAGCGGCGGACCTCGAAGGTGGATGCCCAACGATGGAACGGTTAACCGACATCGGCTTTGTGCGAGCAGGCCGGTGGCTACTCGCAGATGAGCATTTACATCTCGACCTGAGAAAGTACGGCGAGCTTTCGGGCGTGCTGTATGCGTTTATTTCTCGGGGCGAAGTTAAATACGTGCGCAAAACTTCCAAGGCGCTGGAAACACGGCTGGGCGCTTACGAATCGACCGGCCACTCCCGGCTGTTCAATCTCAACCGCGAGCGCATTGTGACCTTGCTTCAATCGGGAACGCCGGTTGAGATTTACGTCTTGCCTGATCAAGGCAAACTCTCCTACGGACCATTCAAAGTGAATCTCGCAGCCGGTTTGGAAGCGAGCATTATCGATACGCTTCAACCACCGTGGAATAGCGCCACCCGCAAGCGCCGGCGATCGGCAGAGATCCACGACATCGGGTCGCGCTCACTCACTAACGGCACCGGCGCCAAACCGGGTGGCGGCGCGCAACGCTCTGGCGCTAAGTACCGTTTCATGGTCGGCTATATTTATCTCACCGAAGGTTTCTTCAACGTGCCACGCAAGTACTCCAAGCTTTTTGGTAACGATCGCGAACGGATCAAAATCTTATGTGGCGATGAAAGACTGCCGATCCACGGCCGGATTGACCGCTCGGCGAACACCAACTATACGCCCCGTATTCGTGGCGGCGACGAACTGAGTAAATGGTTCGATCAACATGCCGGCCTTAATGAGGCGGTTGATATCGACATCCTCGCCCCCAACGCCATCTGGCTGAGAACAGTCGACCAAAAAGACTCTGCTTAAAGCCCCTACTTGTTGCCGAACGGCAACCCCCTAAAACGGATCACCAGTGCGGCCTGAATGGCGGCCGCGGTGAGAAACATCGCCTGATAGCCACCCCGATCAATAATCGCCCCAAGGATCAGGACGCCAAGTCCCTGCCCGGCAAATAACATCATCACGAACACCGCCACGCCCAGGCCGCGAGCCTGCGGTGACAGCTCTGTAACGATGGTCTGCAAAGTGTTGTGCATCATATAGAACCCGAAACCAGCAACGAATAAATCAATCGCAATCAGAGGCCAGCGTTCAAGCATGGGCAAGAGCACATAAGCGGTGAAAATAATCGAGCCGCCCGACAAAATCATGCCGCGCTCCCCCACATATTCAACCAACCAACGGACGATTCGCACGTAAATCAAACCACCTGCGCCAAAACCCGCCATCATCAAACCAATGGTCGTGTAATTCATCGCCTGAGTGTTTCGAAGAAATGCCCCAATGAAAGCAAGTACCCCAAAGACGCAAAAACCTTCAACCGCGACCGCCACGTAGACACCGCTGGCGTGTTTCTCAATCAACAAACTCCAATATGCTTTAAGCGTGGAGAACAAACCAAGCGGTACCGGGCTGGTCCTGTCACCGTACGCGCGAACGTGCGTTAAAAGGTAAACCCCCAACGCCGTGTTAACGCCCCCGAACACCAGGAACAGCCCCCGCCATCCCAAAGTGTCAGCGACGATGCCACCCAGCAGCCCCCCGAGTACCTGGCCGAAAATCAGCCCCTGTAAATAAAAACCGATGACCGGCTGTCGGCTTTCGTAAGGTTCGTTATCGCCAATATAAGCCAGCGATAGCGGCACGGCCGCAGCAGATGCCGCACCGGCTAAAAATCGTAAGAGCGCCAAAGCCGGCAAATCATTTGCTAGCGCACAGGCCATCGTCAACACGCCGGACGCGGTCAAGGTCAGCGCGATGACCAGAAGCTTACCGATCCGCTCGCCCAGCGGACCGAAGAAAAGCTGAAACAAGCCGTACGGAACCGCGAAGCTGGTAACAATAATCGATGCCCGCCCGACCGTCGTGTCGAAAGCCGCGCTCACCATGGGCACCAGCGGATCTGTGAGACGTAATAACGCCACAACGCCGAAGCCGGCCAGGCTTAAGAGAACAACAACGGGTTTCACAGAGATAAAAATCCAAAAACCGGCCGTGACCGGCGTGGTTTACAACATTTACGTGGTTATGTGCGGGCGATCACAACGCCCGCGGGCTGATCCGCGCCGTCAATCGATCGGGCATCATGGTGAAGGACAGCTTTTCTTTGACCTCGGCGCTGGGCAGATCCAACCGCACATCGAAGTTCCTGCAGATCATCGCTAATACCATCTTGATTTCTAGCAACGCCAAGTTTCGCCCAGGGCAAAATCGCGGCCCGGTGCCAAAGGGCAGAAAAGCTTTGGTATTGTGTTTTTGAAGGTCCCCAGGAGCGGTTAGCCAACGATCGGGGTCAAAGCTCGCCGGGGCGCTGAAGTTCTCCGCGCTGTTCGCGCCATAGCGGATCAGCATCATAATCGGCGTACCCTTGGGAATGTTCATGCCCAGCAGTTCAACGTCCTCGTTAGGATCGACGGCGAGTAGCGGCGCGACCGGCTTAACCCGCATGGTTTCATTGGCGAACGCTTCGATAAAAGGCAAGGAGCCGATGGCATCGTAATTGCGCGGCATGAAGTCCTCACCCAACACCGCATCAGCTTCGTCTCGCGCGCGCTTGAAAAAATCGGGGTAGTCGCAAAAGAACTTCAAAGCCCAAGCCAGCGTGATCGCGGTGGTGTCTTCACCGGCAAGCAGCAAGGTGATTACATTGGCGTAGATCTCTTCATCGCTAAAGCGGGAGCCATCTTCGTCCTGAGCGGCGATCACCGCTTCCAGAAAGTTTGTTGGTGATCCGAAGAGATCTGGATTGCTGGCCATCCGTGCCCGGCAATCGTCAATAAATTGGTTTACGTGGCGTTTTACTTCCTTTAGCGCCGCCTTTAATTCCCGATCGGCCTTGAGCGGAAAGTAACGCCAGTAAGGAATGGGCATGTTGATCCGGCGATTAAGCATCGGAAAAACCTTATCCAAATGCTGCTGGATAACAGGCCCATCCGTTTCAATGGTGTTCACATCGATCCCAAACGCTAGCAGCGCGGTCACATCGACGGTGTAGCGCATCAGCTCCCGGCAGAGGTCCAAACTCTCATTCGCCTCGTGCGCATTGGTCAGGCGCTTGCGAAAACGTTCCGTGGTCACTTCAAGATTTGGGAAAAAACGATGGAGGTGCGCGCTGTTAAGCGCCTGCGCAACAATGCGACGCTGGCGTCGCCAGCTCTCACCTTCCGAAGAGAACAGGCCGTTAAAACCCATCTCCTTGATCACGGTTTCCAGTGAGCGCCGCCGTCGAAAACGCTCCGGCCGTTCTTTTAAGACGTAGTGCGTGATTTCAGGATCGTCGACGCACACAAAGGTCATGCCCATCAGATTGATCCGAAACGCCGGCCCGAGTTCCTCGCGCCAACGCTCCAGGCACAGATGGAACTCGCCGGCTTTCACCTGCAAAAAGTTACCGAACACTGGCACGCCTCGGGGACTGGGTAGGTCGCCGATGGCGGCAAATGATCTCCGTGTAGATAACGCTTGCGACATCGCCTCGATCGCTTTGACGCTGCCTGTCGATAGTGCAGCGCACAAAAGTGTACCTTTTTTGAACCCAATCCTGATCAATGGGCACTATACAAGGGCAGACGGGTTACGTTGGACCAGTAAATGTGCCATATTCGCCCGTCGCGAAATAATTCGTTTAAACGATAAACACTTTCCTAGTCGACGGGGAGTTCAATAAATGCATATTAGGAAATACGACTTTGACTACAGCCGACGCTTCTTTATGGAGAAGACGGCTATGGGTCTTGGAGGGGCAGGTGTACTGACCTCACTATGGCCCGAGATCTGTCGTTCAGGCGATGTCTCGAAAGCTTATCCGGAAGAGCTTTTAAGCATCGAGCTGTACACGAAAGGGCAGATCAAAGAAGGCGACGTTATCAATGCCGATAACATCGACATCGTGAAAGACTTGGTTGACCCCATGCTTTACACCGAAGTGAAGCAACAGGGTCGCGAATTCTGGATCCAGCCCACCGATACTGAAATCGAAAAGATGTATCCGCCTTTCTTTCTTGATGCCACTATCAAGAACCAAGGCCGTGCAAAATTCGACGACGTCGGTAACGTTTGGACGGACGATGGTTCACCCTGGATTGGTGGTCACCCATTCCCAGATCCGCAAACAGGTTTGGAAGCTATTGCTAACCTGACGTTGAGCTGGGGTCGTCACGACCAAACCATCTACGCCATCCCAACGTTTGCGTTGGACCCGGAAGGTAACGTTAACTACGAATACCATTTCGTGTGGGCCGAGCAACAAGCCACAGGTTTGACACATCCGAATTCACCGGGTGTCTACTTGCCAGGTCATGAAGATAAAGTTCGCTTCCAGTCTGTTTGGTTCACCGAGCCAAACGACGTGAAGGGCACGGCGTTCATGAACGTCTGGCACTATGACCAACGTGAGTTCCCGGACTTGTTCGGTTACCTCCCAGCCTTCAAGCGTGTCCGTCGCTTCCCGACGAACCAACGCTTCGAGCCGCTGGTTGCGGGTATGAACCTGTTCCTCTCCGATGCTTGGTCTGCTGGTGATCCCATGCTCACTTGGGGCAACTACAAGATTGTTGGTCGCCAACCGTATCTCGGTTCGATGCACCACCAATGGTTGCCACAAAACGACAACTGGGCACATCCAGTGATCGGTGGCCCGCAGGGCAATACCTACCTACATGTTGGTAAGTCCCTGATCCCCGAAGTGGTCATTCTAGAAGGCGAGCCGCTGGGCTTCCCACGCGCGCCTGTGAGCAAACGCCGCGTCTATATCGACGCTCGTATGCTGACTTTCCCGCAAGCGATCTCTTTCGACCGCCGCGGCGAAATCTGGAAGTCCTTCGAACCGGGCTTCTCGTATCAGGACAACGGTCAAGGCCAAAAGCGCACGGCGTCCGATGGACGTACGGAATGGACCTGGAGTTGGGTGATTTCCAACGACATCCAAACCGGTCGTGTCACGCGTTTCCACCACGCAGAATCTTGCGCAGGTGGTTTCCGTTCCGAACTCGACATGCAACTGGACGACATGATTTCCGAATACATGACGGTTCAGGCGATGCGACGTCTCGGTACGTAATACCGGCTCAGACAAGATGTCTGGAAACGGGGGCCTTTGGCCCCCGTTTTTTTTGTTCCGAGAAAATCAAGGCGCGGACTAGCGGAGGCTTTTCACTATTTGCGCAATACCGGTATGCGCCTCAGAATTCGAGACGACCTGCAAGCATGCGCTGAACTCATTGATTGAAGCTAACTGGAATTACCCCACCGATATTCGTTTCGGCGCAGGCCGGCTCCGAGAGTTACCCAACCTCTGCCGCCAGCTAGGCATGAAACATCCCTTGCTCGTCACCGACCACAATCTCGCGTCTCGTACGCTAATCGAAAACGCGCTGACGTATTGCCGCGAAGCGAGTTTAGGGTGCGGATTATTTAGTCAAGTGCAGGGAAATCCAGTCGGCCGTAATGTCGAAGAAGGCGTGCGGGTACTGAATGAACATTCGCATGATGGGGTCATTGCGATGGGCGGTGGCTCCACATTGGATGCTGGAAAAGCCATTGCCTTTATGGCGGGACAAGAGCGAGCGCTCTGGGACTTCGAAGATCGCGAAGACTGGTATATGCGTGCCGATGAGGACGCCATGCTGCCCGTAGTCGCCGTTCCAACCACCGCAGGCACTGGCTCGGAGGTCGGTCGCGCCTCGGTGATCATCGATGAGCGAGAGCACGTTAAGAAAATTATTTTTCACCCGCGAATGCTTCCCCAGATCGTTATCCTCGATCCCGAGCTGACGCTTGGTTTGCCAGCCGACATCACCGCATGGGTCGGCATGGATGCGCTTTCACACAATCTCGAAGCCTTTTGCTCGCCGCTTTTTCATCCGCTGGCACACGGGATCGCCATTGAAGGGATCAGACTTGTCAAAGACTGGCTTCCCCGCGCCGTCGCCGACGGCAACGACATCGAGGCGCGGGCTCATATGCTGGTCGCCTCGACGATGGGCGCCACCGCGTTCCAAAAAGGCCTGGGTGCCATGCACGCGCTCAGTCACCCGGTTGGTGCCGTACTTGATGGCCATCATGGATTAACCAACGCCATCGTCATGCCCTACGTTTTGACGTTCAATCGCAAATCGATCGACGGCTCGATTGCCGAGCTCGCCCGATATCTTTCGTTGAACGATAGTTTTGATGGTTTCTACGATTGGGTCGTCGAACTGCGCGAACTTATCAAAATACCGGAAACGCTCAGCGATATCGGCGTGCAAGCAACACACATCGAACGCTTGGCACCAATGGCTGCTAAAGATCCCTCGGCGGCCACCAATCCAAGGGCGATGAATATTGATGACGCCGCGGCGCTTTACCGCCAAGCGCTGGGCAATCTCTGACAGCGTCGAGTAAAAAATCAAAGCATGTGAGCGCGCCACCCACGCTAAGCTTGTTCTGAGAAAAAACGCCGCTAGGATCAGCGCATTCGCAGATTTCTAAGAGGAGCATACCGGTCAGACAAAATCTTCGTCGCGATCGCCCCTCTTGCACACCTACAATAAATTGAGAGTTTCGATGTCTCCTAGTACAAATATTGACGCCGTGCTCTTCGACCTTGGCGGTGTACTGATGGCGATCGACTGGCGGCGGGTCTTTGCCTTTTGGGGGACCCACTCGTCACTTTCCATCGAGCAGATGGAAGCCCGCTTCGAAATGGACGAGCCTTATCGTCGGCACGAACGCGGTGAGATTTCGGGCCGAGAGTACTTTGCGCACTTGCGAGAGATCATGGAATACCGGGGGCCAGACGCTGATTTCATCGCGGGTTGGAACGCGATATTGGTTGGGGAAATCGACGACAACATTGCCGCGGTCCGCCAAGTCAGCCCAACCATTCCGATCTTCGGATTAACCAATACCAACAATACCCACCACGCCGTGTGGTCGGTAAAACACCCGGTACTTTTTGATCTCTGCGAGGAGATTTTCGTGTCCTCGAAGCTCGGCATGCGAAAACCGGAAGCCGCAATGTTTGATCATGTGATCGCTAGGATCGGCGCTGATCCTGGGCGGATCTTATTCTTCGACGATGCACACGAAAATATTGCAGGCGCCAAAAGCCGGGGACTCAGTACCGTGCACGTCACAGATCCCGACGAGGTGACTCAAGGGCTCCGAGCCTATCAGTTGATTCCTTAAAGGCGCTGCACAGGTCGCGCCAAGAATTCGAGTACGGCTTTGTTGAATGGCTCGGGTTTCTCCGCGTAGCCGATGTGCCCTACCCCCTCCACGAGAACAAATTCAGCGCTCGGGATCGTCGCCGCGATTTTGCGCCCCCCGGCGGGCGGCAGCACACGATCGTCACTGCCCGCAATCACTAAAGTCGGGCAGCGTATCTCACCAATGCGATTGCTCAGATCGAATTCGGCAAGCGCGCCGCCGAGCACATGTTTGTAAGCTTCACGCTCATTATCCGCAATCATCTCCCTAAGCCATTCGTCAACGATGGGATCGGGCGGTTGCGCCAACGCCTGTTCGGCGACGAGCTCGGCATATTCATCCATCGAGATCTCATCCAGCGCCTTCATGCGCGCATGCATGACATCAGCGGGGATAGCGAATTCGCTCGCAGTGTGGGCAAGGATCACGCGCTTGCAGAGATCCGGCGCTGCTAAGGCGAGTTGTTGCCCGATGAAACCGCCCATCGAACTGCCAAGAAAGTTGATCTTATCGATCGCCAGTTTTTCACACACACGCACGACGTCTTGCGCCATGATTGAAATGCTGTAGTTCTCCCGGCCCGCAGGTTTGGAGGAGCGGCCAAACCCGCGAAGATCAATGGCGATGACCCGAAATTTTGCGCTGAACGCGGGGACTTGATGTCGCCATAAGCTGCTGTTGGTGCCAAGGCCGTGGACCAGAAATAGAGGATCTCCACGCCCCCACTGGCGAACATTGAGGTCAATATCATCAATTCGAATTAACGCCATTGCTTTGCTCCCATGCCCACGCTTAAGCCTTTTACCGATCAGGGCCTGCCCGTGCCACTTATCATAGCCGCAGTGGGTATTTCGCAAACAAGAGGCGGTTTCTCAACGCCAATCGCGGCGCTTGTGGAGTCAATTTTGACATCCTGTTCGGCACGCTCACGAGCAATCTGGTCGGGCGTCGTCAGCGTAGCCCGTTAAAGGAAGCCTGCAATGCCTAGAAAATGTGATGTCATCACCGTGTTGATACTCCTGAGCGCTGCGTGGACGGCAAATGCCGTGGAAGAACCCGCATTCGAATTAGTTCGTCAGACGGGCGACTTTGAGATCCGCCGCTACCCACCGTTGCTGCTGGCCGAAACCTTAGTAGAGGGCGAATTTAGGGAGTCCGGTAACGAGGCATTTTGGCGGCTTGCGGGGTTTATAGGTGGCGAGAACGCGACCAGTGACGCCGAGGCGGTGAAAATCGATATGACGGCTCCGGTGATCAGCCGCAAAGCGGCTGGGCAGCGCTATTGGCACCAATTCGTGATGCCACAAAGCTATAACCTGCAAACGCTACCGAAGCCTCTAAATAGCGAAGTCGTCATTAAAGAGTTTGCGGGCGGAACGTTCGCCGTGCGTCGGTTTTCGGGCCGCTGGCGAGAAAGTTATTTTCGCCGTGAAACCGAGGAGCTCACCGCCGCCCTTAAAGCGGCTGGGATCGCAACGACGGGCGCGCCACTTTTCGCGCGCTACAACTCACCTTTCATGCCCGCTTTCATGCGTCGCAATGAAGTTTGGCTAGCGGTCGAGCAAAATATCGCGCCGCAGTGAGCAACGAGATAGCGTTCGAAGCCAGCGCGTCGATAGCGCTTTGCCCGCAAATTATTGATCAGTGACGGCAGGCGTCGCATACCCCTGAGACCTCGACCGTTCGGTCATGAACCTTGAAGCCTGCTTTTTCCGCCTGCGCGTCAATCCGTGACGCTAATCCGTTGTCCGCAAGTTCAACAGCGTTACCGCAGCCACTGCAGATCAGAAACATCCCGCTGTGTGATTTCAGAGGGTGGCTGCATCCAACATAGGCGTTGATGCGCTCAATCTTATGCACTAAGCCCAGGCACTGTAAGAAATCGAGCGTCCGATAAGCCGTGGGTGGCGCGGAGCTGCGGCCGACCGCTTTAAGGGCATCTAGAATCTCGTAGGCCTTTACTGGTGTGGCGCTTCGGCACACCAGCTCCAAAACCGTTTGCCTCAAGTCGGTTAAACGTTCGCCACGTCGCGCGCAAATGGCTCTGGCATGTTCTAGCATCTCCTCGAAGCACGCCTCAGCGCTCGTGGCGGAGCGATCCAATTCAACCTCAGTGTTGCTCATGTGGCCCTTCCCTTTGTGAATATGGCGACTAGGAGAGGAGTGATGTTCACCACGTGACTCGCACCCCCGCGCCGAAAGACCAGTAACGCTGCGACCGGTCGATCTCGGCGTTGAAGTCCGCGAAGGCTTCCGCCCGCTCCCCGAGGTTGGCGATAATGCTGGCGCCGAGGATGGCACT
>JBCCEV010000026.1:0-32392 GCA_039030125.1 Pseudomonadota bacterium | reverse complement strand
GCTGATCGTCTTCGCCGACGCCGACGAATACCAGCAGGCCTTCCTGAATTTCCGCAACCCGTTCGCCGGCAATGTCGACCGCGGCGCCAGCGACGCGCTGGATAAGCGCGATCAAGCAGCCCCTTTTGCGCGTTGCTCGCGCTTGCGATCGATCTCGCTGCGTTGCCGTTTGCGTAGTCGGATCATGGTCGGCGAGACCTCAACAAGCTCATCGTCGCCAATAAATTCCAGTGCCTGCTCCAAATCAAATTTCACCGGCGGCGTCAGCAAGACATTTTCGTCATTACCGGACGCGCGGATATTGGTCAGTTGTTTGGCCTTCATTGGGTTAACAACCAGATCATTGGGGCGATTGTGGATGCCAATGATCATCCCTTCATACAAAGTTTCGCCCGGGCCCACCAGCAAACGCCCCCGTTCTTGCAGGTTAAATAACGCGTAAGCAAGCGAGCGACCATTGCCGTTGGCAATCAATACCCCGTTATTGCGGCTGCCGATCGTTTTCTTGTCAATGCCCCGGAATGAATCGAAGGTGTGATACATCACCCCCGTGCCCGAGCTTAAGGTCAAGAACTCAGTGCGAAAGCCAATGATTCCGCGTGCCGGAATGTCGTATTCCAAGCGCACGCGACCACGGCCATCGGGGCGCATGTCCTGCAGTTCCCCGCGGCGCTCGCCGAGCCGCTCCATGACGGCGCCTTGGTACTCGCTGGCCAGCTCGACGACCAATTGTTCGAACGGCTCTTGGCGTTGACCATCGACAATCTTCTCCACGACCTGGGGGCGTCCCACACAAAACCCAAATCCTTCGCGACGCATGTTCTCGATTAAAACCGAGAGGTGCAGCTCGCCGCGGCCGGAGACTTTGATGCACTTCGGATCGGCGGTCGGTTGAACGCGCAACGCAACGTTATACTCCAGCTCGTTTTCAAGGCGCTCCAAAATTTGACGGCTGGTGACATATTGCGCTTCACCCCCGATCAAGGGCGAGTCGGAAACTTCGAAGGTCACCGAAACCGTGGGCTCATCGACGACCAGGGGCGCCAGGGCTTCAACACGCTCGGGCGCGCACAGCGTGTCCGAGATTTGCACGCCGTCGATACCAGTGAGTGCAACGATGTCACCAGCGCCCGCCCGCTCGAGTTTTTCGCGTTCTAGTCCTCTAAACCCCAAAACTTCCAACACCCGGGCGCCGCGAGTTTCACCCGCCGCGTTCACTATCGTCACGCCCTGGTTGGGGCGAATTTCACCCGCACGGATCCGGCCAATACCGATGGTGCCGACGTAGGATGAATAATCCAGCGCGCTGATCTGCATCTGCAATGGTGCGCTCACCTCGCACTGAGGCGGGGCAACGCCGTTAATGATGGCGCTAAATAGCGAGTCCATATTGGTATCGAGCACCGCCGCGTTAAGGCTCGCTTGCCCGTTAATCGCCGAGCAGTAGACAACCGGGAAATCAAGTTGTTCTTCGGTGGCATCCAGCCGATCGAATAGGTCGAAAGTTTCATTCAATACCCAGTCTGGCCTGGCGCCGTCACGATCCATTTTATTGATCACCACAATCGGATTAAGCCCCTTCGCGAAAGCCTTTTGGGTCACAAAGCGTGTTTGCGGCATCGGGCCCTCCACGGCGTCGACGAGCAGCAGTACGGCATCCACCATCGACAAAATCCGCTCGACCTCGCCGCCAAAATCGGCATGACCGGGCGTATCCACGAGGTTGATCCGATGTCCCTGCCAATCTATGGCGGTATTTTTGGCGAGGATCGTGATCCCACGTTCGCGCTCAAGGTCGTTGTTATCCATGACGCGAGTTTCACGTTGGCGCCTCTGATCAAGCGTGCCAGACTGACTCAGCAACTCATCGACCAAGGTGGTTTTACCGTGATCGACATGAGCAACGATCGCGATGTTGCGAATAAGATCAGGAGACATCGTAGAGAAACGGCGAAAAGATAGGTCATTATAAGGCCTAGGTCAGTGAGAGCAGACCCCGATGCATAAGATTTACCAAACGAGCGATCCAATCCTCGCCGGACTTTTGGAATCGGTATTAAAAGAAGCGGGGATTAAGTGTCTGGTGAAGAACTCTTACCTTTCCGGTGCGCTTGGCGAATTACCGATCAACGAATGCTGGCCTGAGGTTTGGATCGTTGATGCCGATGACCAAACTCGCGCCGAGGCTATTGTCGCCGAGTTCGCCGGCCGTCAAAATCACGGTGCCCAGTGGCGTTGCCCGCAGTGTGCGGAGATGATCGAAGGTCAATTCGCAATGTGTTGGTCCTGCGGGGCATCACCGTCATAAATGCTTGCCGGTGGCTATCCCTGTTCCCACGGAAGGCCATGAAACCGCCAACCGTTGATTGTCCCACGGTGATGATTGTCATCGCGATCGCCTTCGAAACCTTCCTCGACATTATGGAGGTGGGTGTAGCCCTGCTCCGCAAGGCGCTCGGCTGCGGCGAACGAGCGAGCGCCACTTCGACAGATCAAATAAATTGGGGCGTCAGACCCCGCCTCGCCTAAGGCCGCGGCGACCTGCGTGCCGAAGTGGGCGTTTTCTTCCCAGTCGGGGAATTCTTTCCAAACCACGTGGACGGCGTTTAGCGGGTGCCCAACGTATTTGAATTCGACGGTCGAACGCACGTCAATTAGCCGCGCTCGATGGTCATCGTTAAGCGCCTGCCAGGCCTCTTTGGGCCCAACTCGTTTTATCGAACTTGTCATCGCAAACCCTCCTTTGCCTAGGCTCCAGTATAATTGCCCTTCTTCTGTTCACATTCCCTTTTTGGCTTACTTTCTGATGACCGGTGAACTTGCCAGGACACTCGCTGCCGTTGACCTAGGCTCAAACAGTTTTCACATGATTGTCGCCGAGGTTGATGAGGATGGTCGCTACCAAGTCGTCGATCGGATGCGCGAGATGGTGCGTCTGGCCGATGGTTTTGACGAGCGCAATTACCTCTCCACGACGGCGGTAAGCCGCGCTATGGCCTGCCTTGAGCGATTCGGAGAACGCTTGAGCGATATCGAATTTGACAACGTCCGTGTGGTTGGCACCAATACTTTGAGGAAAGCGCGCAACGCTTTTTATTTCATCAACCAGGCGGAGCTTGCACTCGGTCACGCGATCGACGTGATATCGGGCCACGAAGAGGCGCGCCTGATTTACCTCGGCGTATCGCATGGTTTGCAAGACGACTCGCCGACCAGGTTGGTTATGGACATCGGTGGCGGCAGCACCGAATTCATCCTTGGCGCTCAGTTTGAACCGCGCTTCACTGAAAGCTTACACATGGGTTGTGTGAGTTTGAGTCAGCGGTTCTTCGCCGATGGAAAAATTTCTGAAACCGCGCTAGGTCAGGCGCAGTTGTTCGCACGCCAAGAGCTGGAACCCCTAGAGGCATGGCACCGGAATATCGGTTGGGAACAAGTTATCGGTGCTTCCGGAACGATATTAGCTATCCATGAGATCGTTATGCGCCAAGGCTGGAGTAAAGAAGGCATTACCGCCAGCGCACTCGAAGAGGTGCGCTCGACCCTGTTGCAAGCGGGCAATGTCGAAGCGCTCCAGCTCGATGGGCTTTCCGGTGAGCGCCGTCCGGTTTTTGTTGGCGGTTTCGCGATCCTCTACGCCACGTTCGAGGCGTTGAAGATTGATCAGATGCTGGTATCTTCAAGCGCCTTGCGCGAGGGGCTGCTCTACGATTTATTGGGACGCATCAACAAAGAGGATGCGCGCGAGACGACGATCGCATTCCTCGCCGATCGCTATCAACTCGATCTTGCGCAAGCCAGCCGCGTTAATGACTGTGCGCAAATGTTGTTGGCACAAATTGCATCGCAGTGGCATCTCGACGATGACGAGAACCGGGCATTATTGCGCTGGGCCGCGATGCTGCACGAAATTGGCTTGTCTGTTTCCCATTCTCAGTATCATAAGCACGGCGGCTATCTACTGCGGAATCTTGATATGCCGGGTTTCGCGCGTGGTGAGCAAGCGCGCTTGGCGTCGCTGGTCCGTGGTCATCGGCGCAAAGTGCCTTTGTCCGAGTTCGAGAAATTTCCCGTTCTTCAAGCGGAGCGTATGAAACGACTCGCCGTGATCTTACGCCTCGCGTTTGTGCTGAACCGTCGCCGTCGCGATGTTGCGTTACCGCCTGTTGATTTCCAGGTCGACGGTTCTTCGCTTAAGCTGCGCTACCCGGAAGGCTGGCTCGATCAACACCCGTTGACCACAGCCGATCTGGAACAAGAAGCCGTCTACCTCAAAGCAGCGGGTACAAAATTGAAGTTCAAGTAAGCTTTTCCTTAGCTCGCAAGTTGCTCAAGTAATCGCGCCTGCGCATCACGTATTTTGGTGCCGCTGGATTTGGCGCGCACATAACTACCATCACTTTTAAGGATCCAGGCTCTAGCGTTGTCAGAGAGGTAATTATTCAAACCTTCTTTCAGCACCCGGTCTCTAAGACGCTTGTCCTCGATCATGAAGCAGGTTTCTATGCGATTGAAAAAATTGCGGCCCATCCAATCGGCACTAGACAGGTAAAGTTCGCTATCACCATCGTTTAAAAAGTAAAAAACGCGGGTGTGTTCTAGAAAGCGGCCGATCACTGAGCGTACCTGAATATTATCCGAGATCCCTGCCAATCCCGGTCGCAGTGCGCAAACACCGCGCACGATCAAATCGATCTTCACCCCTGCCTGCGAGGCGTGATAAAGGGCGTCGATGGTCTTCGTCTCGCTGAGGGAATTCATTTTGGCGATGATCCGGGCATTGCGCCCCGCGCTCGCGTGGTCAGCTTCGCGCTCGATGAAACCCACAATGTCCGAATGCAAGGAGAAAGGCGATTGGATGAGCTTCTTAAGCTTGCCAACGCGTCCGGGGGCGGTGAGTTGGTGAAAGATTTTCTGCACATCAACACCCATGGTGTTGTCGCTGGTGAAAAGACCGTAATCCGTATAGAGACGTGCGGTATGGGGATGGTAGTTGCCAGTGCCAAGGTGCACGTAGCGCCGCAGTTGCTTACCTTCGCGACGGACAACCAAAATCATCTTGGCGTGGGTCTTGTGTCCAACCACGCCGTAGACCACGTGCGCTCCGGCTTCTTGCAAGCGGGTCGCGAGATCGATGTTAGCCTGTTCATCAAATCGCGCCTTTAACTCAATGACGACTGTTACTTCCTTGCCAGCACTCGCGGCTTGCGCAAGCGCTTCAACAACCGGTGAGTCGACACCCGTGGTGCGGTAGAGCGTTTGTTTAATTACCAACACATCGGGATCGGCGGCCGCCTGATAGAGGAACTCGACAGTTGGCGCGAACGACTGAAACGGGTGGTGCAGCAGCACGTCCCCCCGCCGAATTACTTCGAACATATCCGTCGAACGTTTCAAGCGTAACGGGCGCGATGGCGTGAAGGTCGGGAACTTCAAATCCGGGCGATCGATCATGCCGTCAACGGCCATCAGGCGGGTGAGATTCACCGGGCCATTGCAGGTGTAGATGTCGTCGTCCGTTAGTTTAAATTCGTGGGTGAGAAGGCTGATCATTTCCTGCGGACAGCCGTCGGCTACTTCGAGACGAACCGCATCGCCGAAACGGCGTTGCAACAGCTCACCTTCAAGAGCGGCGATTAAGTCTTCAACGTCCTCATCGTCGACAAATAAATCGCTGTTGCGCGTAACCCTGAATTGATAGCAGCCGGTGACCTGCATACCCGGAAACAGATCGCCGACATGCGCATGAATGATCGACGATAGAAACACGAAATCGTTGGCGCCGTTCGTATAGTTACTGGGAATGTTGATAATGCGTGGCAGAGCGCGTGGTGCCTGCACGATGGCAATGACGGAATTCCGCCCGAAAGCATCTTTACCTTCGAGGGAAACCAAGAAGTTCAGGCTTTTATTTAGGATCCGTGGAAAAGGGTGCGAAGGGTCAAGGCCGATCGGGCTCATCACCGGCAGCAACTCGCGGTTGAAAAACTGACGCACCCAGCGCGTTTGACGGCCCTTCCAGTCGCTACGCTTGAGGAAATGGATCTGTTCTGCGGCAAGCTCCGGGATCAGGACCTCGTTGAGGATCCGGTATTGCTCGGCCACCAGCTCGTGGGCCGTCTGCGCCACCAGCCGTAGTTGTTCCGAAGGTGTTAGGTTATCCGGGCTCATTTGGCCTGAGCGGAACGCGGCTTGCTGCTTTAGGCCGGCGACTCGGATCTCGAAGAATTCGTCGAGATTGCTGCTGGCGATGCACAGGAATTTCAGCCGCTCCAGAAGCGGATGAGAACGATCGACGGCTTGCTCAATCACGCGCCGGTTGAAGGCCAGCAGGCTCAACTCGCGGTTGATATAGAGCTCGGCATCACCGATTTCTAGCGTTTTCGCATCCATAGGGCATTTTGTCGTGCGTTTACGCGTGGCCAAATTTGCTAGCTGCGCTTACCATTGCGCGCTCGCTGGGCGGCAGGGGCCTCTCCTTATCGCGGTGAGTACCCGCAACGCCCTCTCCGATTATACCGGTTTAAATGTGTGCTGATGGGAAAGCGTAAGAAAAAAGACAAAGCCAAAGGGCCGCCGATCGCCGACGGCGCCGATCGCCATACTTACTACGAGCGCGCTGTTCAGTGCGTGGAGTCGGAAATTGATTTCGTCGATGATCAGTTTCAGCGGTTGACGGGGCGTCGCGCGGAGAAATTAAGAGAAGACTTCTGCGGGACCGCAAATACGGCCTGTGAATGGGTCAGGCGCCGTCCAACCAATCGTGCGGTGGGTATTGATCTATCGAGCGAGGTGCTGGCGTGGGGGAGAGCGCATCGCGCCACTAATTTAGGAGCGGGAGCGTGCGAGCGGATCGAGCTTATCGAGGGCGATGTAACGACGACGGCGACGCCCGATCAGGACATCATCATCGCGATGAATTTTAGCTATTGGATTTTCAAGTCCCGCGAAACGTTGCGTAGCTACTTCGCTTTCGCTCGCTCCCAGTTGGCCAAAGACGGCGTTTTTTTTCTCGATTGCTACGGTGGCTATGATGCATTTCGAGTCATGAAAGAGAAAACCGACCACGGGGATTTCACCTATATTTGGGATCAGGCTAGCTACAATCCGGTCGATGGTACGATGCTGTGCCATATCCACTTTAAGTTCGCAGACGGTTCTCGTCTGGACCAGGCATTCACTTATGAATGGCGCTTATGGACCCTGCCGGAGATCCAGGAACTGCTCGGTGAAGCCGGATTCGGCGACATTAAGGTTTATTGGCAAGGTTGGGATGATGACGAGGAAGACGGCAATGGCGTCTTTGAGCCGGTCACCTGTGCAGACCCCGACGCGGGTTGGATTTGCTACCTCAGCGGTCAGAGTTAGGAGTCACTGAATTGTCATGATCGGCGCTTTAGACTGGGCCGTTTATCTACCCAACCAGGGGTTCTCTCCAATTAAAATAAAAACAGGCGCATTCAAACCCATACCGTTAACGCTTTTTGAGGTGACTTGTGGCTCGGCTCCGGTGTTTTAGCGCGCTCTTGTTGCTCATTGGCGCGGTGCATGCCGAGATCCCGGTTGCTTCGGACTTACTCGCTTACAAAGTCGAAAGCGGCTTATCTGGCGATCTGTCGAGCATCGGTTCCGACACACTGGCCAATCTTATGAGGCTGTGGCGCGACGCCTTTAGGCGCTTTCATCCGAATGCGACTATCCAGATTGAAGCCACAGGGTCGGCAATGGCACCACCGGCGCTAACCGACGGGACGTCGAATTTTGGTGCCATGAGTCGCAAGATGAGGGCTCAGGAGATAGCGGCGTTTGAACAACACCACGGTTACAAACCGACACCTATCGCGGTCGCGATCGATGCCCTGGCGGTTTACGTTCACAAGGACAATCCGCTCGAGAATATGACAATCGTTGATGTCGATGCCGTGTTCTCGGCGCAACGAAAATGCGGGGGCGACAAAGATGTCATTTCCTGGGGCGGTCTCGGCTTGAAAGGCGATTGGATGAATAGGCCCATTCAACTTTACGGCCGCAACGCCGTTTCGGGCACCTACGGTTACTTTAAGAAGCGCGCCCTGTGCAAAGGCGAATTTAAGAATTCGGTGAATCAGCAAGCAGACTCGGCGTCCGTGGTGCAGCGGGTTTCCAACTCGCTCAGCGCTATTGGCTACGCCAGCATTGGTTACAGAACACCTGGCGTCAAGGTCTTACCATTAGCGCGTGCGATCGGGGAAAACTACATTGACGCATCGTCAGAAAACGCGGTGGCCGGCAAATACCCTTTATCGCGTTTTCTTTATGTCTACGTGAACAAACATCCCGATCTTCCGCTATCGGCATTGGAGCGCGAATTTATAAAAATGATGCTCTCTTATGAAGGACAGCTATTGGTAGTAGAAGACGGGCATATTCCGCTTCCTGCTAGCGTGGCAGCCAAGCAATTAAGCAAAATCTCTGCGGATTAAGAATTAGGCGGCATTTCCACTCGCGATGAACGATCCACAACTGGTTACCGGAGAGAGTACAGAGCGCTTCAGGTTGCTCAAGGACCGGGTGTTCGCGTGGGTGATGGCGGCCGGCGGCGTCGCAGTGCTCGCCGCGATCCTTTTGATTTTCGTTTATTTGTTTTTCGTCGTGGTTCCGATGTTTCGCCCGGCCGCCATCGAAACCCGCACGGAGCTGCGCTCCGTAATGGACGGGCCTGCGCATATTGCTCTGGATGAATACACCGGTTTGGCGCTCGTGATCAATGAAGACGGAGATTTCAGGTTTATTGACACCGAAACGCAAGCGAGCGTGGCGGGCGGTAAGCTCGATCCGAAGGGGGGTTCGAAATTCGCCACAATCAGCACTGGTGATCCCGCATCTCACCTCATTACCGCGGCTATTGCGGACGGTAAAATTCTTCTCGCCAAACCCTATTATTCAATTAGTTACCAAGACGACAAGCGAGTTGTGAAGCCAAGTATTGGCTACCCGCTTGGCGAAGAACTGTTCGAAATCGATAACTTCGAGGGGATGCCAAGACTTCTCGCCGGCGAGTATTCCGAAGAGGAAACAACCGTCGCCGCCAGCACCGGAGACGGTCGTATTTTTGTTCTGCATATTGGTCGCGAAGAGTCCTTCCTCGATGAGGAAGTCACGATCACCGAGTCTACTCAGATTATAAGCACCGGTGCGCAATCACTGACTCATCTGGTGCTCGACGTTGATCAACGCGAGCTGTACGCGATCGACGCCGCCGGCAGTCTTTATTTCTATGACATTCAAAATAAAGACGACATTAAATTGGTTGATAGAGTTTCTGTCATCGAACCTGATCGCGAAGTCTCGGTGCTGCGTTTTTTAAGCGGCGGGATTTCTCTATTGATTGGCGACAGCGGAGGAAAAATTTCGCAATGGTTTCCGGTACGCGACGCCAGCAATAACTACACCATGATGAATGTCCGCAGCTTCGAGGCATTCACGAGCCCGGTGGTCGATATCGCCCCAGAATATTTCCGCAAAGGCTTCGCCGCGATCGATGCGGATGGCAACTTAGGGGTTTTTCACACCACGGCCGGCCGCACGCTAATTAACCGTCGCGTTAGCGAAGTGGCTTTCGACAAACTCGCAATGTCGCCCCGTGCCGATGCCCTCTTGCTTGCTGAGCGTGGCGGTAAGCTGAAATTGTTTGATGTTCATAATGAACACCCCGAAGTCTCATTTGCATCGATCTGGTCTGAGATTTGGTACGAAAGTCGCGAGAAGCCTGACTATATCTGGCAGTCCTCCTCTGCCAGCAGCGACTTTGAGCCTAAGTTCAGCTTAACGCCGTTAACGTTTGGAACGCTTAAGGCAGCTTTCTACGCGATGCTGTTTGCGATGCCCTTGGCGATCGGTGGCGCCATTTACACCGCCTATTTCATGACGCCGCGCATGCGCGCCTTCGTTAAACCCTCTATTGAGATCATGGCCGCCATGCCCACGGTTATTTTGGGTTTCTTGGCTGGCTTGTGGTTGGCGCCTCTCATTGAGCTGTATCTCACCGGCGTATTGTTAGCGTTTATTGTCCTGCCCTTGTCGGTCGTGTTGGCGTCGTATGCATGGTCGGTCTTGCCGGCAACGCTCAGTGCGCTAATTCCCGAGGGTTGGGAAGCGTTGGCCTTGATCCCGGTAATGTGCTTGGCTTTGTGGTTGTGTGTCGAGATAAGCCAGCCATTAGAGTTCCTCGTCTTCGGTCAATCGCTTACGCAATGGCTGTCGACTGAGATGGGCATTGCTTATGATCAGCGCAACTCCTTGGTGGTCGGAATGGCCATCGGTTTCGCGGTGATCCCGACCATTTTCTCGATCAGTGAAGATGCGATTTTTTCAGTGCCGCGCCAGCTCACGATGGGTTCGTTGGCGCTTGGCGCGACAACTTGGCAAACCTTGACGCAAGTTGTGATTTTGACGGCCAGCCCCGGGATTTTCTCAGCGGTAATGATTGGTCTTGGACGTGCCGTCGGAGAAACCATGATCGTTTTAATGGCGACTGGAAATACCCCGATCATGGATTTCAATATATTCCAGGGATTCCGCGCGTTGTCGGCAAACATCGCCGTTGAAATGCCGGAGTCTGAGGTCGATAGCACCCACTATCGAATTTTGTTTCTAGCCGCGCTGGTTTTGTTTTTGGTGACCTTCTGTTTCAACACCGTTGCTGAAGTCGTGCGCCAGCGCCTGCGCGAAAAATACGCGAGCCTCTAGCTCGATGAATAGCCGTTTTCAACATTGGCTAGGCTCAGGCGATCCTTGGATCTGGATCAATGCCGGTGCGGTGAGTTTTTCGCTCATTATGGTGTTTGGTCTCCTGGGGCTTATCGGTGCGCACGGCTTGGGACATTTTTGGCCCTCTGAGGTGGTGCAATTCAAACTCGTTGAAGGCCAGGACGAAGCGTTCATTTTGGGTGAAGTCGTTGACCAAGAGCTGGCCAGCGCCGCGCGGCTACGGTCGTTGGGCACTAAAGTTCCACAAGGCCAGGAATTTGTTCAACGTTTGTTATTGAAGATTGGCAACCGCGATGTTTTTGGCTTGGATTTCAAATGGATCAACGAACTCGTCATCGAGCAGACCGCAAGACCTGAGTCCGTAATCGTTTTGGAGCGCGAGGAATGGGGTAATTTCTACGGTTTTGCCACGGGCATTATCGAAGCCGAAAAACAGTTATCGATTGCCCCCGAGCAGGTGTGGACGGAATTAAGCGTACGCTTGGAGCGGCGCCATGAATTGCAATCGCAAATCAAGAAAATTGAGAAGTCTGAGATCGGTGGTATTAATTTTCAGCTAGAACGTTTGCGTCTGCGCAAGCGCAGCCTGGAGCTTAAAAATGCCTTAACCGCAAACGCAGGCGCCGAGATCGAAGCTCGCGAGCAACAACTGCAAGCAGAATATGAAACACTCAATGCGGAACTCTCGCGTTTGTATCAAGAACAGGCTCGCGATGTATTGCTAGCCAAGACCGTCGGCGGTGATGAGGTGCGTTTACCGCTCGCCCAATTAGTACGAGCTTATCGACCCAATCAGATGTCAGTAGGCGAGAAAATCGCCTACTACCTCGCCAAACTCATCGAGTTTGTCAGCACCGAGCCGCGCGAGGCGAATACCGAAGGCGGCGTATTCCCCGCGATTTTCGGCACGGTCATGATGGTGCTGATCATGTCGTTATTCGTCGCGCCGTTTGGTGTGGTCGCGGCGATTTACTTAAGAGAGTACGCGCGCCAGGGGCCGGTGACGCGAACGATTAGGATAGCGGTCAACAACCTAGCTGGTGTGCCGTCGGTCGTTTACGGCGTATTCGGGTTAGGGTTTTTCGTTTATTTTTTGGGTGGCTCCATCGACCGTCTGTTCTACGCTGCGGCGTTACCGGCGCCGACATTTGGAACGCCTGGCATGTTGTGGTCTTCGCTAACCCTGGCTATTTTGACGGTGCCGGTGGTGATCGTCGCGACTGAGGAAGGACTTGCCCGCATTCCCCGCGCGATTCGTGATGGCTCGCTGGCGCTGGGCGCAACCAAGGCCGAAACCCTGTGGAGAATTGTGTTGCCGATGGCGACTCCGGCCATGATGACTGGCTTGATCCTTGCGGTTGCGAGGGCCGCCGGTGAAGTCGCGCCCTTGATGATGGTTGGGGTGGTGAAACTGGCGCCGTCACTGCCCCTAGATGGCAATGCACCATTCTTGCATCTAGACCGGAAATTCATGCATCTCGGCTTTCACATTTATGACGTTGGCTTTCAAAGCCCCAATGTCGAAGCGGCGCGCCCGTTGGTTTATGCCACGGCGTTGTTACTGATTGTTATCATTGTCGCTCTTAACTTAGCCGCCATCATGATCCGGAATCGGCTGCGAGAAAAATATAGCGGGGGAGAAGGTTGAGTCATGGTTGAACAGGATGAACCCAACCAGGAAAGTCTTACCCACGGTGTGGATTTCGACGCGCTGCGCGACGGTTCCGAGCAACCCGACACGGTCGCCGATGATTCGCCACCGTGCCTCGAAGTCGAAGGCCTGAATCTTCATTACGATGAAAAACAGGCGCTCAATGACATTAACCTCTATGTCAAAGAAAAGGCCGTAACCGCATTTATCGGTCCCAGCGGCTGCGGGAAGTCTACGCTTCTACGTTGTTTTAACCGCATGAACGACGTGCTGGATAACGTCACGATTGCGGGTCAGATCCGGTTGCATGGGCAGAATATTTACGACCCCGCAGTGAGCGTGGCTTCACTTCGCCGGCGCGTTGGCATGGTGTTCCAGAAACCCAACCCGTTCCCTAAATCGATTTACGAAAATGTCGCCTATGGCCTTCGGATCCAAGGTGTAAAAAGCAGACGCCAGATCGATAAATCGGTAGAGAAAGCGTTACGCGGCGCTGCGTTGTGGGAGGAGGTGAAGGATCGGGTTCAAGATAGCGCGCTTGGATTATCCGGTGGCCAACAGCAGCGCTTGGTGATCGCGCGCGCGATTGCAATCGAACCGCAGGTGTTATTGCTCGACGAGCCGGCGTCGGCGCTCGATCCCATTTCAACGTTAAAAATTGAAGAATTGATCTACGAGCTCAAACGCGATTACACAATAGTGATCGTGACTCACAACATGCAGCAAGCGGCGCGAGTGTCTGATTACACCGCGTTCATGTACATGGGAGACCTTATTGAATTCGGAGAAACGAAGCAGCTATTTACCACCCCAACCGAGAAACAGACCGAAGATTACATCACCGGGCGATACGGATAAGTACTTACATGCTAAACTTCAAGTCGAATGGAGCTTTAGCTTCTAACTAAGATTTAGGTGGCGAAGATGTCAGTAGAGCACATCGCACAGCATATCTCCAACAAGTTCAATCAGGAGTTGGAGGGGATCCGCTCGAGCGTCTTATCCATGGGCGGATTGGTGGAGAGTCAGCTTTCACAGGTGATTACCGCGATTTCCAAACGCGATTTCGAGCTCGCCGAGGAGGTCGCGACAAACGACCCGAAGGTTAACGCCTACGAGCTGGAAATCGACGCGCAATGCACCGAAATCATCTTAAGACGTCAACCGGCGGCCACCGATCTCCGTCTGGTGATGTCCGTTAGCAAAACCATCACCGATTTGGAGCGCGTCGGCGACGAAATCGAAAAAGTCGCCCGGATTGCTGCCGATACCAGCCGCGGTGGGCTAACGAGCTCTCATTACGTCAATATCTTGTCGATGGCGAACCACGTGATGATCATGCTTCGAGGTGCCCTTGATGCTTTTGCCAGAAGTGACTCACAACAAGCGCTTGCGGTCGCTCAACAAGACGAAGCGATCGATCATGAGAATGACGCAATTATGCGTCAACTCATTACTTACATGATTGAAGACCCGCGCTGCATCACCGATGTATTGGACGC
This sequence comes from Pseudomonadota bacterium, assembly GCA_039030125.1. Classification (GTDB taxonomy): domain Bacteria; phylum Pseudomonadota; class Gammaproteobacteria; genus JBCCEV01. The sequence continues at coordinate 18,490 of JBCCEV010000026.1, read as the reverse complement.
CATCACCGTAACTCGAGCACTGGAGCGAGTGGGTGACCATGCGGCTAATATTTGCGAGAACGTGATCTATTACGTCGAGGGTAAGGACGTGCGTCATACGGCGTTGAAAGATATCGAAAACGAACTCAAAGGCAGCTAGAAAATTCGCCGGTGCCCATTCTAGCTAACTTGCTTCCTCCAACACGACCGGCCCGCAAATAAGCGCCGCTGGGAAATGGCAAGCGAAGGTACTACCCTTACCAAGCTCGGAGTCGATCTTAAGTACAGCCCCGTGTCGTGAAAGCACATGTTTGACGATGGCAAGCCCAAGTCCTGTGCCACCCTGCTCGCGAGATCTTGAAGCGTCTACACGGTAGAAGCGCTCGGTAAGCCGATTAAGATGCCGCTGCTCAATTCCCGGGCCATCATCGGTCACTTCAAAATGCGCGCCCTCATCGTCGGCGTACCATCTTAGGATGATTGTGCCCTTGGGTGGCGTATACGAAATCGCGTTAAAAACGAGATTCGAAAACGCACTGTCGATTTCACTTCCTACGCCCTCGATGAAAACCGTCGGATCGATTTCCATAACGAATCGGTGATCGCTAGCGCCGCTGAGTTCGAAAGCTCGCGCTTGAATATCGCAGATGAGGTCAGCGATGGCGAGCGACGAGGTAGCCGAGATTTCTTCTTCCATTTCGAGGCGCGAGAGTAACAGCAGCTCTTCGACCAACGACTGCATGCGATCAGCTTGACCCGACAATAGGCTTATCGGCATCTCCCACTCGCTCGGACAAACGTCGCGCTGGTTCCGCATGTTTTCAAGGTAGCCTCGAAACACTGTGATTGGTGTTCGTAACTCATGCGAGACGTTAGCAACAAAATCTCGGCGGATCCGATTCGCTCGATGCAGTTGCGTAACGTCTCGCGCTACAAAAAGCCGCTGCGATTTTCCATAGGGCGCTAACAATACGCTGAGATAGCGCTCCGGATCGTTGGGGCAACTAATTTCGATAGTCTGCTGACTATCCGCGTTGTCTACGAACTCCCGAATTTCAGGTGAGCGGATCAAATTCGTAATTCGCCGCCCGATGTCCTCCGGCCAGCGCACACCGAGATCTCGAGTTGCCGCTTCGTTCGCCCAACGCACTTGTGCGGCTTCGTCGAGCACCACCGTTGCGTCGGGGAGCGCCCGGGTCGCTTGCTGAAATTGCTTGAGGTAATTCGCCAGCTTCTTTTTACGTTTTTTGTGCCGTTCCCGCAGATAATCCACCTCGCGCACAAATTCTTCCAACACGCCGTTCGTTTCCGGCGGCTCGTGAATTTTGGGTTCCTTCACCCAACTCAGTAGTTTATTGAGTTGCAACTGCAGCCAAACCAAGTAAATCAGGGCTGCCGTCAGCAGTGCCCAGGAGAGGGCGTCGAGAACCAAACCGACCGCGATGGCGAGAACGAGTATGGCACCGAAACGCTGTATATCCTTTAGATGCACGCGGGCTCTTAGTAGCTAACTCTATCGAATAATTATCAAACAATTGTCCGTTTTTCGAAAGGTAGAAAACTCATCTATGGGCTGTTTTTTTCTAGCTCTCCGCAGTTTTCAACGAAAAGCGATAGCCGACACCGCGCACCGTCTGCACATATTTATCGCAGCCATGCTCCGCCAGCAGCTTGCGCAATCGTCGAATATGTACATCGACCGTGCGTTCCTCGATGTAGGCATGGTTTCCCCACACGGCATCAAGAATTTGAGACCGTGAATAAACGCGGTCAAGGTGGGTAAGGAAGAACCCTAATAAGCGAAATTCAGTCGGGCTCAATTCAACGGCGTTTTTATCAATTATCACCCGATGAGCTCGTGTGTTCATATGGATCTTGGCAACTTCGATGAGTTCCCCGTCGTCGCCGGCTTGGGTGCGGCGGATCACCGCGCGGATCCGGGCAAGCAACTCGCGGGTAGAGAACGGTTTGGTGACGAAGTCGTCGGCGCCGTAGTCGAGGCCTTTTACCTTCTCTGCCTCGTCGGATTTGGCCGTCAGCATAATGATGGGAATACCGGCGGTGCGGGGGTCGCGTTTCAACCGCCGGGCAAAATCAATGCCACTTAATCCTGGCAACATCCAGTCGAGCAGGATCAGATCGGGGATCTCATTGTTGAGGGCTTTGCGGGCTTCGTCGGCGTCTCTCGCTTCGAGATAGTCGTAGCCATCGCCGCTCAGCGTAAAAGCTACCATCTCGCGGATCGCCCGTTCGTCCTCGACGATTAAAATATTCTGCGCCATTAGCTCGATCTCAACGCATTGCGTGTGCACCGTGCCATTACAAATGCATTCTATTACATTCGTGTGACGGTGCTGAGGCCCGCAATTTTGGCGCTCAAAGCATCGGCGTCCGCTGCACGCCGATACCTTCGGGAAAAATTCCCTGTCCAGTGTCCGATATCCACCGTGCTTGCGCGTTGTCCCGCAAATCGTTCGGCGCTTACCCTACTTCTTGTCGGGTATGAGACCCACATGAGTGAAAACAACGTGCTAATCCGAAGGAGATATGGACATGTCCTTATTTAAAAACTCACTGCTCGCGTTCCTGCTGGTATTGAGTGCGCAGTGCGCGTTCGCCGCGGACCGCGTCAATCTTAATACCGCCGACGCCGAGACCTTGGCGGCCGCAATCATCGGCATCGGGCCAGCAAAGGCATCCGCCATTGTGGCTCACCGCGAACAATACGGCCGTTTCAAATCCGTTGATGATCTAACCCTGGTTAAAGGTGTTGGGCAATCGACCGTCGATAAAAACCGCGATCGCCTAACCGCGGCGGATTAAATACTTACGAACCCTCCATCGCCGCCCCTAATTTGGCGGTCTCGTCGGCTCTCCTCTGCTTTGCGAGAGCCGGCTCCTTTTTTGCGCCGCAAACCCTTGGTGCGGTATCCTCGGTGCCGCCGTTTTCGAAACGGCAGCGGATCTAAAAACCCTTCAAATTTGTGATTGAGCTCGTGGTCATTCGGGCCTGTCTGATAACCGATGCCCGAAATGGACGAACGCTACAACCCACAGGCAATTGAGACCGCGGTCCAACAGCGTTGGACACTCCAATCCGCTTACCGAGCTGACGAAGACCCCGCGCGCGAAAAATTCTATTGCCTGTGTATGTTTCCCTACCCCAGCGGTCGGCTGCATATGGGGCATGTGCGAAATTACACGATTGGCGATGTCATCTCCCGCTACCAGCGCATGTGTGGCAAGAATGTTCTGCAACCCATGGGTTGGGATGCATTCGGATTACCGGCAGAGAATGCCGCGATAGAAAACAACATTCCCCCCGCGAAGTGGACGCGCGCCAACATTGAAGACATGAAGGCACAGCTCCAACGCTTGGGGTTCGGCTACGACTGGGATCGGGAGCTGGCGACTTGCGATCCCGAATACTACCGTTGGGAGCAATGGTTTTTTACACGGCTCTACGAGAAAGGGCTCGTCTATCGGAAAAAGTCGTTGGTTAACTGGGATCCGGTTGACCAAACAGTGCTGGCCAATGAGCAGGTGATCGATGGATGCGGTTGGCGCTCAGGTGCACCCGTTGAGCGGCGGGAAATTCCGCAGTGGTTCCTCAAGATCACCGCTTACGCCGATGAGCTTTTGGATGGGCTTGATGACTTAGAGGGTTGGCCCAATGCCGTGAAGGTCATGCAACGTAATTGGATTGGGCGCTCCCGTGGTTTGTCGATCAAGTTTCGGGTCGTCGGTGGCAGCGCTCCGCTTGAAGTTTTCACAACCCGGCCAGACACGCTGCTCGGCGCAACCTATATGGCCGTTGCTCCCGAGCATCCATTGGCCGTGGCGGCGGCCGAGCAGCGCAAAGACGTCGCCGAATTCGTGGCCTCTTGCCGAGCGCAATCCACCTCGGAGGCCGCGATCGAAAAGCTCGACAAGCGCGGTGTCCCGCTCGGGATCGAGGTTGAACACCCGCTGAGCGGCGAGCGGCTGCCTGTTTGGGTCGCTAATTTTGTGTTGATCACCTACGGCACCGGGGCGGTGATGTCGGTGCCAGCGCACGATCAGCGGGATTGGGAATTCGCCCGCGCGTTTGGTCTTGCAATCAAACCGGTCATCAAACCCGCGGGTGGCGATGTGCCAGATATCGAACAAGGGGCGTTTACTGAAAAAGGCGAGCTCGTAAATAGTGGTGCCTATGACGGTATGGATTTCGACACCGCTTTTGATGCCATCACCCAGGCGCTCGGCGACAGTGCGCAAACGCAGGTTCAATATCGCCTGCGCGATTGGCTGGTATCTCGGCAACGTTACTGGGGTTGTCCCATTCCGATGGTGTATGAGGGCGAGGCAATCCACCCCGAAGCAGCAGAGCGCTTACCGGTCGCGCTGCCCGAGGAAATCGAGTGGCAGGGCGTGGTTTCACCGCTGCAGACCACGGCCAGTTTTGTCGAGACCACCGTGCCCGGGAGCAACAAACCAGCGCGCCGCGAAACCGACACTTTCGATACCTTCTTTGAGTCTTCTTGGTATTTCTCTCGTTATTGTTCGCCGGGCGCCACTGATGGCATGGTCGATGAACGAGCCCGCTACTGGATGCCAGTCGATATCTATATCGGCGGTATCGAGCACGCAGTCTTGCATTTGCTTTACGCACGCTTCTTTCACAAATTGATGCGTGATGACGGACTTGTTGATGGGCCGGAGCCTTTCAAGCAACTACTGACCCAGGGCATGGTTTGCAAGGAAACCTATTTTCGAGTTGACGAGCAGGGTCGCCCGCGATACTTCAATCCGGCCGATGTCGACGTTGAGCGCGACGATAAAGGGGCGGTTGTCGCGGCCCAGGCCAAGGCCGATGGAGAACCGGTTCAGATTGGGCCGGTCGAAAAAATGTCGAAATCTAAAAACAACGGTGTCGATCCGGCGGTTTTGGTCGAGAAGTATGGTGCGGATACCGTCCGTCTTTACACGATGTTTGCCGCGCCCCCAGACCAATCGCTGGAATGGTCCGATAGCGCAGTCGAGGGCGCATTCAGGTTCTTGCGCAATCTGTGGCGCTTGGTAGCCGATCACGTGGCCAATGACAGCCCCGTTGGCAGTGTCGAGCCGGAGGCATTAAACAAAGAACTAAAGGCTTTGCGCCAGCGCGTTCACGCCACGATCGCCAAGGTTACCGATGATGTTGCTCGGCGCTACAAGTTCAATACCGCGATCGCAGCAGTTATGGAACTCATCAACGCGCTCTCGAAGGCGCGCGATAGCAGTCCCGCCGGGCGTGCGGTTATGCAGGAGGGTTTGGAAGTGGCGGTTCGACTCTTGGCGCCAATTACGCCACACTGCACCGACGCCTTATGGTCTGCGCTTGGACACACCGAATCGCTGCTCGACACGCCGTGGCCTCGCGTCGATCAACAGGCTCTAGCCCAGGATGAGATTGAGGTCGTAGTGCAAATCAATGGCAAGAAGCGAGCATTGATTACGGTTCCGGCCAGCGCCGACAAAGCAGCGTTGGAAGCGCGCGCCATCGAAGATCAAAACATTCAACGACATGTTGGAAACCACGAGATCAAAAAGATCGTCGTTGTCCCTAACAAGCTCGTCAACATTGTGGTCGCGACCTGATGCGGGCGCGAGTCCTCATCGTTTTGTCGATTTTATTGGTCCTCAGCGCCTGCGGGGGTTGGCATCCTCGCGGCGTCGGCGGACGTCCGCTGGCCTTCGAGTCGGCTTATGTGCGAGGCCCCAACAGCGAATTTCAAAATGCAACGCGCACTGCGCTTGCCAACCGTGGGATCGCTATTGTGCCAAACCGATCGAAAGCAGATCTCATCGTTGAAATAATCAACACCAATTACGACCGGCGTACTTTGTCGATCGACCCCGACTCTGGCAAGGTGCGCGAGATCGAGTTGGGCATCGACGTGACATATCAAGTGCTCGGCGCCAACGGTAAGGTCTTGGTCCCTGAGGAGCAGCGGAGTTGGCGACGTGATTTTGTATTTGATGAGGTCTCGCTGTTGGGCACCGTCGAACAGGAACAGGTGACGCAACGCGAGCTTGCCCGCGAAGCGGCGCGATCCTTAGTACTGCGCTTGTCTTCGTTGGAGCTATCAGCCACCCAATGATTGTTCAACCGAGCCGGTTGGATGAGCATCTGAGCCGCCAGTCACTCGCACCATTTTATTTTGTCTGGGGTGAGGAACCCCAGCAAATGGGTGACGTACTGGTAGCGATCCGTGGCGCCGCGCGCAACGCGTCGATCGAGGAGCGTTTGATCTTCGATCTTGAAACGGGCTTCGATTGGAATGCCTTACCAGCGCTGACCAACAGCATGTCCTTGTTCTCTGAACGCCGGATGATCGAGATCCGCCTGGGCAGCAAGAAACCCGACAAGCATGGCATCGAAATCCTGCGCGGCTTGGGGGTGCTGGAGGGCGATGACGTGTTCTTGATCTCCAGCGCTCGCGATGACGCCGCAACGAAGCGCACTAAATGGCATCAACAACTGTGTGAAGCCGGTGTCACCATCAATGTCCGGCCTCTAAACGTAAAACAAACAGCGAGTTGGCTTGAGGCACGAGCAATATCGCGGAACAAGCGTTTGGACCGCGAGGTTGCCGCGCTTATAGCCGCGCGCAACGAGGGCAACCTGTTGGCGGCCGCCCAAGAAGTGGAAAAGCTATGCCTGCTGGTCGACAGTGAGACGATCGCGCACGACTCCTTGGCGACGGCGATTTCCGATGGTGCGCGCTTCGATGTCTTCGCGCTCGTTGACGCAGCTCTTGAGGGTGCCCACGGGCGCAGTTTGCGGGTCTTGCGCTCGCTCAGGGAGCAGGGCAGCGACCCGACGTTGCTACGATGGGCGTTTCATCGGGAGATTGCCACGCTGCTGAAAGTGCGCTTGGGCCTTGATCAGGGTCTACAAGCGAGCGCCGCGATGGCTAAAGCAGGGGTTTGGAAGAGCCGCCAAGCTCTCGTCCGCCGCGCCGTGAACAATCACTCACTAACAAGTTTGGGAGCGCTGCTTGATTATGCGCACTTCGTCGACCGACAGTCGAAAGGCGCGAGAGCCGGCGATCCTTGGAACACATTGGAGTTTTTAACGCTGGCCGTTGATGGCACCATAGATGAGCAAACACTTGCCAGACAACATAAATTTCAGCATTGAGCCAAGTTGGAAAGCTAATGGGCAGCGCACTCGCGACAGATAACATCGACGCCATCATGCTCGAAATGGGCCGGGCGGCACGCACCGCAGCGCGCAGTATGGCGAGCTCAACGTCGGAAATGCGCAACGACGCGCTGGAGATGATTGCGACGTTGTTAGACGAACGGCGCGGCGATCTTGGCGCCGCCAACAACAAGGATCTGGCGCGCGCGGCAGGGTTGGAATCCGCTCTTCGTGATCGCTTGGAGCTCACTGACTCCCGCATCGATTCGATGATCGACGGGGTTCGCCAGATCGCAGCCCTTCCAGATCCTATCGGTGAGATTACCGATCTCAGTTTTCGTCCGACCGGGATCCAGGTTGGGCGTATGCGTGTGCCGTTGGGTGTTGTGGGGATCATCTTCGAATCCCGTCCCAACGTGACAGCGGACGCGGCGGCGCTCGGGATCAAATCGGGTAACGCAATGATTTTGCGCGGGGGCTCTGAGGCCTTGGAATCCAATCAGGCGATCGCCCGCTGCGTGCGCGATGCACTAAGCGGCAGTGGTCTGTGTGCCGATGGTGTGCAGGTCGTGCCCACCGCAGACCGCGCAGCGGTCGGCGCGCTGCTGGCCGACAGCGAACATGTCGATGTGATTGTGCCGCGGGGGGGGAAATCGTTGATTGAGCGCGTAAGCCGCGATGCCCGAATGCCGGTGATCAAACACCTCGATGGCGTTTGTCATGTTTTCCTCGACGACGGCGCTGATCCGCAAAAAGCGATTGCGGTCGCTTTCAACGCTAAGACCCAGCGTTATGGAACCTGCAACACCATGGAAACTTTGCTGGCGACGCCGGCAACCGCGAAGCAGGTATTTCCAAAACTACTGCCGATGTATCTCGAACAAGGCGTCGAGCTTAGAGGGTGCGAGAGGAGCCGTGAGTTTAACACTGCCATTAATTCGGCGACCGAAGAAGATTGGTTTGAAGAGTATTTGGCGCCGATATTAAGCCTCAGGGTTGTTGAGAATTTAGACGCCGCGATCGAGCACATTAACCATTATGGGTCGCAGCATACCGACAGCATCGTGACCGAGAATTTTACGAACGCGCAGCGTTTTTTGCGCGAAATTGATTCAAGTTCCGTCATGGTCAATGCATCGACCCGTTTTGCCGACGGTTTTGAATATGGCTTAGGCGCTGAAATCGGCATTAGTACGGATAAATTCCACGCGCGCGGGCCCGTCGGTTTAATTGGTCTAACCTCGCAAAAATGGGTCGTTCTGGGCGATGGTCATGTCCGGCGGTAGACGGCAAACCATCGCCTGCTGTCCGCAAGGATCTTTCATTGAGTGTTAGTCCACCGGGGACGCAACGACCAATTGGTTTTTTTGGCGGTACCTTTGACCCACCGCACACCGGTCATTTTCGTCTCGCCATTGAGTGTCTCGAGGGCTTGAGTTTGGCCGAAGTGCGAATGTCGCCACTCAATGAACCGAATCATCGAAAGCGGCCCTTAAGCGATCCGCTGACCCGCCTGGCGATGGTTGATGCAGGGGCTTCGGGCCGAGTGGTCGCCGATCCCGGTGAAATAGAACGCGCGGGCGTGACCTATTCCGTCGAGAGCGCCGAGCTATTAAAAAACCAACGTCCTGATCGGGCAGTTTGCTTGCTCATGGGGCAAGATACTTATGCGACACTAGGGCACTGGCATCGTTATCAAGACCTGCTTGAGCTCGTCCACATTGTTGTTGTTACTCGCCATTTGGCCGAGCCCATGATTGAAGCGGCTGCTGAGTTCAGTGATCGATATTGCGAAGATCGAGGCGCGCTCAGCGACCCCTCCGGCGGCAAGATCTATTTCCATGAAATCCCATCACTGTATATTTCCTCAACCATGATCCGGCGACGGCTCGCCCAAGGCCTCGATGTTTCTCACCTGCTGCCACCGCCGGTGCTGGAGATTGTGCAAGCCAAGGGTCTTTACCGCTAATGGCAGAGCTAAAATCTCCGACGCCACAAGATGTTGCGCAATGCGTGGTGGGCGCGCTGGACGATGGCAAAGCGGTGGATATCAATTGCCTGGATGTGCGGCATCTAACCGATATCACTGATTACATGGTGATCGCCTCCGGTCGCTCGTCACGGCAATGCAAAGCGCTTTGCGATCGCGTGCGCGACGCGATGAGGACCATTGGCCAGAAGCCACTTGGCGTGGAAGGCGATCGGGAATGCGAATGGGTGCTTATCGATTGCGGCGATGCAATCGTGCACATCATGCAGCCGGAGGTCCGCGAGTTTTATCAACTCGAAAAGCTGTGGTCAGGAACAAGTGACGAAGCGCGTGACGCGCAATGACACCCGTTCTGCATGCAAGTACAAATCGTCACGATTTCGCGCAAACCTCAGGGGTGGGTTGGTCAGGCGACTGAACAGTACACCAAGCGGATTAGCAAACCTTACGCGATCGACATCACCTATCTAAGCGTCGGTAGCAATAATCTAACCAAGGCGCAGCGTCGGGAGCGTGACAGCAACCGTTTGCTTGAGGTTATGCAGACGGTGGATTACGGCGTGTGTCTCGATGAGCGTGGCGAGCAGTGGACCAGTGTGCAACTCGCCCAACGTTTGGAGAAATGGTCGGCGAGTTATAAAAAGGTGCTGTGGGTGATAGGCGGTGCGGAAGGCGTGAGCGAGGCGGTGCGCGAGAAGGCGCATGTGCTGTGGTCGGTATCTCCGTTAACGTTGCCGCATCAGTTTTTGCCGGTGTTACTTGCTGAGCAACTTTACCGTGCAACCACCATCGTTCGGGGCCATCCTTATCATCGCCACTAACGCCGATTAGCTGTTATGTCTGTTCGCTTGATATTGGCCTCAGCGTCACCGCGTCGCGAAGAACTGCTGTCGCTATTGACCAGTGATTTTGACGTCCAGCCCGCCGCGATTGACGAAACGCAGCAGGCAGGCGAATCGCCGTCGATGTTCGCTGAGCGCATGGCGCGCGAGAAGGTTGCGGCGATCGGCGTCAATGGCGCGCTGATTTTGGGCGCCGATACGGTGGTGGTGAGTGGCAGTGAAGTGTTCGGAAAACCCCGAGACGCGAACGACGCGCACCGCATGCTCACCGTGCTTGCTGACAGTTGGCACGAAGTGATGACGGGCGTCGCTGTGTTAAATGGCAGCAGCATCGACAGCTTAGTGGTTGCGACAAGAGTCCGTTTTAGGTCTCTAACGGCCACCGAGATCCGCAACTATTGGCAAACAGGCGAGCCCACCGATAAAGCCGGCGCGTATGGTATTCAAGGCCTTGGTGGTGCCTTTGTCGAACGCATAGAAGGCAGTTATTCAGCGGTGGTGGGGTTGCCGCTCGCCGAGACCGCCCAGGCCCTCGCCCGCGCCGGTTATCGTCATAAATTGCTTTGAAGCGGCGGTCTATTTCAACTCAAACGCCGAGGCGAGCTTCTTTTCGACCGCGATATTTTGGAGCGTCACGTAATTTGGCAAGCCGTTTTGGTAGGGTGGATACGCTTCACCTTCGATTAATGGTTGCAAGTAAGCCCTGCAAGCATCTGTGATCCCGTACCCATCGTCACTGATGTAGTCAGCGGGTAGCATTTTCTCCACGTTCGCAACATCGGCCAACGACGCTTTGCCAATCTCCCATTGGTAGGGGTCGTCGCTCTTGCGAACGATCGTCGGCATCACCGCATTCTCGCCCTGTAAGGCAAATTCAACGGCAGCTTTGCCGAGCGCATAGGCCTGCTCGACATCGGTTGCCGAGGCGATATGGCGAGCGGCACGCTGTAAATAGTCGGCGACTGCCCAATGGTACTTATAACCAAGCTTATCTTTGACGAGATTAGCGAGCACGGGCGCGACGCCCCCCAACTGAGCGTGACCGAAGGCGTCTTTGGTTCCGGCCTCGGCGACGAACTGACCTTCGGCGTTACGCAGCCCCTCGGAAACTACAATCGCGCAGTAACCAAAACGCTCGACGGCATCCTGAACGCGCTCTAGAAACGCTGCTTCGTCGAAAGCAACTTCCGGAAATAAAATGAGATGTGGCGGATCGCCGGTTTTTTCCTGGGCCAACGCTCCGGCAGAAGCAATCCATCCAGCGTGACGGCCCATAACTTCCATCACGAAGACCTTGGTCGAGGTTTTGGCCATCGATGCGACGTCGAATCCGGCTTCGCGAATCGAAACCGCGACATATTTAGCGACCGATCCGAAACCTGGGCAGTTGTCCGTGATCGGCAGATCATTATCGACCGTTTTAGGAATGCCGATACAGGTTAGGGGATAGCCCGCTTGCGCGCTGATTTGCGCGACTTTATTGGTGGTGTCCTGCGAATCACCGCCACCGTTGTAAAAGAAATAACCGATTTCATGGGCCTTAAAGACCTCAATCAGCCGGTCGTACTCCGCTTGGTTGTCTTCATAGGCCTTAAGCTTATAGCGGCACGAACCGAAGGCGCCGGAGGGTGTGTGTCTCAGCGCGGCGATGTCGGGATCAGACTCGGCGTCGGTATCGATCAAATCCTCGGTTAAGGCACCGATAATGCCGTTGCGTCCGGCAAATACTTTGCCGATATGCTCTCGATTTTGACGAGCCGTCTCAATCACGCCGCAGGCGCTCGCGTTAATCACCGCGGTGACTCCGCCGGACTGGGCATAAAACGCGTTTTTCTTGCTCATAGTTTCACCACACTCTTCCTATATTTTCCAAATTCAGCACGCCATTAAGAAACTAAATCGATAGGTCAAGGTTCTAATGGCGCTATCAATACGCCCTGCACAGGCGTAAATTAGGTTAATGGGATCACTGATCCTTACGAGGTCTGAATTGTTGCGAACCCTAATTGCTCTCGCAAGCTTCCTGATTGGTACCACTGTATTCGCCGATGATTTGATCGAGTTGCCTGAGATCGGAGACTCGGCAGGTTCGGTGATCTCCTACGAACAGGAACGGCGTCTGGGCGCGGATTTTATGCGCCAGGTGCGTCGCTTCGCACCTTTAAATACCGACGAAGAAGTCGAAGCCTACATCGAAAACTTAGGGCGAAGCCTAGCTCAACATATTGATTACTACGGTGACTTTCACTTTTTTGTCATCGACGCGCCGGTAATCAATGCCTTCGCGGTACCCGGCGGTTATATTGCCGCCTACACGGGTCTCATCCTTGAGTCGCAGTCGGAAAGTGAGCTGGCTTCGGTGATGGCGCATGAAATTGTCCACATTACCCAACGACACGGGGCGCGCTCGATTGAAGCGGCGAAAAAGATGGGCCCTGCCGGCATGGTCGCGCTGGTCGGTGCGCTGGCGCTGGCGGTCGCCGATCCACAGGCCGGGACTGCTGCGTTAATTGCCACGCAGGCGGCCCAGCAGCAGATGCAGATCAACTTCACGCGCGAAAACGAACGCGAAGCAGATCGCATCGGTATTCAATTGTTGGCGAGATCTGGCTACGACCCCGAAAAAATGGCGGTCTTCTTCGAGCGTATGCAACGTGCGTCGCGCTATACCGACCCTTCGCATATTCCAGAGATTTTACGGACCCACCCGGTGACGATTAATCGTATCGCCGAAGCGAAGGATCGAGCCGAGGAACTGTCGCCGGAAATTATCCGCCAAGATAGCTACGAATATCATTTGATCAAGGCCAAACTTAACGTCGCCGCGCAGCCACAGCCAGCCTTAGCCAAGTCGATCTACGAGGCCAAGTTACGCGATGGTGAGTACGTCCACGAGGAAGTCGCACGCTACGGCTACGCATTAGCGTTAAGTGCCTCTGGTGATATTGATCGCGCGCGGGTGGAGATTGAAAAATTGCGCGAAGCTTATCCCACAATCATGGCGTTTCAGATCGCGGCCGCCAAGATTGAACGGCGCGCCAACGATTACCTTGCGGCGCGCGATATTTACGCCGCAGCCTTCGCTGGGGAGCCCGAGAACCGGGCCGTGGTTTACGGCTACGTCGACACCCTGATCCTCGCCGAAGAGCCCGATCTAGCTAAACGCATTCTTCGCCAATGGGGACTTTCCGATCGTCGTGATCCCCGCTACTACAAGTTATTAGCTCAGGCGGAAAACGATCTTGGCGATCGCGGCAACTCTCACCACTCGCTCGCCGAATATTACATCAGGATAGGTGAAACGGCGTTGGCGGCCGAGCAGTTGCGGCTCGCTAAGGCGGTTCCAGAGCTTTCAAATTACCAACGCCAAAAGATCCTTGCTCGTCTTGATGAAGTCCAAGCGGTGCTACTACGAGAAGATCGCGATCGCCGTGGTCCGCGCTAGCGGCCCGTGCGTTCTCCTCATGTACTTGCTGTCTTGCTGCCTGACGGCTTGGGCAACGGAGTCCGGGCGCGAGATCGCCTTTGATCGTAGTCGCGGAAACTGCCTCGCGTGTCATGCGATCGGCGGCGGTGAACAACTTGGAAACGTCGGACCTGATCTAAGGCAGATTGAACGACGCTACAGTAAGCAAGCTTTGCGAGAGAAGATCTTCGACGCCGCCAAGGGAAACCCGCGCTCCGTGATGCCCCGCTACGGCTATCACAAGATCCTCACGCCAGTCGAAATCGACGCGCTCGTTGAGTTCTTAATGAAGCACCAGGGTCAGTGATGAATGTAACGCGCCGGCGTGTGATCGCGCTGATCGGTGTTTTTGTGAGCACCATCGCCGCCATCGGCCGTGTGCGCGCCAATGACCGGCCCTTCAAGGCGTTTCAATCCGACGACTTCAATCTCACCATGGCGGAATTATTCGGTGGTGCGGTTGTTGACAGCGATGCGATCAAAATCGGCGCCACGGATTTAGCCGAAAATGGAGCCGTCGTCCCAGTCAAAGTCGAGGCGTCTTTACCGGGGGTCAAACGGATCACGCTATTGGTGCCGAATAATCCGGTTCCCTTAGTGGGGCAGTTTGAAATGATCAATACTGATGCGTTCATTGCGACCCGGATCAAGATGGGAGGGTCCGATGACATCGTTGCCGTGGTAGAAACTGCGGGTGGGGCGTTTCAAGCCCGCAAGCATGTGGAAGTGGCAATTGGTGGCTGTGGCGATTAAATGAGCACGGTCAAGATCCGCACGCGGCTGCGCGATGGTAAGTGCACTGTTCGTGCCTTGCTCAAACACCCGATGTCGGTCGGCAGTCGGCGTCGGAACCGAGAACCACATTTCATACGCCTTGTGGAATGTATCCACAACGGTACGCTTGTGATGCGTGCCCACTGGGGCGCTGGCATCGCCGCTAACCCCTACCTCTCTTTCACCATTGAGGACGCTCGTGAAGGTGACACCCTAAGCTTGCGCTGGGAAGACAATCGCGATCAACGCGACGAACTAACGGTCAGCTTATGACCTTGCGCAACATTGTCGCGATCATTTGGGCGTGCGTGGTGTCATGCCTTTTGGGCCAAGTCGGGGCGGACGACAACCCCGCAAGTGGTCCGCTTGCCGATCGCGAGCAGTTCCGGAGCTTTTACGCGGGAAAGTTTCCCTCCATCGAAATGGAGGCATTCGTTCTGGGGGTCTACGCGATTGACCCGAGACTTAAGTCACAGTGGCAAGCGCTGGAAGAGTTTCCGCCCTATGAATTTCTTTTGGAGGATGGCGAGGCCTTGTGGGACGAGCCGTTGAAGGACGGCAGTCGCTATGGCGATTGCTTCGCAGATCACCGGCCGATTTCGAGCTTCCCTCGTTTCAACGCGAAGCTCGATGAGGTGATCACGCTCATCGAGGCACTTAATGCGTGTCGACGTGACGCCGGCGAAAAGGCTTACGAAGTTGACGAAAATAAAATGAAATCGCTGCTCGCGTATGCTCAGTCTCTCGCGCGCGGCCAGAAATTACGCGTTCCCGACCCCCTCGGAGACCGTGAACGCAGGGCTTATGAGGATGGGCGCCGGGCGTTTTTTACAAAAAGAGGCCAGCGTAATTTTGCCTGCGCCGATTGCCACATGCAGTCGGTAGGGAAGAATCTCCGTGAGCAAAAATTAGTGCCACTGCTTGGGGTCGTACAACGATTTCCGATTTACGGGCTGCGCTGGAGTGCTTTTGGCACCCTGCATCAGCGTTTTAGCGGATGTTTTGAGATGTCTTACGCAAAGGCATTGGAATCGCAAAGTGCGACGTACAAAAACCTCGAGTATTTTCTAGCAGTGATGTCTAAAGGCTTGCCGATCATAGGGCCCACAACCGGGCGATAGTCCGCCTCAAAGCACTTCTCATGGCCGTGGAAGCCCTCGGCTTATAAGTTAAATTTCTGTTAAAACGCCCCGGAGCGGGAATATTTCACATCAAAATGTCATGACAGCTATTTATAGTGTCGTTCACGCGCTGGGGAGCCCTCCGTCTCACGGAGCAAATGAGAACGATGAAAACAAAAAATTGGGCCTGTTATATCCTCGATACCTTCGCTGCGGTTGCCATTGGCGCTGCCGGGATCACCCTCGTTGGCACCTTGGTGGTGGCCGGTTCCTTAACGGAACCGTTGTTGCTGCTGACATTTTCGCGATGTTTCGCGGTAGGCCTTGGGTCATTCGCGCTCGCACGTTTGATTGCAATCGGGGCGCTCCTCGCCAAGCCGAGGGAACCGCTGGCGCAATCCCCGCTGGCGCTTCCTGATAACGTCGACAAATTTCCTAGCGATCGAATCAAGCGCGCCGCTTAACAAAACCGCCTCCCACCTGGAATTCCCCCATCGCCCCGCGCGGCCTGTGGTGGCGCCGCACGGCCTTGAGCGTGCGGCAAAAAAGACTATCTACACCCTAGCGGCTCTCTGCGCTCAAGGTCACTAGCGGAAAACACCGGGAAGCATCCTCAGCTTCCTTTGGGAGATGATGTTCATCATCCCCGCGCCCTTGTCACACTACTGTAATAAACGCCGGTAAAAATTCGCCCCCGTGGAACCCGACGTCCTAAAAAGCGGCGTCTCAACCGCGATCTCATCCATATTCTAGAGGCCCTGCGATTTATGAGTCAGCGATTTGGACCCTCTTTTCTCCTGATTGGCGTCGCATTGGTGGTCGCGCTAGTGCCTAGCGCAAATCTCGCCGCCGCCGACAAAGCGCTATTAGACATCCTGCTCGGTAATGGGGTGATCACTGAAGAACAGTATAAAGGCCTGATGCAAAAGGAGTCTTTGACCAGCAAAGACATCCTCGGCGACGCCGCTCCTGCTCAATCAAACGAGCAGAAAATCGAGGAAAGAGTTGCGGCCGCTATCGACAAGAAAGTTGATCAGTCGATCAGCGAGCGGATCTCCAAGAAGATTGAGGAGGAGTTTCCGGTCAAAGCCAGCCATGGAAAAAAGGGGTTTCGCTTGGAGTCCCGCGACGGCAACTGGCAAACCAACCTTCAATGGCGTGCGCAATTGCGTTACACCTATCCAACGCGAAGCGATCCGCGGCAGATCGCCAGTTTCGATGCCGGCGAGCAATCAACCTTTGAGGCCCGCCGCCTACGCATGAAGATTGGTGGGCACGGTTATCGGCCGTGGCTGAAATACTATTTCGAGGTCGATTTGCAGCCGAGCAGGGACGTGGACGACAGCAGCGCCGCTGCCAGCGCCCGCGTGATCGACTGGCGCCTCGATGTCGCCAAATATCCTTGGGCAAACTTGCGCGTAGGGCAGTGGAAAATCGACTTGAACCGCGAACGTGTCGATTCGTCCGGCCGGCAACAGTTCGTCGAACGCTCTATTGCTAATCGAGTGTTCACCATCGATCGCCAAGTGGGCGTGCAGTTACGCGGTCATTTGTTTAAGAACACCCCGGCGGATATGCGTTATTGGGCGGGCATTTTCACGGGAGAGGGCCGCGGTGTTGTCAACAATGACGACAACATGATGTACATGGGCCGCTTGCAATGGAATTTCTTGGGGCGGGATCTTAAGTGGCGCCAAACGGACGTTGAATACACCGAGAAGCCGACCGGCAGCATCGCGTTTGGTGCCGCCACGCACAAAGGATCGTGCACTCGATGGTCTTCATCTGGGTGCGGGAATCTCGACGGTTTTACAAGCCCGGCGACGGCCGCAGTAGGTCAATTTGAAATTGATCAAATGGTTGAGGAGGTCGCTTTTAAGTGGAAAGGGTTCTCACTCCAACAGGAATATCATTGGAAGAACGTTGAAGATAATGCCGCCGGGATCGATTTCGATTTAACCGGCGGTTACGTTCAAAGCGGTTACTTTTTCCATAACTTAATTCCCAGTGTCCCGGCGCCACTTGAATTGGCATTGCGCTACGCATTTGTTGACGAACCTAACCGTTTCGATCGGATTCAGGACAATGAGCGCCGCGAATACAGTATTGGTGCCAATTGGTTCTTCGCTGGCCACAACAACAAGCTCACATTCGACTACTCTCATTTGACGCTTGAAGACCCCTTCATCGGTCGCGACGAGGAAGATGATCGGTTTCGCTTCCAATGGGATGTGTCGTTCTGAATTTATCCGGTCCTGATTGTTACTGCCATAGATTGAACGAGATTTGATAGGAGAATCCACTTGAAAGCGGTACAACTTGCTATTGGCCTTTGGCTCACGGTGACCAGCTTTAATCTTTATGCATTAGACGTCGATGCGGAGATCCCGACCTATGAAAAAGAGAGCGGCGTTTCCGGCAATCTCAACAGCGTAGGCTCGGATACCCTGGCTAATTTGATGACTTTATGGGCGGAATCATTCAAACGGTTTTATCCCAACGTCAATATTCAAATTCAAGCTGCGGGATCGTCGACCGCGCCGCCGGCACTGACACAAAGCACGTCGAATCTTGGGCCGATGAGCCGCAAGATGAAATCAAAGGAACTACAGGCGTTTGAGACAAAACACGGATACAAACCAACGGCTATTCCCGTCGCGATCGATGCCCTCGCGGTTTATGTTCATAAAGATAATCCAGTCACCGGTTTAAGCATTGCGCAAGTCGACGCGATTTTTTCCGCAACGAGAAAATGCGGGTATGAAAAGGACATTAGCACCTGGGTTGATGTCGGCCTAACGGGCGACTGGAGCGTGAGGCCCCTCCAAATCTACGGTCGCAACTCAGTGTCGGGGACCTACGGCTATTTTAAAAAGGCCGCCCTTTGCAAGGGCGATTACAAAGATGTTGTAAACGAGCAGCCCGGCTCAGCTTCGGTGGTACAAAGCGTCACTAAATCGCTCAATGGTATTGGCTATTCGGGGATTGGCTACCGCACTTCAGGGGTACGAGCGGTCCCGCTTGCGAAAAAACATGGCGGCGAATTCATAGAAGCGACCCCGAAAAACGCGGTGAGTGGTGCCTATCCCCTCGGTCGTGTTCTCTATGTTTATGTGAACAAGCATCCCCCCAAGCCGCTACCGCCGTTGG
>JBCCEV010000025.1:0-32542 GCA_039030125.1 Pseudomonadota bacterium | reverse complement strand
TCACCGTTAACGCTGATAGTGATCTGAGACGACACTAGAACTCTACGAGAGTGCCCTCCCGTCCGATCAGGCACTCCATCTGGGAACCACGCTCTTCAATGATCTGTTGACAGTCGCGATGGATCGCTTCGACTTTTTCATCGTCATACGTAGGGTCGAAATGAAACAGATAGAGCGCTTTTACGCCGGCGTCGATCGCCAGATTTACGGTGTCGACGTAACAAGAATGACCCCACCCTCGCTTCTTGTCGTAATCGTGAGGTGTGTACTGGGAATCGTGAATCAAATAATCAACGCCTCTGATTGCATCGACCTCCGCAGTTCGCTGCTCCGATACCATGCGTTCCAACAACTCGTGTTCATCTTCATCGAACTCATGGATCCGTTTTGCGATAGACGTTTTGAGGAATTGCACTTCGTTATCTGAGACGTAAGCGATCGTCTTATCGCCGCTGGAAATCTTATAGCCGTAGGTAACGCCTGGATGGTGAACATTGTGATAACGCACCGACAAGGGCCCGTAGTCGATGCCGGTTGCAGACGGTTCGAGATACTCGATATTAGCCATCCAAGTTTCGGTCTCGACGGGAAAGTAGGGCGCCTTCATCTGATCGGAAATACGTTTTTCGATATCGCTAGCGGATTCGCCCGGTCCGAAAAACTTGATCTTCCAGTCAGGAATAAACGCGGGTTGAAAAAAAGGAAGGCCGCAAATGTGATCCCAATGGTAATGCGTAAACATCACCATCATTTCCTTGAGATCGCCACCCACCAATTGTTCGCCAAGGGGAATGATTCCAGTCCCTCCATCACAAACTAGCAGGTGATCATCGACCCTGATTTCGACGCAGGAGGTATTGCCGCCCACGCCCAGGTGGGTTTTTAGCGGGGACGCGTAGGAACCCCTCACACCCCAGAAACGGAAGTAGCGATCACTCATGCGACAAAGCAGGCCAATGGCCTAATCTAATGCGTACTTTTCAATCAGCGACTTAAGCGCCTTTTTAGAAATCGGCTTGGCGACGAATTCCAACACGCCTAGATCTTTCGCTGTGCTTCGATCTTGGGCGTAGTCCTTAGAGCTGATCATGAGGGTCGATGTGCTTTCGTGCAATGGCTCGCGGCGCAGCTCTTGCAAAAAAGTGAAACCATCCTTGTTCGGCATGATGATATTGAGGAACAAGAGATCGGGGCGAGATTCGGATAAATAGGGCATTGCATCCTCGGCCGAGCGAAATAGCTTCAAATCGATGTCCGTCTCTTGCGCCACTTGCTCGAAAAACGCGTGCATGGCGTCGCTGTCATCGACCAGAACAATAACGGGTTGTGATGTCGCCATGCGCACAAAGGTCACAGTTATTTCTTAAAAGAAATGTTAACTATTGTGACCTAACTGTATGAGTTAGCAGCACATTATAGCTGACACCCAGAAAAAATAGGTGGCGTATTAGCGATTAGACTGCGCCCCATTAGCGCTCACCGAGTCTGGGAGATACCTCGCTAAAGCATTGTATCTACGGACTTTTCTGCACAGCGCGTTGTCTCATTCGCGGCACCACCGTTAAGCGGTCCTTGCGAAAGCGTTAAGATCGAGCAATTCGCCTACTCCACAAAGCCAGCAGCAGGTTGAGAACTCAAATTCGCGAACAACGCGATTTCAGCGGGTGTAGTTCAATGGTAGAACATCAGCTTCCCAAGCTGAGAACGTGGGTTCGATTCCCATCACCCGCTCCACAATAACAATGTCGAACTTTAGTGCCATTGATCGAGATCGACTCGAACCCATTGCGCAAGCGCTCTACGATGAGGCTCTGCCCTATCACAATTTTGCCCATGTCAAAGACACATTACGGGCAGCGGATGGCATCCTTGATCGCTGTCGCAGTGAGGGGATCAGGATCGAAACGGACGTCGTCTACTACGCACTGCTTTTCCATGACGCCGGCTACCAAGAGGACGCTAACGCCAAGGGCTTCGCCAGCAAAGAAGCTTATGCCGCTCAGCTCGCCAGCGATTGCTTAACCAGCTATGGGCTTTTGTCGAGCACCATCGATAAGGTTAGCAGCGCCATCCTAAGTACTGAAAAAGATGCGAGCTTCATCACCACCGAACAAAAGGCGGTGCGCGCGGCCGACTTATCAGGAATGGCTGCGCCGTTCGATACTTTCCTCAGATATTCCTTGTTACTCAAGCGCGAAATGGAATATCTGCGCAGCGAAAAATTGAGCTGGTCTGGATGGCAGGCGAACTCGGCGCAGATCATTGGTTTTTATCTTTCCCAAGAAATCCATCTCACCAGTTATTTCTATGACGAAAATGGCGAATCGGCCTACCACAAAGCGGTCCGCAACAATCTCGAGCAATTACTGGCGCTCCCAGCGCAACCATCACTGCCTGAGGCGCCGACTTCGGCTTAAGCGTCCGCTGCCTCACCGATCCTCAGCAGAATGAAGTCACGACCGTGTTCGATAAGGCGGGTTCTGGTTTCCAGAAGATCCTGTTCCTGGGAGAACGGCCCAACGTGCACACGAAACCAAATATCCTGTCCATTGATGACAACCCGCTGAATCGTCGCCGTAATTCCTTCTAAGGCAAGCTCCGCCTTAGCACGGTCAGCATCCTGAAATTTTTTGAACGATCCAACCTGCAATACGTAGGTCCCTGGCGCAAGCGCGCTTTGCGTCGCCGCCTTCTCCGGTGAGATTTCCCAGTCTGGGACCCTTACCTCCATCTGCGGCAGAATCTTATAGAAATCAAACTTTGGTTTCGGAAGTGCCACCGACGACGGCGGCTTCGTCGCGTTGGGCGACTCGTCGATCGGAATATCGTAGACGCCGCTCTTTTGGATTATTTGCGGCGGTGGCGGTAGTGCCGCACCCCATAGATAGACAAAAATCGCGATAACCAAACCGAGACCTAAACCGCTGATGAAAGAAAGCCAGCTTCCCGGTTTCTGATTTTTTTTCGAGTTCGGACGGGGTGTATTTTTGTAATCGCGCGCCATTACATGCGCTCCGGGGCGCCGACACCAATCAATCCCAAACCGAGTCGGATCACTTGCTGTGTCGCCTGGAGAATGGCCAAGCGAGCTTCTCGCTCGGCGATAGCCTCAACCAACACCTTATTTTTGTCGTAGTAGCTGTGAAACTGGCTGGCCAAATCGCGGAGGTAGTTGGTGACCTGGTGTGGTTCACGCGCCATGGCGGCCGCCTCTATCACGTCAGGAAAATTCGCCAACGAGAGAATCAACGCGCGCCCGCCCGGATCGTTTTGGACCAGCTCTAAATCTCTTCTCTGCGCATCGCGTTCAAGGCCCCTCTCGGCCAGTTGACGAGAGACGCTGCAGCATCGCGCGTGCGCATACTGCACATAGAACACCGGATTATCATTGCTTTTTGAAACCGCCAGGTCGATATCGATTTCCAGATGCTGATCGGCCCTTCGCATGACATAGAAGAAGCGCGCGGCGTCCCGGCCAATCTCATCGATCAATTCTTTTAAGGTCACGAACTCACCGCTGCGGGTGGACATCGCTACCGGCTTGCCACCGCGCTGTAAGGCGGCGAACTGCACAAGCAAAATATCGATCCGATCGGCATCCAGCCCCAACGCCGTCATTGCGGCCCTGACCCGTGGAATGTAGCCGTGGTGATCAGCGCCCCACACGTCGATAATTTCCGCAAAGCCGCGCGCGTACTTGTCCGCGTGGTAGGCGATATCGGAGGCAAAGTAAGTCCCCAAACCGTTTTCGCGGGTTACGACCCGGTCTTTCTCATCACCAAAGGACGTTGATCGAAACCATTCCGCACCTTGATTGGTATACAGTTGCTCGGCGTCGCGCAATCGGGAAAGCGTGGCGGCGACCGCGCCCGAGTCTTCCAAACTACGCTCCGAGAACCAACTATCGAAACCTACCCCAAATGCGTCCAAATCCGTTTTGATCATATTGACCATCGCATCCTTAGCGAATTGATGGACAAACAAAAAATCCTCGGCCTCTAAGCTGCGCTTCATGACCTCGATATTTCTATCAAGAACCAACTCTTCATCCGACTCTTCGATCTGCGGCGCGGCGCGCTGGAATCGGTGGCCAAAATCGTCCTTGAGCGCCGTCGCCAACTCTTCAATGTAATCCCCCTGATAAGCCTTGGCAGGAAACTTTATAGCCGTGCCCAGGGCTTCTAGGTAGCGCAGCCAGACGCTAGCGGCGAGAATATCCATTTGGCGCCCCGCATCGTTAACGTAATACTCGCGGGTAACCTCGAAACCGCAGCAATCGAGTAGCGCGGCGAGGGCGGCCCCATAAGCGGCTCCGCGGCCGTGGCCAATATGTAAGGGCCCCGTTGGATTTGCCGATACGAATTCGACTTGTACTTTTCGCGACGCACCGATCTGTTTTCGCCCAAATTCATTGCCGGCGGTGAGGATGGTTTCAATCGTGGCGCTGAGGTGTTGCGGCGCCAAACGAAGGTTGATGAAACCTGGTCCCGCGACTTCGACGTGTTCAACCAAATCGTCATTGTGAACCTCAACGGCTAAACGTTGCGCAAGCTCAACGGGCGCCATACCCAGCCGCTTAGCGAGCACCATCGCGACATTAGTGCTGAAATCGCCGTGTGCCGGGTTCTTGGGCAAGCTGACTTGCATATTTTCCAGCTCGCACGACTTCAGCTCACCCGATTCTTGCAGGCGCTTAAGGGCGGCTTCGAGGCAATCCCGAATGACGTCTTTCAAGCTAAATCCTCGAACTAGGGCGTGGGTCTGACGGTGGTCAAACCAAGGCTTTCCCATGCTTGCATACCGCCGCGATACCATTTCAATTTCACCGCCGGGTACCCAAAGCGTAGGAGCGTGCGAATGTTAGCAGGCGATTGTCCGCACCAAGGGCCATTACAGAACAGCACAAGCGTCTTTACTTGACTAAAATCCCAAAGTTCCTCGATAAGCAACGCCCCAAACTCGTCTTCTAGAATACGTTGGATTTCAAATGGATCGGCGCCCGCGGTGGGCGCGAGTTGCTTCCAAGGGATATTCTTCGAGCCTGGGATCGTGCCGTGATCTAGCCAATCTGGCGTGCGGGAATCGATTACCAGAATTTGCTCATCGTCGTCTTGCCGGGCAAGGTAGTCGAGTAGTTCAAGCTCACCGATCGTCTCGACGCCGGGCGCCAGCGTGGCTGGTTGGATACAAAACGGTGGACATGCGCGTGAGGTTAGGCCGTATCGCGCACGGATCGTGTTCGTCGGATCTTGGACACGTTCGATCCGTATTTCTCGCCCTTCGTGGTTAACCATCACGTAATCGGTGTCGGGCGAAATACGGACTCGTATCTCGGCCTCGGACGCCACCGCCGTCTCAACGCATAAGGCCAGAAACACAATCGTCTGGAGCCTCATTAGGCCACTCACTTTGAATTCATCGTAACTAAAGAACATCGACTGGATCGACATCAAGAAACCACCGCACCCGATATTGTTTCGCAAGGCCCTCGATAAAGTCGATAGATTCTCGCATATGCCGATGCAAGGTGTGACGCGAAGGCGAACGCATTACGATTAAATTTCGGTAGACGCCGCTCTTACGCTCAATCGCTGCAGGTAGGGGGGCGCTACTGGCGATGCCGCTAACATTTGCGAACGCTTTGGTACGCACCGCGTTCAAAAATCGGCTCGGCCTCTCACGATCCTGCGACTCGGCACGGATCAGGAGCATTGCGGCAAATGGCGGCAAGCTCGTTTTCCGCCGCACGGCGAGTTCATTACGGGCAAAGCCTGCGAAATCGAGTCGTTTTAATTGTTCGAATAATGGGTGATGGGGATGCAAGGTTTGCACAATCATTTTCCCCGGATATTGGCCGCGGCCGGCGCGACCCGCGACTTGAACGATCAACTGCGCCAAGCGTTCCGGGGCGCGGAAATCGAGAGAAAACAATCGACTATCTGCGTCAATGACACCAACCAAGGTGACGTCAGGGAAGTCGTGCCCTTTTGCGATCATTTGCGTGCCGAGAATGATGTCCACTGCGCCTTCCCTGATTGCCGAGAAAGCGGTTTCAATTTGCTTCGCTGTCGTGACGGTATCACGGTCGATGCGTAACAAACGCGCCCGGGGGAAAAGCGCTTGTAAAGCCTCTTCAACACGCTCGGTGCCAACGCCAAGTTCGCGGCAGTCGGGATCGGCACAACAGTCTGGCCTGCCGTTCAACGGTATGCTCCGCTCGCAGTGGTGACAAACAAGCCGGGCGATCCGTTTATGGACAACCAGATAAGCGTCGCACTTGTCGCACTGCGCAACGGTGCCACAACTAAAACACATTGACAGTGGCGCGTAACCGCGACGATTGAGAAAAAGTATGCTCTGCTTGCCCGAATCCAGATTATCAGCGAGCGCGGCGGCTAGCGCATTACCGATTCCGCCGCGGGTATTGACCCCTCGAATGTCGACGTACTCGACGCTCGGCAGAGCCGCAGAGCCAATCCGGTCCGGCAAGGCCATAAGCTCGTACTTTCCGTCGTCCACATTCGCTAAGGATTCAAGCGAAGGCGTTGCCGAGCCGAGAATAATTGGGCAGTCGCAAAGTTTGGCGCGCATAACTGCAACGTCACGCGCGGAATATCGAAAACCCTCTTGTTGCTTGTAGGAAGGATCGTGTTCCTCGTCGACGATTATTAAACCCAGCGCACCCGCCGCGACCCAGATCGAGGAGCGCGTTCCCAACAGCACCGCAATCTCGCCCCTTCGGCAGCGCTGCCACGAACGGGTGCGTTCCCGCTCGCTGAGTCCAGAATGAAAGACAGACAATGCATCGCCAAAGTGGCTCGCGAATCGCCTCACCATCTGATCCGTCAAGCCAATCTCAGGGACCAGCACTATCGTCTGCTTGCCTTGAATCGCCGCTCGTCGCGCGGCTTGGAGATAAACTTCAGTTTTACCGCTGCCCGTCACGCCATCGAGCAAAACCGGAGAAAACTTCGCTTCAGCTTCGGCAACCCTCGCCAAGGCATTGCGCTGCGCATCGTTCAGGTCGAAACCTTGCTGAAATTCTATCGGTGCGGGAACCGCATCCTCGGGCAAATGCGATTCGATCCAGCCTTTGGACTCCAAGCGCGAAAACGCGGCCGCCGGTGAATAACCACGACCAAGAAACGAGGTGTAAGTCGCAGCGCCCTTCGCAAGAACCGCAAGAATTTCGGCTTGTCTTGGGGCATTTTTTAACGCGTCGGCTGCGACTGCGCGCCCCGCAGCCGTCAAACACCAGCGCGGTTCGATGAACGACGGCACCGGGCGCCGCCGACGATAAAGGGTCGGCAGCATACCCTGTAATACTTCGCCCAGTGGATACTGGTAATAATCGGCAGCCCAGCGACCAAGCTGCAACAGATGCTCGTCAAACAAAGGCCCATCGTCGAGCGTCGCATCAATCGCTTTAAGGCGTTCGGTCGAACTTTGAGAAAGTGCCTTAACGACGATGCCAAGTCGCTGTGAACGACCAAATGGCACGGCAACACGTTGACCAACTAGATCAGGAGGCGGTGGGCCTTCCCAACGGTAATCGAAAGATTGGCGCAGCGGCGCAAATACGGCGACTGACCACACAGAGTGTGAGGTCTTGCTCACCAAAGTCTATCCAGATCTTTGAGGTCGTAAGCAATGAAGTCAGGCGAATTGGCTAAGAGCAAGGATAGTTGCTTGATGGTGACGCGCCGCATTGGTTTTCCGTCGACTTCGCTGCATGGAGCCCGGCTCAGTTGCGAGGGAAACACCAACAACTCATAGCCGAGACCATCGCGTACCGTTGAGAAAAAAGGTATTTCCTCTAGATGCTGGCGCCCAAAGCTTAAAGTCTCGACGCCCAGATCCGCAGGGATCCGCATGTTTGCCAGTGACATTGCCACCGCTTCACTGGTGTCGCTAACAAGGTGCAGCGAGACAGGTACGCTGCGAGTCGCCGTTCCGTATAGCACTGGGCCTGCCAAACGCGGTCGGAAAATTTCGAAATTCTCCATCGCTTCCAAGGCGCTGCGACGGCGGGAGTGAATGAGTTCTCGATGGGCAGTGCCACCATAAAGGGCTTGGTAGCGTGTCAACGCTGAATAGATAGCCCTGTTATCGGGTAAGTCCCGCCCACCAACACCGAACGATCTGCTGAGCTTGTGACGGGCCTGAGCGAACGAGACAACTTCCTCATCGGCAATTAAGCGGGCAGCCTTTTCCGCCCACTGCGTGGGATCGAGGTTGGTTGGCACACGACGACGGGTGCGGGCCATCGATTAAAACAACTGTTCTGGGATGGAAGCGCCCGACTCCGGTATCAAGGGTATCGATTCCGGCAGACGCTCGGGCACATGCCCCTCTCGAAACGATTCGAATATCGCATTGGGATGATCCGCTGGCGCCAGTAGTCCCGTGTTGGGGTCAATGCGCACGGTCACTAATCGATTGGGTCGATCGAGTACCGATTCCTGCATTCCATCCAACGCGATACGCATGAAATCGATCCACATCGGCAATGCGGCCTGCGCGCCGGTTTCGCGCTTCCCGAGTGGACTGACTTTGTCAAAGCCAACCCAAACGGTGGTAACGATCTCGGAATTGAATCCAGAAAACCATGCATCTTTTTGCTCGTTTGTGGTTCCGGTTTTTCCAGCCAGATCCTTGCGGCCTAATTGCCGATAGGCTTTACGACCAGTCCCGCCGGTGATGACACCTTGCAGCATGGAGGTCATGATCCAAGCGTTGTCCGCTGCGATGACCCGTGGTGCTTGGTTGATGGGCGGCAACTGAGAGAAGTTCAATAAGGTTTCGATGTCGGCCGGCTCGCCGTCATCGTCCAAGGCAATGCTCTCGCACTGACGACACACTGTTGGCGGTTCCGCGCTGTAAAGTGCCGCGCCATCGGGATCTAGAATTTGCTCAACGACGTAGGGCTCGATCAAAAACCCGCCGTTCGAGAACACCGCATAGCCGCGAGCAACCGACATTGGTGTGACCTCGCCGCTGCCCAGTGACAAGGACAAATTGTTGGGTAACTTTTCAACATCGAATCCGAAACGCCCGGCATATTCACGGCCAAAGTTCACACCGATCTGTTGCAGTAATCTTATTGAGACCAGGTTGCGGGACTTCTTCAGGGCTTCGCGAAGGCGAGTGGGTCCAAAATTCTTGCCGCTGTAATTCTCAGGACGCCAAGCGCTATCGAGTCCCGGGGCATCAAAGACAATCGGCGCATCATTAATGAAGTGCGCGGCGGTGTAACCCTTCTCGAGCGCGGCAGAGTAGATAAAAGGTTTAAAGTTGGACCCAGGTTGGCGCTGTGCTTGTAGCACCCGATTGAATTTGCTGCCGCGATAATCAAAGCCGCCGACTAATGCTCTGATTGCGCCGTCATTGGGTGACAGTGAAATTAATGCGCCTTCCACGGCAGGCACCTGCGCAAGACGCCACATCGGTGGCTCCGGTTCGTCGTCGCTAACCGGGGGTTCGTACCAACGAAGGTAAATCACCTCACCGGCGGCCAGTACCTCATTAACGGCTTTGACGCGGGGCCCGCGACGGTCCGCCGTCAAATATTGTCGCGCCCACCGAACCCCCCTCAAGGTCACACTAGCAGCGCGAGCATCATCTAAATGAACCAGCGCTTGGCCTTCATCGACCGCTATAACGAGACCGGGCTGCAACCCAGGCGCAGAACGATACGCTTGCAGCAGGCGCTCGATTTCAGGGTTTTTTATGCTCTCAAAATTATCAATCGCTCCAGCAGGACCGCGATAACCATGGCGCTCGTCATAATTGATTAATGCCGCTCGTACCGATCGTTGAGCCGCTTCCTGAAGTTCAGACCTTACTGTCGTGGTAACCCGAAGACCTTTTTCATAAGCGCTACTGCCGAAGCGCTCTACAATCTCGGCGCGCGCCATCTCGCCGATATGATGGGCCTCCACTTGCGTCGGTTGACCATGAATCGACGCACTAACCGGCGTCCGGTCGGCCTGCATGAAAGCAGCATCGTCAATATAGCCGAGCTTGAGCATGCGATTTAGGACGTAGCGTCGGCGCTTAACTGCCGATTTCGGATTACTTACCGGATTAGTTTTCGACGGCGCCTGCGGCAGACCAGCCACCATTGCGATCTGTGAAAGATTGAGTTGGTCAATCGTCGTGCCGTAATAAACGCGGGCGGCCGCGCCAATTCCATAAGAACGATGACCAAGGAAAATCTTGTTGAGGTAGAGCTCAAGAATTTCATCCTTGGTGAGTTCGCGTTCAATGATGATGGCAAGCAGGATTTCTTTAATCTTGCGTTCATAGGTTTTTGCCCGGGTGAGAAAGAAATTGCGCGCGACCTGCATGGTGATGGTCGAACCGCCCTGCTTTTTCTGGCCACTTTGAATCAGCTCCAAAGCGGCTCTGGCGATCGCCATCCAGTCAACCCCAGGATGAAAATAGAAGCGATCGTCTTCGGCGGCAATGAATGCTTGCTTGAGAAGCTCGGGGACGATTTCAATCTCGACGGGTACGCGCCTTTTCTCCCCGAACTCCGCGATCAGCGCGCCCTCGTTCGAGTAAACCCGCAGCGGCGTCTGCAGTTGCACCTCACGCAGGGTTTCAACGGGTGGGAGCTGTGGCAAGAAGTACCAGACAACTGCACCAACCGCAGCCAGCATCAGGAATGAAAAACCAAGGAGGGAATAGAAAGCGAAACGCAACATCTTGTGCTATAGGAATAGAGACAGGCCCATATGTTCTATATATTTACTTTAAGTAGTCGGTATAACCCCTGATTTCTATTGGTTTTTTTAAGAAAAAACGTTTGTGTTTTAGATTTCAAAGGACTATAGTTGGCCCAGAACCTAAGGTTAAAAAACATATTTCGTCTCTAACCTTTTGATTTTCGTAAGGAAAGAAATGTGGGACTTTTCAGCCGAGCAAACACCCCACTCCTTGGGATCGACATCAGCTCAACGTCGGTAAAGCTGCTAGAGCTCGCTCGTAGCGGCAATCGCTTCCGCGTCGAAAGCTACGGTGTCGAACCGCTGCCACCGAATTCCGTGGTCGAAAAGAATATCACGGATGCCGAGGTGGTCGGCGAGTCCATCCGGCGCGCATGGGCGAAATCCGGCGCAAAAACCAAGACCGCGGCTTGCGCGGTATCGGGCTCGGCGGTGATCACCAAAATCATCACCATGCCGGCTGGCCTATCTGACGAAGAGTTAGAAGGCCAGATCATGATGGAAGCCGACCAGTACATCCCGTACTCGCTGGAGGAAATCAGCTTGGACTTTGAAGTTCTGGGCGATTCCGAGAACGAGCCCGACCAAGTCGATGTTCTGTTGGCCGCCTCGCGCAGTGAGAATGTCGATATCCGGGTGGCCGCATTAGATGTCGCTGGCCTGCAGGCAAAAGTGATCGATGTCGAGGCGTTCTCTCTTGAAAACGCAGTCACCCTAATTTCAGGTCACGATACCAATGTCGGGGCCGCCCATATCCTGGCGGTCATGGACGTCGGTGCGACGACCTCGACGCTCAGCGTCTTGGAAGACAACAAAACGATTTATTCGCGTGAACAGCAGTTTGGCGGTCGCCAACTGACTGATGAAATTCAGCGTCGTTACGGCCTCTCTTACGAGGAAGCGGGTCTGGCTAAACGGCAGGGTGGACTTCCAGATAACTACGAGCCAGAAGTGCTGAATCCCTTTATGGAGTCGATGGCTCAAGAGGTTAACCGCGCCCTCCAGTTTTTTTACTCGTCCAGCCAGGTCGGCGCCGTAGACCATGTGGTCATAGCCGGAGGCTGCGCTTCGATAACGGACATCGCGCCGTTGATCGAATCGAAAATTGATTGTTCGGTCTCTGTTGCTAACCCCTTTGAAGGCATGACGGTCGCCTCTAAAGTCAAAGGCGATGCACTAGCTAACGACGCGCCGGCGATGATGATACCGGCCGGGTTAGCGATGAGGAGTTTCGACTAATGGCAAGAATTAACTTACTGCCATGGCGCGAGGAGCTACGCCGCCAGCAACGGGTCGAATACTTCACGATCCTAGGTATGTGCGCGGCCGCCGCAGCACTTGTTGTTATCGGAGTGCACCTCTACTACGGCGCCTTGGTCAAGCAGCAAGAGACCCGTAACGGTTACTTAAACGATCAGATCGCGTTGCTCGATAAAAAGATCGAAGAAATCAGGGAAATCGAGAAAGAAAAACAGAGTTTGATCGATCGGCTCAGTGCGATCGAGCAACTGCAAACAAGCCGCCCAATCATCGTACATCTGTTCGACGAAATGGTTACCACGCTCCCCGAAGGCGTGTATCTCACAGAAATATTACAAAGAGGCGACCAATTGACTGTCAGAGGAATCGCCCAGTCAAACGCACGTGTTTCCAGTTACATGCGTCGGATGGACGAGTCGCAATGGATAACATCGCCACAGCTCGACATCATTCAAACGGGCAACCAAGGGGGCCGTCGGATCGCGGACTTCGTGCTGAAAGCCAAACAAACCGCACCGAAAAGTGAGGAAGATAAGGAAGGTGAGGAATAGCCAATGAACTTATCCGATCTCCAAAATCTCTCCCTCGACAATATTGGTACCTGGCCTATACCCGTAAAAATTGCGGGCGCTCTGTTGGTATTCGCAGCGCTGATTTTTGCTGGCTGGTATTACGACATTAAGCAACTGCAAGAAACCCTAGCTAGCGTGCAAGAAAAGGAAGGCGCACTGCGCACCTCGCTGGAGGGAAAACAGAAAAAAGCAGCGAACCTTCCAGCCCTGCGACAGCAGCTCGAGGACATCAAAGAAACCTTCGATGACCAACTAAAGCGCCTGCCGGATAAAACCCAGGTTGCGGAGCTGCTGGTAGATATCTCTCAACAGGGCCTTGGGTCGGGGCTTGAGTTTTCTCTGTTTAAGCCGGGTTCTGAAAGCCCCTCCGAGTTCTACGTGGAATTGCCGATTTCAATCAAGGTTATCGGTGAATATCACGAGTTCGGCAACTTTATCAGTGGCATTTCTGATCTGCCTCGCATCGTCACCAGCCACGATATCAAGATTGCCGCAGAAGGTGACCAGCTAGCTCTACAGCTCACCGCCAAAACGTATCGCTATATCGACGAAGAGGGCAACTGATGAACACCCGTTCTCTCATTTGCAGAAACGTCTTGACGGCCCTCGCCGTGACACTAGGCCTCGGGGGATGCGTGTCCAAGGACATGAGCGATCTTGAGAATTATGTTGCCGAAGTACTTTCGCGCAAAGGCGGCACCATCGAGCCCCTGCCGCCCATCAAACCTCACGACCGTTACCTCTATCAATCTGCGCAGCTCGACCGTCGCGATCCCTTTCAGTCGTTTTTTGACATCCGCGAGCTGGAGAGCCAAGAGACGCAGGTCGACGATGCAGACCAACAGCAGTTTATCGATGAAATCATGACCCATAACCGCGAGGAGCTCGAAAACTTCGAACTCGACAGCCTGCGAATGGTTGGTGTCATAGAAAACATCGAGAATCTTTGGGGGATCATTCGTGATAGCCAAGGGATCGTCTATCGCGTCCAAGTTGGAAACTACATGGGTACCAACTTTGGAAAAATAACAAACATCCAAGAAGACCGTATTGAACTTCGAGAAATCATAAAGGACTCGTCAGGACGCTACGATGAACGCGAAGCTGTCCTGGTGTTGGCCGAGGAGTAAACCTGGAAAGGTATCAATGATGATTAAGATCAATTTGAATCTCATCAAGGAACCAACCCGCATGAAGCACAAGATATATGTGCTCGCAGCATCTCTCGTTTTTGGACTGACGATGCTGAACGGTGCTGCGCACGGCGCGACCTTGGACGACATAGACTTCACTTCGTTACCGGGTGACCGAGTGCAAATTAACTTGCGACTTTCCGAGCCGGTAGCCGAACCGTTGTCTTTTACCATCGATAATCCGGCGCGGATCGCCATTGATCTTCCGGGTACGGATCTGAATTTAGAGAATCGCGCTGTGTCGATAGGAGTTGGCAACGCCGAGGCAGTCGCCGCAGTTGCCACCGACGATAAAGCGCGGGTGGTGATCAACCTGACTCAGCTCGTTCCTTACGAACTTGAAACAAACGACAACGTGATCACATTGACGTTGGAGGGCAACCCGGCAAGCATCGAGACCGACGCGGTCGTGAGCACGCCAACCTTAGCCGGGGGCGCGTCTGGCGCATCCATCAACGATGTCGATTTCCGCCGCGGTGAGGGCGGCGAGGCCCAGATCATCGTCGACCTAAGCGATCCTGACGTCGCGATCAACATCAGCGAGCAAGGCGGCAAGATCATTGTCGATTTCTCCGCGACTGCCCTGCCAGAAGCGCTAGACCGCAGGTTAGACGTCATTGATTTCGCAACTCCGGCAAAAATTGTTGACACTTTCAATTACGGAAACGGCACCCGGATGGAAATTGAACCGTTGGGTTCATACGAGCATCTGGCTTATCAGTCCGACAACGTGTTCACGATTGAACTACGTCCTTTGACCGCGCAGGAAGAAGATGAGCTGCGTCGAGACAAATTCGGATTTACGGGCGAGCGCTTATCGCTCAACTTCCAGAATATTGAAGTGCGCGCAGTACTCCAGTTAATCGCAGATTTCACCGAGAAGAACCTGGTCGCGAGCGACACCGTCGGGGGCAATGTGACATTGCGCCTCAAAAACGTGCCTTGGGACCAAGCTTTGGACATTATCCTGAAGTCCAAAGGTTTGGGGGTTCGCGAAATGGGCAACGTGCTCATGGTGGCACCGCAGGAAGAGATCGCAGCGCGCGAGAAGCTAGAGCTCGAAGCGCAGCAGCAAATTCAGGAGCTCGCGCCGCTCCGCACCGAATTTATGCAAATTAACTATGCGAAAGCCGATGCCATCTCGGCACTGCTGAAGGCGGAAGAAAACAATCTGCTCTCTGAGCGCGGTAATGTCTCAATCGATGAGCGTACCAACACGCTCCTCATTCAGGACACCGTTGAGAATCTGGTCGCGATTCGCAAAGTCGTCGAAGCGCTCGACGTGCCTGTCCGTCAAGTGTTGATTGAATCTCGGATCGTGTTGGCGAACGAGGACTTCAGCAAGGACCTTGGCGTTCGTTTCGGCTATAGCCATGTCAATAACCCGAAGGCTTTCGCCGTTGACCCAGTAACCGGGAAATCGGACCTCACCACCTCACTGGGCGGCGGTCTTGTCGGTAATACTGACTTCGGTGCGCCGACATCATTCAACACCGATGGCATCGATAACTTTATCGTCGACCTACCCGTGGCAGGGCCTGCGGGAGCGCTGCAATTTGCGGTCGGCCGGATCGGTAGCTATCTGCTCCAACTTGAGTTGCAAGCCTTGCAAGCCGAGGGTCGGGGCGAGGTTATTTCGTCGCCACGAGTGATCACCGCCAATCAACAAGAAGCGACGATCCAGACGGGTACCCAGATACCGTATTTGGAAGCGGCCTCCAGTGGCGCGACCTCAGTCTCCTTCCAAGAAGCGGTGTTGAGCTTAACGGTAACACCCCAGATCACACCCGACGACCGCGTAATCATGGACCTGAGCGTGACTAACGATGCAATCGGCCAGGTCTTTACCGGTGTTCCGAGTATCGATACCCAACAAGTAACCACGCAAGTTCTGGTCGACAATGGCGAGACGGTCGTTTTGGGCGGTATTTACCAATCGACCAATCGCGATGACTCCTCCAAAGTTCCATTTTTCGCGGACTTGCCTTATCTCGGGGCTCTGTTTAAGAACAGTCAAGTCGAGCGCTCGAAATCCGAACTGCTTGTTTTCGTGACGCCCAAAATCCTCAAAGAATCTTTGTCTTTGAGCGGCAACTGATCGGAGCTCGCATAACGGACCGCGAACGGGAGCAAAGGCTCCCGTTTTTTTTAGCCGTATTCCGATCATCGTCTTGGAAACACCGCCGATGATATTGCGCAGCGAATACGATTTTTTAAAACTCCTTCCACCTACCCTTTAGCGCTAATAAGCGATGCAAACCGCAGGTCGTATTTTCCTCATCGGTCCCATGGGCACCGGCAAAACCACGGTCGGTGCTCAATTAGCTGCGGCTTTAGGGTTGGAGTTTATTGATTGCGATCAAGAACTCGAGCGTCGCACGGGTGCCAGCGTATCGTTGATCTTCGACGTCGAGGGCGAATCAGGCTTTCGCGAGCGTGAGCGTAAATTGATTGCTGAGCTGACGCAGCGCGACGACATTATCCTCGCAACCGGTGGCGGGGCCGTTCTGAACGCCGAAAATCGCTTGTGTCTTTCCTCAAGTGGCTTTGTGGTGTACCTACGTTCAGACCTTCAGACGTTGCTGGCCCGAGTACGCTACGATACCAGCCGGCCGCTGCTGCAGACCGACAATCGCGAAGAGACGCTCCGCAAACTGATCGCTCAGCGGGCACCGCTGTATGAAATGACCGCAGACTTAATTGTCGATACCAACAATGTTTCAACCAAGGCCATCGTTAATCTTATTCAAGCGAAGCTAGCGGATGATTGAGCTGCAGGTAGACCTCGCGGATCGCAGTTATCCAATCGTTATTGGCGCTGGGCTGCTAAAAGATCCGCCGACTATGCGCCAAGCGGTCGGTGACAAACGTGCCCTGGTCATTACCAATCAGACCGTCGCCGATCTTTATCTCGCTCAAGTCCAAACGGCGCTAGATAGCACCATAGTCGGTGAATGCGTCATCGGAGATGGCGAGGAGTTCAAAAACATCGAAACCTTTGAAAAGGTCATCGGCACGATGCTCGGTCACCGGCTCGATCGGGGCAGCCTTGTTATCGCGCTCGGCGGGGGTGTGGTCGGCGATCTTGGTGGCTTTGCCGCAGCCTGTTATCAGCGCGGGATCGATTTTGTCCAACTTCCAACGACATTACTGGCGCAAGTTGACTCATCGGTAGGCGGCAAGACCGCGGTCAATCACGCGCTTGGGAAAAACATGATTGGTGCATTTCATCAACCGATCGCCGTCATCATCGATACCGACACATTGAAAACACTACCCGATCGGGAACTGCAGGCGGGTATCGCCGAAGTCATTAAATACGGCCTGATTGGCGACCATGAATTTTTCGCATGGCTCGAGGTTAATATCGAAAAATTGATGGCTCGTGACCCGCAGGCGTTGGAGTTCGCGATCGAGCGATCGTGTCGCAATAAAGCGATGGTGGTTTCCAAAGATGAACGAGAAGGAGGATTACGCGCGATCCTCAATCTCGGGCATACCTTCGGCCATGCGATAGAAAAGTGCTTGGGTTACGGGCAATGGTTGCACGGCGAGGCAGTCGGTGCGGGCATGGTTAGCGCCGCGAGGATGTCAGCAATTCTTGGTTACTTGACCGAGGACGACGTCACACGAACATTAGATCTGGTTAGACGCGCTGGTTTGCCAAGCGGACTCCCAGACTCCGTTAGCGATGAGCAAATGCTCGAAGCCATGCGCGTTGACAAAAAAAACGCACAAGGGCGCATCACCTTGGTATTACTAGATGCCATCGGTACCGCGAGGATCACGCGGGACTATCCCGACCACGCTTTGCTCGAGGCCCTCAGCAGATCACGGGAACGGTAGCAATGTCCCGCCCCGCCAAAGAGCCTAACCCGCCCTTCGACAACGGCGCCTATGCCATGCTGGCGTCAAAGAGCATGGGTCGTCGTCATCAGGAGCCGCCACCAAGTTGGCGGAGCGAATTTCAGCGTGACAGAGATCGCATCGTCCACAGTTCTGCATTCCGCCGTCTGGAATACAAGACGCAGGTATTTGCTAACCACGAAGGCGACCTCTATCGAACCCGTCTCACGCACTCTCTTGAAGTTGCGCAGGTGGGCCGCACGATCGCTCGTGCACTTGTCCTCAATGAGGACCTTACGGAGGCTATCGCCCTCGCCCACGACCTCGGACATCCGCCCTTCGGCCACGCCGGTCAAGCAGCACTGAATCGCTGCACACGGGACATCGGCGGGTTCGAACATAACTACCAGGCATTACGGATCGTTGAAAAACTTGAACGTCGCTACCCTGACTTTGACGGCCTGAATCTCTTATTTGAAACTCGTGAAGGGATCCTCAAGCATTGCAGCCGCGCGCGTGCGCTGACGCTGGGCGCGCTGGGCGAGCGATTCCTAACGAAAACGCAGCCGACGCTTGAGGCGCAGGTCGCAAATCTCGCCGATGAAATCGCGTACAACCATCACGACATTGATGACGGGCTGCGCTCGGGGATCATTACCCTAGAAATGCTGGAAGATAACCCGGTATTCGCCGAGGCGACCGGCCGCGTAAGGAAAGACTGGCCGACACTTGATCAGCCGATCTATTCGCGCAGCGTGATCCGCGAAATGATGGGGATCTTCATTGACGATGCCATCAAATTTTCTCTTAGCCAGATCAAGGGATCGGGGATCAGGTCTTGTGACGAGGCCCGCGGATTGAATCATCGGCTGATCGAGATGAGTCCCATCCGGAAAACCGCTCACATAAAACTAAAGCAAACCTTGCGGGCCAACCTCTACGAGATTGGACCGGTGAAGCGTTTTACCGATGCTGCCCAGGCGCTGCTCACCGAGCTTTATAGCACCCTGCTCGATCGTGAGCAGGAAATACCCCCGCGCTTCGTGGCCCACGCCGCCGGTTCAGCGGAGCTGGCCGCTAGCGACTATATTGCAGGTATGACGGACCGCTTTGCGATCGATATGTATCAGCGGCTATGCCCTGGTGGTGGTGGCCGCGAGATCTTGAACGCCTGCGCCCCGAACGACCCGGTGCTCAGCCATCGATGAACGATCGCAGCGTATTTTCAGAACCCGCGCCGTTGTTCACCAGCGACGTACTCAAACAACGGCTCGACCTGGTTAAACACTTACTCCAATTCGGACGTCAAACCGTCGCCATCATCGGCCCCGCGCGAATTGGCAAGACCAGGATTTTGGATGAGATCGCCACGACCCTCGATCCGGGCAAGCACTTAGTTGTGAGCATTAATGGTTCCGCCAGCCTCAGCGCTAGTCAGCTAACACACCGGATTGCCGAAGCGCTCGATATTGGCGCGATGGACCCGGAGGTGGACCAAACGGTGCCGCTGCGACTGCGATTGGAAATGCTCGAAGAAGAGCAGAAGAGTTGTGTATTGATCGTCGACGATGCGCACGAGCTGGGCGCCGACGCTCGAAAAGTGCTGCTGGATTTAGCGCATACCGATAATGAACAGCCAGAATTGCACCTGCTTCTGGCAGCACCGGAGGACTCAGCGCTCGTGGAGCTACTGCAGAGCGAAGCACCGTTGAGTGCGCTGGTCCATTTCGTCGAAGTTCCAACCCTGACCCACGCCCAGGGCGAAGCGTTCCTAGCCCATATTTCCGCTGCGACCGACGGAAGCGGGGCCCTGGGCACCAAAATCCGGGAGAAAATACTTCGTGAAGCAGAGGGGATCCCTGGCGTGTTGGTGACGCTCGTACGCCAGGAACTGCATGGCACGGTGGAAACTGCCAAAACCTCACCTTTGCAAATTAATTCGCCTATCGTGTTGATTGGCGGCGGCATTGCTCTCGCCTTGATCCTGGCGATCGGCGCCTACGTTCTTAGGTTTGCAATTCAGGGTGAAAAGACCGAGCCCAGCCTCACTGAAATCGAGCTGCCAGCGCCCGAGGTCATCCAACCCGTGGGCGAGGCACAAGAACCTATCTATCTCGAGCTTGAAGACACGATCGCGGAGGAACTCCTCAGTTCACCCCCACCAACACCGGCCAAGCTCGAGCCGCCCCTACCCTCCAGCGCCGCTGCACCGCTAGCGGAACAGACTCTCGAAACGCTCGAGATTGCCGCGCCGGAAAGCGCCCCAGCCGGCACTGACAATGAGACGCCGCCAATGAGCCCCGATGAGCTTGAGGCAGAATCCGTGGCGGACGCGCGCCCGGAAGACGGCACCGCCATCGCAAATCCGAGCGCCGCTGAATCGCCGGATCTGCCGCCCGAGCCAGAGTCCCTCGGTTTATCCCCAGTCACCACATCGACAGAACCCGCCGCGCAGACCACCGAGCCGCCTGCAACGGGATCACAGATCGGCGAGTCGCAAGATGCTCCCGGCTACTCACAGGCCTATCTCCGCACCCTGCCGGACGAGCGCTATGTCATCCAACTGACAGGTTTGAGTGAGCAGGGCGCGGCGCAGCGATTTCTGGCCAGCCAAGCCCGTGAAATCAGAACGAGAGCCACGATTTTGACCACCGAATTTGATGGCAAGCCCTGGTACATTGTGGTCTTGGGCGACTACCCCGATGGCGCTACCGCGCGAGCGGCGATCGGCGAATTATCCGAGCCCCTGACAAGCCTTAAGCCGTGGGCCCGACCTCTCGGCTCGCTTCCTCTTAAGTAATTGATTTCATTGAATTCTCGGGTCTTACGGGACCTGAGAAGGGCGGGGTTTTAGGCGCTAATCGTGCGTCCAAGTGTGACACCTGCCCATCCTCGCCATTATAATTCCGCTCCCCCCGCGCTCAGTTCTAGCGCGATACACTATCGACTAATCCGGAGGCCTTAGACCTTAGATGGACAACGCCCGCTTGCGATTCCCAAACGCAGGCCGACCCAGCGACGGCCTGTATCCCGACGAAAAGGAACACGATGCCTGTGGCGTCGGTTTCGTCGTGGATATGCAAGGACGCCGCTCTCATCGTATCGTCGAACAGGCGTTGACGGTCTTGCGTAATCTCCTGCATCGCGGTGCAACAGGCGCCGAAGAAAATACCGGCGATGGGGCTGGGATCCTGCTCCAGGTTCCCGACCGTTTTCTGCGCGCAGTCTGTCCGGAATCCGGCTTCGAACTTCCAGCAGAGGGCGATTACGGTGTAGGAATCGTATTTCAGCCGCGTGGCGAGCAAGAACAGACACGATGTCGCGAGGCTTTCGCAAAGATCATCGCAGAAGAACAACAAACCCTGATCGGTTGGCGTGAAATGCCGACCGACGATTCGATGATCGGCCCTACGGCCCTCGAATTTGAACCCGGTTTCGCTCAGATTTTTATTGGCCGGGGGAACGACACCCCGGCGGGCAACGCCTTCGAGCGCAAGCTCTATGTGATCCGCAAGCGCGTCGAACACGAGATATGGGGCTCGGATATCGCGGACAAAGAATTCTTTTACATTCCAAGTCTCTCCCACCGCACTCTCATTTATAAAGGAATGCTTACCGGCAATCAGGTGCAACCCCTTTTCCATGATTTGGCGGACGAGCGCGTCGAGACCGCGCTGGCACTTGTGCATCAACGTTTTTCCACCAACACGTTCCCATCCTGGCCGCTGGCTCAGCCCTTTCGCTACATCGCGCACAACGGCGAGATCAACACACTTCGTGGCAACATAAACTGGATGCGGGCACGCGAAGCGCTGTGCCAATCACCGGAGTTCGGCGACGACCTGGCAAAACTATTTCCAATTGTCTTGGAAGGAAACTCGGACTCGGC
Source organism: Pseudomonadota bacterium (assembly GCA_039030125.1). Classification (GTDB taxonomy): domain Bacteria; phylum Pseudomonadota; class Gammaproteobacteria; genus JBCCEV01. The sequence continues at coordinate 11,052 of JBCCEV010000025.1, read as the reverse complement.
AAGCTTCGACCAAGTGTTGGAATTCCTCCACATGGCGGGACGACCCCTGCCGCTCGCGGTCCTGATGATGATCCCCGAGGCTTGGAGCGGCCATGAGTCCATGGATGACGCCCGCCGGGCTTTCTATGAGTTTCATTCGTGCCTGATAGAACCCTGGGATGGTCCGGCATCCATCGCGTTTACCGATGGCAAGGTGATCGGCGCAGTCCTTGATCGCAACGGCCTTCGCCCTTCTCGGTATTACGTGACTAAGGACGACCTCGTTGTCATGGCTTCCGAAGTCGGCGTTTTGGACTTACCGCCTGAGGACATCGTCATCAAGGATCGACTGCACCCGGGCAGGATTTTTCTCGTTGACACCGAGCAAGGACGCATTATCGATGACACGGAGTTAAAACAGACCTATATCGACGAATATCCGTATCGCGAGTGGCTGAGCGAGAATCACATCGCCATTGACGCGTTGCCTGAAGCACCTTCATTGCACGAGCCCGATCACGAAACAGTGCTACAGCGTCAGCAAGCGTTCGGCTACACACATGAAGACCTGCGCTTGCTGATGCGCCCCATGGCGGCCACCGGCGGCGAAGCTATCGGCTCGATGGGAACAGATGCGGCACTGGCGGTCCTCTCCGATCGACCGCGCCTGTTGTACGACTACTTCAAACAGCTATTTGCACAGGTCACCAATCCGCCGCTAGACGGGATCAGGGAAGAACTTGTGACACAGGTGTCGACGATGATCGGCCCCGAGAGCAACCTGCTGCAACCGACACCCCAAAGCTGTCGACAAATACACCTCAAATCACCCGTGGTTTCCAACGAACAATTGGAAAAAATAAGACACTGTTCGATCGACGGTCTCCAAGCGGTGACCGTGGACGCGACTTACCTCGTTGCCAGCGGTCAACGGGGATTGGAAGAGGCACTTAAAAAGATTTGCGAGGACGCCGATGTCGCAGTCGACACCGGTGCCGGTTTAATCATCCTGTCCGATCGCATGGTGAATGCTACCCGCGCCCCGATCCCGGCCTGTTTGGCCACTGCCGCCGTCCACCACCATTTGATTCGCAACGGCCGTCGGACTCGGGTTGGTCTTGTTATTGAATCGGGCGAACCGCGCGAGATACACCATTTTGCGGTCCTGCTGGGTTACGGCGCCGGTGCCATCAACCCCTATCTGGCTTTCGAATCTCTGGACGACATGGTTCGCCAGGGTTTGCTTGCCGTCGCTGATATCAGCGGCCTTAGGGACGGTGAGTCAAGCCACGAAGCCTGTATTCGAAATTACATTAAAGCGATTGGCAAAGGCCTCACGAAGGTGATGTCGAAAATGGGGATCTCGACGGTTCAATCGTATCGAGGAGCGCAGATTTTCGAGGCGATCGGGCTTGAAAAATCCTTCGTTGACGAACACCTCACTTGGACCGCCTCGCGCATTGGCGGCATCGGCATGAAAGTGGTCGAGAAAGAAGTGAGCATGCGCCACCACGATGCCTTCCCCACCCGTGAGGTCAAGCGGCCAGATTTGGCCTGGGGCGGGGAATATCAATGGCGTCGTGACGGCGAGTATCACCTCTTCAATCCTGAGACCGTATTCAAGCTCCAGCATGCCACTCGATCGGGACAATACGACATCTTTAGGGACTACACGCGACTGATCGATGACCAAAGCGAGCATCGGGCAACGCTTCGGGGAATGTTCAAATTTAAACAATCACCTATCCCTATCGAAGAAGTAGAAAGCGTGGAAGAGATCTGCAAACGCTTTCATACCGGTGCGATGTCATTCGGTTCGATCAGTGCCGAAGCCCATGAAACGCTTGCGATCGCGTTGAACCGACTAGGCGGGCGCTCGAACACTGGAGAAGGTGGCGAGGATCCGGCGCGCTTCACCCCAGATGCCAACGGCGACTTGCGCCGCAGCGCAATCAAACAAGTCGCCTCCGGCCGCTTCGGTGTGACGGCCGAATACTTAACCAACGCTGACGATCTGCAAATTAAGATGGCGCAGGGCGCAAAACCTGGCGAGGGTGGGCAGCTACCAGGCCACAAAGTTAATACATGGATAGCGAAGGTGCGCCATTCCACGCCCGGTGTTGGGTTGATATCGCCGCCACCACACCATGATATCTACTCAATTGAGGACTTGGCGCAACTGATCCACGACCTCAAGAATTCAAATCCCAGCGCACGCGTGCATGTGAAATTAGTAGCCGAAATCGGGGTTGGGACCGTCGCCGCTGGGGTCGCCAAAGCGCACTCCGATGTGGTCCTAATTTCCGGCTACGATGGCGGCACTGGGGCATCGCCGGTAACCTCGCTCAAACATGCGGGCGTACCGTGGGAACTCGGCCTAGCCGAGGCACAGCAGGTGCTGGTCGAAAATCGGCTGCGTGACCGGATCGTTGTTCAAGTTGATGGTCAGCTAAAGACAGGTCGCGATTGTGTGGTCGCCGCATTGCTGGGCGCCGAAGAGTTCGGGTTCTCAACCGCGCCCTTGGTGGTCATGGGCTGCATCATGATGCGCGTTTGCCATCTCAATACCTGTCCGGTCGGGGTGGCAACCCAAGATCCGATTCTGCGGGCTAAATTCTCTGGCCAGCCCGAATTCGTTGAAAACTTTTTTCGCTTTGTTGCCCAGGAGATCCGCGAGTACATGGCCGAACTCGGATTTCGCAAGATCGACGAGATGATCGGACGCGTTGACAAACTCGATGTTGAGCAAGCGGTCGATCACTGGAAAGCCTCGGGACTGGATTTCTCGCAAATTCTTTATCAACCCCAGGTCGACGATGATGTTGCGACACGCTGCGTGCAGGAACAAGATCACGGCCTTGAAAAGTCTCTCGACCACACAACCATCTTGCCGCTGTGCCAAGGTGCCCTGGAACGGCGCGAGCCTGTTGAAGCGATCATCCCGATCAAAAACATCAACCGGACGGTTGGCACGATACTGGGTCACGAGATCACCAAACGCTATGGTGGCGAGGGCCTAGCGCCGGATACGATCAAACTGCATTTCAATGGTTCGGCGGGTCAGAGCTTCGCCGCCTTCGTCCCCAAAGGGGTAACGATGACCCTGGAAGGCGATGCCAACGATTACGTGGGGAAGGGATTATCCGGCGGCAAGGTCGCAATCTATCCGCCGCGTCATGCGCCGTTTAGGCCGGAAGATAACGTGCTTATCGGCAACGTTGTTTTATATGGCGCCACCGAAGGCGAAGCGTTCTTTCGCGGACTGGCCGGCGAGCGCTTTTGCGTAAGGAATAGTGGCGCGGATACCGTTGTTGAGGGGATCGGCGATCACGGCTGCGAATACATGACCGGCGGGCGAGTGGTGATCATAGGGGAAACCGGGCGTAATTTTGCAGCGGGCATGTCGGGTGGGATCGCCTACATCTGGGATCCTCACGGTCGTTTTCCGGCGCGTTGTAACCTCGAATTAGTCGCTTTGGAATCTATCGCCACCGATTCTGACGACGAAACCGTGACCGAATTATTGAAAAAACATGTCAGCTATACCGGCAGTACCGTGGCCACCAAGATCCTCGATAACTGGTCACAATGTCGCGATCAATTTGTGAAGGTCATGCCGCGGGATTACAAACGCGTCCTTGACGCGATAGACCGGGCTCGCAAGAGCGGTCTGTCCGAGGAAGAGGCTGTCATGGAGGCCGCGCATGGGTAAGGTAACCGGATTTCTCGAAGCCGGCCGCGACGAGCAACCGTACCGTCCGGTGAACGAAAGATTGGGGGATTGGCGTCAGGTCATGACGTCCTACCCCACCGCACAACTGAACACCCAAGCGGCTCGCTGCATGGATTGTGGGATCCCTTTTTGTCATCAAGGATGTCCACTGGGAAATTTGATCCCGGATTGGAATGATCTGGTTTTTAGGGATCGGTGGGACGAAGCGATCGCACGACTTCACGCGACCAATAACTTCCCGGAGTTCACCGGCACTTTGTGCCCGGCTCCCTGTGAAGGCTCGTGCGTACTGGGTATCAATGACGATGCAGTGACGATCAAAGCCGTTGAGCTGGCAATCATAGATCGGGCATTTGACGAAGGCTGGGTCATACCGCGCCCCCCGGAGCATGAAACCGGAAAAACGATCGCCGTTATCGGCTCCGGGCCGGCCGGGCTTGCTGCGGCCCAGCAACTGCGTCGCGCGGGACATGCTGTTACCGTTTTTGAGCGCGACGATCGCATCGGTGGCTTGCTGCGCTACGGGATACCTGAATTTAAGATGGAGAAGCGCGTGCTCGACCGGCGTCTTGAACAGATGCAAGCCGAGGGCGTTCAATTCAGAACCAACGCGAACGTCGGTGTTAACGTCGATGTTAATCAACTTCGCGAAGATTACGACGCCTTGTTATTAGCCGGTGGTGCTACCGCCCCACGGGATTTGCCGGTCCCGGGTCGCGACCTTGAGGGCGTTCATTTCGCAATGGATTTTTTGCCGTTGCAAAACCGTCGCTGTGAAGGCGACGACGTCCCGGAGTTTATTTCCGCCCTTGGCAAACATGTGATCATCATCGGCGGCGGGGATACCGGGGCGGACTGCTTGGGAACCTCCCACCGTCACGGCGCGGCATCGGTTCGCAACCTGGAGATCATGCCCAAACCGCCGGAGTCGCGGGCACACGATAACCCGTGGCCGGAATGGCCGCGGATTTATCGCACTGCGTCAGCACACAAAGAGGGTGGTGAGCGCGTCTACTCTGTTTCGACAAAGCGCTTCATCGGCGACGACGCCGGACACGTGCGCAGTCTTGAATTAGTCGAGGTGGAATTGGCTAACGTCGAGGGGCGCATGCAATTTCAAGAGGTACCCGGATCGGAATATCAGGTGCCTTGCGACTTAGCGTTACTGGCGATGGGGTTTGTCGGTCCCGAAACCGGGGGCATGCTTGCCCAGCTTGGCGTCGAACTTACTGAGCGCGGTAATGTAAAGCGAGATGCGCAATGGCAAACCTCCGTGCCCGGGGTTTATACCGCTGGCGATATGCAGCACGGCCAATCCTTGATCGTTTGGGCGATTGCCGAAGGGCGCTCTGCGGCACGCAGCATCGACGAGTCGCTGATGGGTTTCTCCGAACTACCAGCACCCGTTGACTAACGGGTCAGCGCCCTAAGGTTTCGTGAACGACCGCTTACTGCGGGCTCTCAAGCGGCAAGCTGTCGATCGCACACCTATTTGGTTGATGCGTCAGGCGGGACGGTATTTACCCGAATACCGGGAAACGCGCGCCAAAGCCGGCGACTTCCTGACCTTGTGCAAGACTCCCGAACTCGCGCTGGAAGTGACCCTGCAACCGTTGGCACGCTTCGACCTCGATGCCGCGATCCTATTCTCAGACATCCTCACTATTCCCGACGCAATGGGCCTTGGGTTGCGGCTCGACGAGGGCATAGGTCCGCAATTCAACCACCCCGTGAAGAGCGGCGACATCGCCGGGCTCGAACGTCCCGATCCCTTGCGCGATACCGGCTACGTCATGGCGGCTATTCGACAAATAAAAAGTGAACTCGCCGACAAGCTACCGCTAATTGGATTCGCTGGCAGTCCCTGGACGCTAGCGACCTATATGGTCGAAGGTGGCAGTAGCCGCGATTTTACCAAGATCAAAGCGCTGGCCTATCAATCGCCTGAGGCCGCGCATCAACTGCTGAGCCTGCTGGCCAGCGCCGTAAGCGACTATTTAAACGCGCAGGTCGATGCCGGGGTCGATGCGGTGATGATCTTCGACAGTTGGGCTGGCGTGTTGTCGCCTGATGCCTACAAGGAATTCTCCCTGCAATATCTTGCGCAAATCATCGACGACCTAAGTGACGCGGTTCCAAACATCGTTTTTTGTAAAGGCGCGAATCACTCGATTGCTGAACAAGTCAAAATCGGACCATCCGCACTCGGCCTCGATTGGACCATCGAACTGGGTGTCGCACGGCGTTTGGTCGATGGCCGGGTCGCTCTGCAGGGCAACCTCGATCCGGCCATCATGCTTACCGACTCGGCAACCATCGAGCGCGAAACGCAGAGGGTTTTGCAAAGCTACGGTGGCGGGGCCGGACACATCTTCAACCTCGGTCATGGGATCACACCAAACGTACCACCCGAAAATGTTAAAACCTTAGTGGACTGCGTTCACCGCTACGAAACTGGCAAATCGAACTCTTGAGACAGCTTAAACATTTTGTTGGCCTCCTCGTGCGCGGGTTCTGCATGGGCTCCGCTGATGTAGTGCCGGGAGTATCCGGAGCGACAGTGGCTTTCATTCTGGGTATCTATCAACAGTTCATCGATGCCATCCGCTCTTTTGACGTTCGGTTTTTCGCCGACCTCTTGCGCTTTCGCTTTAGGGCCGCGCTCGCTCGGCCTCACTTCGCTTTCCTTATTCCACTGGTCACCGGCATATTTGCCGCGATTATTTTTTTTACCAAGGTGATCCCGCTACCCAAACTGATCGTCTCTCAACCGGAGCTCATCTACGCGCTTTTTTTCGGGCTTATCGCCGGATCGTGTCAAACGCTACTTCGTACGATCAAAGGTATCGGTGCACGGGACGTGGCTGCTTTTCTAGGTGGGGCTTGCTTAGGTTTTTTTGTCGTGACCTTGATCCCGGTCGATTCGCCTGATGCTAGTTGGTTCATCGCGCTGTCGGGAATGCTTGCGATTTGCGCGATGGTAGTACCAGGTATCTCGGGTTCCTTTGTGCTTTTGATTTTGGGTAAGTACGCCGATGTGCTGCAAGGGATCAGCGATTTTGATCTGGCGATCATCTTGCCGTTCGCGATTGGCGCAGCGTTTGGTCTGTTCACTTTCTCTCGCCTCCTGTCAATGCTCATGCGCAGTTATCATCGTCTCGCAATGCTTGCAATCGCCGGCGTTTTGCTGGCCTCGCTGTGGGTGATCTGGCCGTTTCAGGAGCGTCATTTTGAAATCATTCGCGGCAAATCGAAAATGGTAAGCAGTACACCCGCACTTCCCGATTTCGGCTTTGATTTGTTAGCGCCTGGGGCGCTTATGATCATTGGGTTTGTCTTGGTCGTTGCGCTTGAAAAGTTGGGTGGACGAACAGCGAGTTAATACTTTGGTGGGTCTCCCGGGGGAAACGACCGGGCGTAGCCAATGAGCACGACCAGGAGCAATGCTTCGAACCCCAGGATTGGCCAGCCCCGATGGCGCACAAACGGGGTCGCGCCGCTAAGCGGTAGATATTCGCCCTCCAGGGCATGAGGCACGAATTGCGGAGAACGCGCAACAACTGCGCCACGGTCGTTAATAATCGCCGATATGCCAGTGTTCGTTGCACGCAATAGGTATCGCCCACCTTCCAGAGCACGCATTCGCGCGATCTGTAAATGCTGATGCGGGGCGATAGAGTCGCCAAACCACGCATCGTTGCTCACGTTCACCAACACCGCAGCAGCCGGAAGACTTGCGAGTGTTTCACTGGGATAAGCGTCTTCGTAACAAATACTAATCCCGGCAAGATGCCCGTTGATCTCAATCTTGCGCTGATCACGCTCACCGGCCGTAAAATCTGACATCGGAATGGACAATAACAAAGAGAGTTGTTTCATCAACGATTGAAATGGAAAAAACTCTCCAAACGGCACGAGATGGACTTTGTCATAGCGGCCAGGACTGGGCCCAAAATTAAGGACACTGTTGTAATACTCACGAGTATCCGGATCGACGGTAGGCACGCCCACCAGCATTTCGGTTTGCGTTGCCAGCGAGCGCTCATGAAGTCGGTTGATAAGTTCAGGAACCTCATGGGGAAACGCTGGGATCGCGGTTTCCGGCCATAACAGCAGGTCACCGCCCCAGGCGTCTTCAGACAACGATTCATAAAGTTCGATCGACGGTTGACGTTGATCAAAATCCCATTTTATCGCCTGCGCAACGGCACCTTGAACCATGGTTACGCGCACCGCAGGCCCGGATGGGCTCGTAAATCTAAGGGCTTCGAGTGGCTTCGCACCGAGGACGGCTAGCAGCACACATGCGACCACGACCGCTCGTGACCGCCATCCGCGCGCAAGCACGAGATACAACAGTGCTGCGGCTAAAAACGCGATCACGAGTGAACAGCCATTGACCCCAATGAGCGGCGCATAGGCGGCAAGCGGCCCGTCCGTTTGACTGTAGCCTAAGGTTAGCCAGGGAAAGCCGGTAAGAAACCAGCCCCGCAACCATTCGCTTAATAGCCAAAGCAGCGGTGCCAAAAGACATAAGCGCGCCGTTTCGCTCGAACACGGTAACCAACGGGTGAGAGCCGAAGCTAGCGCGGGGTAAGACGCCATGAACATCACAAACAAGGTAGTGACTGGCACCGAAAACCAGTAATACGGAACACCGAATTGGTGCACGCTCACTTGAATCCACCACACGCCGTAGCCAAAAAACCCCAAGCCGAAACACCAGCCATTCAAAGCCGCGCGCCTGGGGGATAAGCCCTTTAAGCAAGCAAAGAAAAGCGCGAGGGCGAGCGGCGCGATCCAGTGGAATTGGTATGGAGCGAACGCGAGAGGGAGTGACAGCCCGAGACTGGTTGATATGAAAATGCGTCGCATTGGCTAATGCCGACGTCTATCGGACCTAAGTTTGCGCGTTTTGTTCTGGTGACGCAGACGGTATCACGCGCAGCAGTCGAATCCGTCGTCGATCGGCGCGCAAGACCTTTAGGTGAAAGTCGCCAAGCTCTAGTTCCTCGCCTCGTGCCGGAACGTGACCGAGTTCGCCGATCACCAATCCTCCAATAGTCTCAAACTCGCCCGCTTCGAGTTCAACACTAAAGAACTCGTTAAAGTCGTCGATTGGCGTGATGGCTTTTACCGTGTAGCGGTCCCCGCGGTGGCGACGGATCATCTCATCGTCGGCTTCGTCATGTTCGTCGTCGATATCGCCAACGATCTGCTCGATAACGTCCTCGATACTAATGATCCCGGCAACCTCGCCATATTCATCGGCCACAATAGCTAAGTGGTTGCGGCTCGCCTTGAATTCACGAAGCAAAATATTTAGGCGCTTGCTTTCGGGTACGAAAACCGCCGGCCTAAGCTTGTCGTGTAAGTCGAAAGCTTCGTTGTCACTGGCCAGCAGCGGCAAAAGGTCTTTAGCCAAGAGAATCCCGATCACACGTTCTCGCTTGTCGTCAAATACCGGGAATCTCGAGTGCCCTGATTCGATGACCTCGGGAAGGAATTCTTCGGGGGTCGCCGTTTCATTAATGAAAGTGACCTCCGAGCGCGGCAACATAATGTCGCGGACTTGATTCTCAGAAACCAGCAACGCCCCTTCCATCATGGCCAGCGTATCGGAATCAATGACATGCTTCGCTTCGGCGTCGTGAAGGGTTTCAACGAGCCGTAACCGTTGATCGAAGTTGCGCTTTAGACGCCCCAGGAGCCGGCGCAAGGTACCTTTGCTGACCCGGGGCTTGGTCGAATGACCGTCGTTCATTAAGTGTTTAGAACCAGATAAGGATCGGGAAAGCCGAACTCAGCTAACACCTCCCTTTCTACTGCCTCCATGTTTTTCGCACCTTCCGCCTCGTCGTGCCCGTAACCCAGTAGGTGCAACACGCCATGCACAATTAGATGTGCCCAATGAGCTTCTACAGCCTTACCTTGCGCGCGCGCCTCATTCTCGACAAGCGGGGCGCAGACGACGATGTCACCAAGATAATGCGGTAGAAATTCATCCGTTAGAGGAAACGATAGCACATTCGTTGGTTTATCGACCCCTCGCCATTTCTTGTTCAATGCACGGCCTTCATCGACGTCGACAACGCGCACGGTAAGTTCGTAGTTGGTGCTCCCGTCCACCGGCAATACGTTGATCCATCTTGCTATCGTGGCCGCCTCTGGTACCCCGGCGTGCGGTCTTGGAACTTGCAGCGTGACGGCAAAATTGGCGCGCTCATTCATGAAGCTGAGCTTAGGGTGACGCGTCTCGGTCCCCGGGCTCATGACGCGCATAGGCATCGAGAATGCGCCCCACCAGTCGGTGGCGCACTACATCACGCGACGTAAAAAAAGTGAAGCCTAGCCCTGAGGTCCCCTCGAGCACTTTTAGCGCGTGCTTGAGTCCGGATGCTTGTCCCTTGGGTAAATCAATCTGCGTGACATCGCCCGTGACGACTGCCTTTGACCCAAATCCGATCCGGGTTAAGAACATCTTCATCTGCTCCGGGGTCGTGTTCTGCGCCTCGTCCAGAATGACAAACGATTCATTGAGCGTCCGCCCGCGCATGAAAGCCAACGGCGCAACTTCAATGACGTTACGCTCAATTAGTTTCGCGACCCGCTCGAAACCGAGCATTTCGTAGAGCGCGTCATACAAGGGCCGCAAATAAGGATCGACCTTTTGCGCCATATCTCCGGGTAGAAACCCGAGGCGCTCGCCAGCCTCTACGGCTGGCCGTACCAAACACAATCTGCGCACGCTTTCGCTCTCAAGCGCTGCCACGGCGCTGGCGACGGCCAGATAAGTTTTGCCGGTACCCGCCGGGCCAACACCGAAGCTGATGTCATGATCATCGATGGAATAAATGTAGTCCGCTTGATTGCGGCCGCGCGCGCGAACATACGCGCGGCGGGTTTTAATTCCTATCTCTGTCTCACCAGGTTCCGGGCCGGTTTCTGAATTTGAGCGGGCCAGCTCCAAGTGCACATCCTCCCGTGACACCGGTTTATACAAAGACTGATAGGAACATGCATTGCATGATTCCTCACCAAGAAACCTGCCAGCACATCTTCAAGTAAGTAAAGCAAGAAAAAAAAGCAATAACAAACCGTTTTGAAATGCAAAACTCATAGGCCAAAGGTGATTGCAGGAGTGAGAGAGAGAGAGAAAGAGAGAGAGAGAGAGAGAGAGAGACAGAGGGTTTAATTTTACAGAAATAATTAGAGGGGTGCCCTCTGCTCTAGGCCCAGGAAAGACAAAGCGTCTGGAAAGGACAAAACCGACCGCAAAGACAGCCGTGCAACTGCTTGTGGTAAGAACATTACCGGTATTCCGACCTGCCCGGTCGGAG
>JBCCEV010000024.1:0-32944 GCA_039030125.1 Pseudomonadota bacterium | reverse complement strand
TTTTCAGGGTCCCTGATTCCGAATCTGCCCTCCATTTTGCTCTCCGAAGTTCTAGCGGGGCCCCATGGCTGGGCTCCCAAAGATTATTTTTCCACCGTGAAATCACACCTTGTATCATCTGCGGTTTAAGGTCGGCGCCGCGTTCCCGGCGCATCAAATCAACGATCAAGTTCAGGGTGTCGTTGGCGTCGAAAATAGAATATCCCTGACGATAGCCAAGTTCAGCAAATTCCTCGGCCAGGATCCGCAAGCCCAAAGTGTGAAAAGTGGAAATCCACGGCTCAGGAGACCTGGTACGAGCGCGTAACTTCTTTACGCGCTCACGCATCTCCCGTGCGGCTTTATTGGTAAAGGTAACGGCGACGACGTTTTCGGCGGGGACTTCATGTTTGTCGATCAGGCGCACAATTTTCTGCGTGATCACAGAGGTCTTACCGCTCCCAGCGCCAGCCAGGACCAGCAGCGGTCCGTCAACATAGCGCACGGCTTCGCGCTGTTGATCATTTAATGCGTTGACCATGATGATGTGCCCGGTAGAGGCGCATCGATTTTAAGCGAATGACAATGCGGGTGCATTGTCCGGGATCACCAGCGATAGCCAAACCTTGGATTCGAGAACCACGGACGAATCGAATAATGGTGGCGGGGATAGTACTGATGCCGTTGAATATAACGGCGCTGCGAGAATTTACGTTGATGGCCTCGGTAGATCTTGTGCGGGCTGATGACCTGAGGGCCGCCGTAATAGTGCTGGTGTCCCGGCGCGCCGTAGGGGCATGCGCCGACGAGGTTAGAAAAAGCGGCGCAAAACAATACGCCACAAGCTAAAGCGACAACCTTCATCTGTGCACCTCCAAAACATGGTTTGAGCCTACGAGGACATTAGCCCGGCGCAGGTGAATGAAGGCTGAACAAGAGGTCGCTGGCGGGTTTAGTAGGAGCGGGAGCGCCCGCGCGCTTCGCCTGGGTCGATAGGAAACGGCGTTTCGCGCCCAACTAAGGTTTCAATAAGCGCAAGCTCATCGTCCGTATGGTTAATAAACGGCGCTTTTTTGATAGCGTTCGCACCTGTTGCGAGAACATAAACAGGTTTGTCATGGTGGGTCGATTCGACGGTCTGTGTCTGGCTTGGATCATTCGCCGAGGCAATATCGACCACGCCATAACAGGTGCAGATGTAACTTTTTTCTTGATCCGCCTCCGCGTAGAGTCCGGTCCCACGAATTCCGATGGTTGCTGTGCTGGTTCTGAGACGATGGCGTCGTTTACCGAATACCGATAGTAGCTTGCCGGTGAAAAGGCGAAGTGTCTCCACCACCACGCCGTCGTCGACCGGTGGGGTGAGCTGAACTCGGCTATTATCCCGCAATATGAAAGCGTCTTTGTCGACCACGAAAATGACTTTCGATGAGGGGCCGGTTTCCACCAGTGAACCACTGGTGATCGGTGTTGAGATGTCGGCCGCCGCGCCATCGACTTTGACCTCGCCGTTTAGCAGGTAGATCGAGCGCCCGCGCAATGGTTTGGGAACGTTCCCAAGCAGTGCAGCCGCTGACATGGTGGGTATAAATGCGCCGCTCGCTAGCAGGGCTATTAGTAGGTCCCGGCGCTGTGGATCGATGTCTTCCCCAAAAAATTTCATTCTGATGTTCCCCATTTGGCCAGGCCGCGCTCGAAGCCTATCGAAAATCTGGTCCCACGGCTTGCTGGCCGTTGCCAAGTTTGTCGCAACGTTAGAGTTTTGATGGCGACAGTAAAAATGGTTCCCAATTCGAGATTAATTTTTCGGTATTCCATCACGCAAATCTCGACCTTAGGTAAACTACACCACAGTTTGGGCTTGAGGTCTTCGTTTGCGGCTTACCAAAGCACATGGGTTGCTAGGGACCCTCGTCTTGGTCGGCGGATTAGCCGGAGGTTGGTACGCCGCGCAATGGCGGGTCCTCGGCGCCATCGAGACGGTGGTTGTCACAGATGTTGGCCTGCCTTTCGCAGCACGTTTGGATACCGGCGCGACGATTTCGTCAATTAACGCCGTAAACATTGTGATCGAGGGTCGGCGTGGTGATCCGCGCCCCAGCGATAAGGGAAAAGTCGTCAAATTCACATTGATCAATGGCGCTGGAGAGCAAGTCCAGGCACGCAGTAAAGTTGTTCAGGTGCGGGGGATCAGGACAGCCGATTGCCGCGAATTGCGCTATCACGTTTATTTATCAGTAACCTTTCGGGGGAAAACGAAGCGAGTGCTAATGAATCTCAATGATCGCAGCCGTTCGAGCGCGAAATTACTCCTTGGGCGCAATTGGATCGCCCCCGAATTTGCGGTTTCGCCGCGGGGTGAGGGTTAACCGTGCGGGAGCAACCGAAGATTGAAGTAGCTGTTGGTGATACCCATGTCACCTTACTCGGTACGGCGCATGTTTCCAGGGTCAGTGCTGAGGCCGTGAGTAACGAGATTGCCAGCGGCAATTATGACCTCGTGGCTGTCGAACTCTGTAACAATCGCCACCGCGCAATGGTCGATCCGGACGCTGTCGCGAGAATGGACTTGATCGAAGTTCTGCGCACCGGCAAAGCACCGATGATCATGGCCATGCTTGCTATGGGCGCTTTTCAACAGCGCATTGCCGAGCAATTTGATATCGAGCCCGGCGCTGAGATGAAAGCCGCAATCAGTGGCGCCGCCGAGCAGGATCTATCTCTTAAGCTCATCGATCGTGATATCGGGGTTACCCTGCGACGCATTTACCGGAATGTCCCGTGGTGGCGGCGGATGTACTTGTTTTCGGGTCTTTTCGGCTCGGTATTGGTGGACGAGGCCATCTCGGAAGACGACATAGAGCAATTGAAAGAGGGCGATCTCCTAGAGAACACATTCGCACAGTTTGCCGAAAGCTCTGGGCCGATCTATGAGCCTTTGATCGCTGAGCGGGACAAATTCATGGCGGCTAAATTGCTGGAGTTGAGTCAGCATCATAGCGGTAATGTGCTCGCGGTAATTGGTGCTGGGCACTTGAAAGGTATCGCTGAGTATCTTCGCAACGGTGTCGAAAACCTTGAAGAGGAAATCATCAGACTGGCGAGTGCGCCGCCAAAGGCGAAATGGCCTAAAGTTTTGCCGTGGTTAATCGTCGCGCTAATCTTCTTGGGGTTCGGGATCGGTTTTTCGCGAAGTCCAGAATTGGGTTTATCTCTGGTTGCCGAGTGGGTGTTTATCAATGGTGGTTTGGCGGCGCTCGGTGTCATCATTGCAGGCGGACATCCCATCACGATATTAAGCGGTTTTTTTGCAGCGCCCCTCACTTCGCTTAATCCTACAATTGGCGCGGGGGTGGTGACAGCGATGGTCGAAGGCTATTTGCGCAAGCCCACGGTTGGTGATTTCTCGGCATTACGAACGGACACGACCAGCTTCAAGGGTTGGCGACGAAATCGCGTCGCGCGAACGCTATTGGTGTTCTTTTTTTCCACGCTAGGGTCGGCTATCGGCACTTACCTAGCGGGGTTCCGGATTTTTGACAAATTAGTGAGCTAGCTTATGGAGTCCTGGTGGACATTCGCAATCCGGCGCGACATTGTCGCGAGAGCCAGCAAGCTTGCAATTGTTGTCGGCACCGTCCTGGTTGCGATCAACTATGGTGATCGGATTTTAGCGGGTTCGCTAGTAAGCTCGGATTTCATCAAAATCATGCTGACTTACTGCGTACCTTACTGTGTGGCAACCTATTCCGCTGTGGGCGCCTTGCGCGCAGCAAAGTAGAAGCGCGCAGATGCGCCCGGCAATCTAACGAACATGCCTGTTTATGAATATGAATGTGAGGCGACCGGCGAGGTGATCACGGTTCATCATCCGATGGATGTGGTGATTCGAAATTGGGGGGAGCTGTGCTTCGCGGCCAACCATCCGCTTGGCGAGATCGACTTTGAAACCCCTGTTAGGAAAATGATCTCCGCCCCGGCCATTGCTGTAGAAGTTGGCAATGCGGAGCTAAAGTCAAAGGGATTTACTAAGTTGGTGAAGCGTGACGATGGGGTGTACGAAAACGTAACCGCTGGCGACAAGGAAAAACGCTATATGAAGGCCGGTGACAAGTCTTCCCTTCCGCATTTTCATAAGAAGGTCGGTGACTAACTTCGAACCGTGAAAAAAGAAACCCCGCCGAGGGCGGGGTTTCTGAGTGTCGGACTGGGATGGCGATGACTTACATCATGCCGCCCATGCCGCCCATGCCGCCCATGCCATCCATGCCGCCCATGGCTGGGCCAGGAACAGCTGCGTCATCGGCAGGCTTGTCAGCAACCATCGCCTCGGTGGTGAGGATCAAAGAAGCGACTGATGCTGCATTTTGCAAGGCTGAGCGAGTTACTTTCGTGGGATCGAGGATCCCCATCGCGATCATGTCGCCGAACTCACCGGTTTGCGCGTTGTAGCCATCGTTACCTTTGGACTCGAGGACCTTGGCGCAAATGACGGAGGGTTCATCTCCTGCGTTGCTAACGATCTGGCGAACGGGTTCTTCTAAAGCGCGAACCAGAATGTTGACACCGATCTTTTGATCTTCGTTGTCAGTGTTAACGCCACTGGCCGCATCTTGAGCTCTGAGCAGAGCAACGCCACCGCCTGGAACCACACCTTCTTCAACCGCCGCGCGGGTAGAATGCAGCGCATCTTCGACACGTGCTTTCTTCTCTTTCATTTCCACTTCAGTTGCGGCGCCAACTTTGATGACGGCAACGCCGCCGGCGAGTTTCGCGACGCGCTCGTGGAGTTTTTCGCGGTCGTAGTCTGAAGAAGTTTCTTCGATTTGCGTACGGATCGCTTGAACGCGACCTTCAATTGCCTTCTGGTCACCAGCACCATCGATAACCGTGGTGTTTTCCTTGGTGATAAGCACCTTCTTAGCACTACCGAGATCATCAAGGCCAGCTTTCTCTAAGCTCAAACCTACTTCCTCGGAAATCACCGTGCCGCCAGTTAGGATTGCAATGTCTTCAAGCATCGCTTTACGGCGATCACCAAACCCCGGTGCCTTCACGGCCGCGACCTTAACGATGCCGCGCATGGTATTGACGACCAGTGTCGCGAGCGCTTCACCTTCGACATCTTCCGCAATGATAAGCAGCGGTTTACCGGATTTTGCCACGCCTTCCAGCACTGGCAGTAAGTCGCGGATGTTGGAGATTTTCTTGTCGTGCAGGAGGACCAGTGGCTCTTCGAGATCAACGCCCATCGAGTCTTGGTTGTTGATGAAGTACGGGGACAGGTAACCACGATCGAACTGCATGCCTTCGACCACGTCGAGTTCGTTCTCGAGGCCGGAGCCTTCTTCAACGGTAATCACACCTTCCTTGCCAACTTTGTCCATTGCGTTGGCGATGATGTCGCCTATATCACTATCGGAGTTAGCAGAAATGGTTCCAACTTGCGCTATCGCTTTGGTGTCCGTGCATGGCGTTGAGAGGCCTTGCAGTGACTCAACCGCAGCCCCGACCGCGCGGTCGATACCGCGTTTTAGATCCATCGGGTTAACGCCGGCCGCGACAGATTTCAGGCCTTCGCGAACGATTGCTTGGGCGAGAACTGTGGCGGTGGTGGTGCCGTCGCCGGCAACGTCAGAGGTTTTCGATGCAACCTCTTTCACCATCTGCGCACCCATGTTTTCGAACTTATCTTCAAGTTCGATTTCTTTCGCAACCGACACACCGTCTTTGGTGACAGTCGGTGCCCCGAATGTTTTTTCGAGAACCACGTTGCGGCCTTTAGGCCCCAAGGTTTGTTTAACAGCGTTAGCAAGAATATTGACGCCGGCTGCCATACGTTGGCGCGCGTCGTCAGAAAATCGGACTTCTTTTGCAGACATTTTTTACTCCTTAACCCTCAAATACCGCCATGATGTCGTCTTCACGCATCACTAAAACGTCTTCACCATCGACCTTTACTTCGTTACCGGAGTACTTGCCGAATAGAACTTTGTCGCCGACTTTCACATCGAGTCCGCGTGTTTCGCCGTTATCTAGCACTTTGCCGTTACCGATGGCGACGACTTCCCCTTTGGAAGGCTTTTCGGTGGCTGAATCTGGAATGACAATTCCGCCGGGTGAGGTCTTTTCCTCATCCCAGCGTTTGACGATCACACGATCGTGCAGGGGCCGTAGTTTCATTTATTCAACTCCTTATACTTGCTAACCCATTGAAAAAAAAGGAATTCAGGATTGTTATTAGCACTCTCCTGTGAGTAGTGCTAAGTATATTTCAGCGTCGGTGCTCAAATCAACGATTTAGGGCATCGCGACCCGCGACGATGTGGCACGTCGTCACACATATTTTCGCCAACAGACGTACAATTGAAATCACTTATAGGGAGCAATTATGGTCGCGCATGTAACGCGAATTTGGCCGTTGTTGGGGTTAACTGCGGTACTTTCAATCGCGCCCGCCGTGGCGGTGGCCAACCCGCATCAATTTGGAGATTTCACGATTTCGGTCTCTGCTCCCGACAATCCGGACGCGGGGAGTTACCAAATCGTCGTCGAACAGGGCGGCTTACCGCTGACCCGGTTGCAAGCAGATTTCGCGGGCGAGATTGGCGCTACCTTCGTCGGTGACCTCACCAACGACGGTGCGTTCGAGGTGGTGGTGGTTTTCGCCAACGGCGCGCAACAGGAAAGTTTGTTTCACGTCTACAGTTGGGAAGTGTTTTTGCTTGCGCCGCTGGAAGTCGCCAAGCTCAATGAGACTCAGCGTCAGGGTTACCAAGGCAACGACACGGTTTCGTTGAAAGACGGCAAATTGCAGCGAAGTTTCCAACTGGCGCTGGACGGTCCGACGCAAACCCGAACCCTCGAATATGTTCCCGCCACCGGACAGTGGGTGGACCTGTAGCATGTCGATCTTGGAAGCAAACGTGGATGAATGTGTCGAGCGGTTGCTCGCCCACTGTCATCGCCGCGAATTTCCGGCCAAGGCCGCGATTATTCGCCAAGGCGATATTGCCGATGAACTTTATTACATCATCAGCGGTTCGGTGACGGTTCTCCTTGAAGATGATAAAGGCCACGAAATCGTTTTAGCCTATCTAAACCCTGGCGAGTTTTTTGGTGAGCTTGGATTATTCAATGAAGACGCTCACCGCACGGCGCTGGTCCGCGCGCGCGCGCCTTGTGAGATTGCCCAGATCGGTTATCGAAAACTCAAAGGCCTAACCGACCTCTATCCCGACCTGATTGTGGCCATGACGTCACAGTTGGCAAGACGCTTGCGCAACACCAACAGAAAATTGGGCGACTTGGCGTTCATGGACGTTTATGGCCGCGTCGCCCGAACCTTGTTGGATCTTTGCGAACAACCTGACGCGATGACCCATCCCGATGGCATGCAGGTGCGCGTGACCCGCCAAGAGCTTGCTCGCTTGGTCGGGTGTTCTCGAGAAATGGTTGGCAAAGTCGTCAAAGACATGGAAGATCAAAACCATATCAGTGCCGCCGGTAAGAACATCGTCGTATTAGGTGTACGGCGCGATCAAACTGGTAAAGCAGAATACCAATAGCCCATTTGACTAATCGTTCGAAATTTTTCGCCGACGGCTCCGTGCGACCCATCGATCGCGGGTGAGCCGTGTTGTAACCGCGCATGCGAGCGCGGACGTGACTCAGATTAATCAAAGGGGGCCTTTGTGACTGCCCACATTGCCATTGTTTTTGCGGTTTTCGCGTTGGGCATTACAGCTACGAACGCCGCTGATTTCGCTGCGGCTCAAAGCAAAATTGCGGCCGCACAATACCAAGACGGTATCGCTGATCTGGAAGCCCTGGTCGCCGTCGGTGACCGCGATGCGATGGCGCTCTTGGGATCGCTGTATCACCGTGGCGAAGGGGTGGAGCGAAATACAGAAACGGCGTTGGAGCTTTATCGTCGCGCTGCGCAAGCGGGCAGCGCCGAAGCTCAGTTTAATTTGGGCAACATGTTTCTGTTGGGTGAAGGGGTGCAGGCGGACGAATCCTGGGCACTGACCTACTATCGGCAAGCCGCGCAGCAGGGACATGAATTGGCGCTGCGCAACATGAACGAAATATATCGTTCCGCAGGAATCGAACCGCCGGCGATTGAGATCAACGCAAGCGAGGAACTGAGCGAACCGAATATCGAGGAAATCGAACCGGTCACGCCACCCCAGC
This sequence comes from Pseudomonadota bacterium, assembly GCA_039030125.1. GTDB lineage: Bacteria > Pseudomonadota > Gammaproteobacteria > JBCCEV01. Next base: position 24,769 of record JBCCEV010000024.1, on the reverse strand, counting down.
TTGTAACGGTTACCGATGAGGAGGTCATGGCCGCGGAACCCCTCGCCGCGGAAGCCGCGCGACCGTCCACCCCGTCGGTTTCTGCTGAGGTACCAACAACCGAGCAAAGCGTCCCGGCGCCAACGGAGACCCCGGTGGCGCCAAAATCGTTGGTGGCTAGTGAGGACGCCGCGCCCGTCGAGCCCCCAACCGTAGATAGCGATGAAGCACAGGCTATAAAGCTTGCCCAGGCAGCGGGGATCGCCGTTGACCCTGGTGACGATCCTGAGGCTCAAGCGCTGCTCGAGGCGTCCACTCCCTTGGCGACGGCCCTCGGCCAAATTGCGCGAGATGAGCCACAGGGCATCAACGCTCTTCAAGAAATGGCGGGATCCGGAGATCCACAAGCGCAGTACGAACTGGCACGCTTGATGTTGGCCGGGCATCAGGTCGAGCAAGATCCGAATAGCGCGATGGGTCTATTGCAAAGCGCCGCCGACGCCGGGCACCCCGCTGCGCAGTACGATCTTGGTAATCGATTTTTGATTGGGGATCACTTAGAGCCTGACGAAGCTATGGCCATTACCATGTTCCGCAAAGCGGCGAGGAGCGGTCATCCACAGGCACAGGAACGATTGGCGGGCATTTACGCGGCCGAGGGTTTGGAGGCACCCGATCTTACAAGGCCGCGTATGACCGTCGCGCCAAATAACGAGGCGCAACCGGCCGAGGCGGGAACGGCGGCGAAGCTGGCCGAGCAGTTGCAGCCACCGTTGAGTTCCAATGCTGTTGCACCGCCGGGCGAAGTTACGGCAGCAGCGGCGTCCGTGTCAGAAAAAGAAATCGAAAAGCCGATGCTCGCTGAGCCTTCAGCGGGCGTTGAATCAGCGATGCCCCCAACGGTAGATCCCGTTGCGGTCCTGGCGGAAACTGAACAAGCGAACGCGCCAGTCCCATTACCACCATCGGAAATGGACGTGGATGCGCCCGCGAGCGAAGCACGTTCCCACGGTGCTGAAACCGCAGCGTCACCGTCGAAACCCGATGATCTTTCGCCCGCGATAGCGCCAGCGGTAGCCGCTGCCCCGACAGCGCCCCCGCCTCCCGGCGTCGAATATGAATACGCCATTGTTGAACATAACGATTTCGAATCCCCGGCCCTGGCAGATGTTCCCGGGCAGCGCGTGGAGGAACATACAATCATTGCCGGTGGGGCGCTTGCGCAACAAAGAGCACCGTTAACTATTGCCAAAGAAGATCCCGCGCCGGCTGTGGAACCTGAGATCGATACCTTGTCTCCTGCTGCTCGCGACACGGTCGCGCAAGCGATGATCGATGAGGGCGCCTCTTCTGAGCCGCGCGCCGCAGGAGTCGAAGACAACACAGAGCCCGCGATGAGCGCTACGGTCGCGCAAGTCACACCAACGATTGAAGAACAGACCGCGGCGCAAGAAAGATCTGAAGCCCCGCAACCCCAGGCTGCGACTGCGGCGGTTGCCGCTTCCGCGCCTTTGAGCACAACGATGGAAAATGAGGGCGACGCTTCGGAGGCGACCCTCGCCCCTGTCGAAGACGATAAAGAGCCGGCCACGAGTGCTCCCGAAGTGCCAGCGCAGCCGGCAAGTGATCCGGGGGTTGCCCCAGTTGCCCCAGTTGCCGAGGCGTACGCAGAAACCATCGATGCTGCTGCTAGCCCAGTGACTGAGGCGCTTGCTCCAGAAGCCGCTCCAGACCCAGAGCCGGTCGAGGAGGTCGAGATGGTCTCGCTAGCCGATGCGAAAGCTGCATTGGCTGAAGGCGACTTCCATCGCGCAGCGGTGATTTTTGAGGCTTTCGCCGAGCGCGGGAATGCCGAGGCGCAAGCAAACATTGGTTATATGTACGCCCAGGGTGAAGGCGTAGAGAGAAGTCCGGCGCGTGCTGTTCAATGGTATGAAAAAGCCGCAACACAGGGTGATAAAGACGCCCAATATAATCTCGCTGTTGCTTATGCGTTTGGCGAGGGAGTCGCGCAAAACGATGAACAAGCGGTGCTCTGGTATCGTCGCGCCGCGGATCAGGGTAGTGCTATTTCGCAGTACAGCTTGGGTGTGTCCTACGCGTTGGGTGAAGGCGTCGCGCAGAACGATGAAAAAGCTGCAGAGTATTTTCGCCAGGCTGCAGAGCAGGGCTATCCAGCGGCTCAATACAATCTCGCTTATCTCTATCGGGTAGGCAAAGGTGTTGCTCAGGATAACGAAAACGCACTGCGTTGGTTTCGTGAAGCGGCGAAAAATGGCAACCCGTCGGCGCAGTACAGCCTTGGCTACATGTATCGGTCAGGTCGAGGTGTAGAGAAAGACATGGAAGAGGCAATCAAATGGTACCGGGCGGCAGCGGAACAAGGCCACGCTGAGGCACGGGCCGATCTCGCAACGATTCAGGGCGCGCAATAGCGGTTAGATTTCGATGGTTTCCTGCGGAGGTTCTTCGGGCCGCTCCGGCGGCGCAAGCGGGATTTCTTTTTCTATTTTCTCGCGAAATTCTTTCAATTGATTTTCGAGTTCTGGCAACCCCTCGATAAATTTTTGCTTAAGCTTTTCCAGCTCGGACTGAATGCTAGGTAGCAGCTTCGCGAGTTCTTGCATCGATTCGCCCAGGCCCTCTTCCAGTTTGCTTCCGATCTCGGCGACCCCTTCGATGACTTTCGCAATCTGACTCTGCTGCGATACTGTCGCGATTGTTGTCTCGTAATCGACTCGCCACTGCCCGTGTTCGACCCGCAAGCTTGTCACTGTGTCCAAGGTCAGCGGCGGGTCGCCGTCGATCATAATTTTCACGTTGATCGCAGCGGTCTCGGCATCGATGACCGCCCGTCCAATCGCGAAATCTTTGAGGTTTAACAGCGTCTCTATACTCACCGCGTCCCGCTGATCGTCCAGGACGTAGCGCTCCAACTTGGCTGGTTGATCGCTGATCACCGCGCGCCAAAATCTTTCGGTCACCTCTAGTGGCGTTAACGGACGAGAGCACGCGGCGAGGCCGCTCACGGTTATCGCGATTATTAACAGCGAAGTGAGCCCGCCAGGCTTACTTTGCATCAACAGCTGCGGGCCCCGAGAAAATAGGTAGATCGGCCGCCACTGCTTTGCCCATTCGTGTAAGTTTCTGCCACTGTTCATCGCTTAACTCTGAACGGTACTCGCTATGGAGTTCCCGTGCGAGCGCGGCAAACTCTGTCGATTCATCATTGAGATAATGAACTTCGGCCAGTTTGAGTTTCGCCAGATAGTTGTTCGGCGCTTTGGCAATGACTTCGTTCAACACGCGTTTTGCTTCGACGTAGCGCCCATGTGCGATGAAGATCTCAACCTCCTTGTCGCGAGCTGGATCCTCGGCAGCCTTGGCGGTCGTCTTCACCGTGGCCTTCGTTGGTGCCGCCCTCCGCCCTTTGCTCTTGGCGCGAATGTCAGTTTCGCGCTCCAAGCGACTTTTGGCCTTGGCGGATATCGTCGCACGAAGGTCCGCTTCGACCATTGCTTCTTGTCGGTGCCGCCGTGACATTCGCGCGCGCAATGCCAGATAGGAAAGACCGGCGAGAAGCGCGAGAGCTAGCATCACCAGCAGCGTCCCAACCATGATGCGTTGCGTTAGCGAAACCCCAGGGGAACGGGTCGGTGCTTGGCTGACTATGGGGGGTGACTCGGCCGCGTTTGCCGCATTGTTGTCAACCGTCGGCTGGGTCGCTGGCGCAAGGGCGGCAGGTGTTTCTTGCGTGCTGATGGCCGTCGGCGTGGGTAGTGGTTCTCGGCGCTCCACTTTCGCTGCCTGCTGGGCGCTGGGTTCGCCAGTGGTTTCAGCTCGGAGCTCACGGGCGGAGCGTTGCTCAGCGCGCTGCTGGTCTCGCTCAGCGTAGACGGCTTTAATTTTGGCAAACTTATCACTGACCTCGGCAATGCGAGTGGCGATCGCGGTTTGTTTTGCCTGCCAATCTGGGCCGAGCTTGGCAGCGCGCTTGTCGTCAACACTTGATGGCTTGGGCAGGCGGCTTGTCGGGCCCGGCGAGGGGCCGTTCGCCGCGGAACGCGTTGCAATTGGTTTTTCACCCCACGCGCTCGGTATCATTAAGGTACGCCCAGCGATCAGGCGATTGGCGTCGCCTTTGATGAAGGCGCCAGGATTGGTTTGAACGATGCGCTGAATGACTGCGCCGATCGGCGCCCCCGATTTTTTGCTTACCGTCAGGGCGATTGGCCATAAGGTTTCCCCAACTCGAACCGGGCCGTATTGCTCACCGAGCATGGGGGCAGGGATGTCCGTCGATTGCGCTGCAGAGACCTGCGTGTCATTACGCGGTCTTGCGCGGGGCGGCAGCGGCAATGCGGTATATCGACGATAGGTTCGAGAGCTTTTCGTTTCCACCTTGAGGCGAAAACTGAAATGAAGAAACCCAGGTGCCCGAGGTGACGTCACTCTCAGGCGGGGTTGCGCGTCGTCGATCACTTCAAATTCGAGCGAGCGAACAAACTCGGCGACCTCCCGTCGCGCGCCGATCTCCGGGATCGCGGTCAGCTTCGGTGCCTGCTGATCGATCATGCCATAGGTTGTTATTTCCCCAACGAATGCCTCATCGGTTGTGGAAATTGTTTCAAGCTGTCCAAGTTGAAACGCCTGAACGTCGATGCAACACAGTGCCGTCAGCAGAACCAAAAATCTATGGAGGTAGCGAATATTCATTTTTTGTTTATCCTAAAACCTCAGTGGGCGTTGCCAATAGTAGATTCGATGAATAAAAAAGTCTGCCTTCCCCTACGCATAAGTCGGCCAGGATCGGGAAGAACATGAATGTTCGCGCGCAATTTGACGAATCCTACTATCAGCGCTACTACCTTGATGCGCGCACGCGCGTCGCCGAACCTCACTATTTTGAGGATTTAGCGCAGTTTCTCGGGGCTTACCTAAAGCTCTTGGATGTTGAGGTTACGAGGATTTTGGATATCGGCTGCGGTTTAGGACTTCTGCACAAGGCTTTGTCAAAAACCTTTGTTGCTTCATCGATTACCGGGATCGAGGCGAGCGAATACGCCGCTAATCGATTCGGATGGCAGCACTGCCGCATTGAGGATTATGAAAACCGCGATCCGTTTGATGTGGTGATTTGCTATGACGTCGTCCAATATCTGGACAACAAGGCTGCGGCGGCCGCCATCGAAAAGATCGCGGGTCTTACGAAGTCAGCGCTTTTTTTCGGTGTGCTAACGACCGAAGATTGGCAGGACAACTGCGACCAATCTCTAACGGATGGCGCGGTTTTTCAACGAAAGACCACGTGGTACCGAAACCACCTACGCCAGCACTTTATAAATGCCGGAGGCGGTTTGTTCGTGAAGAAAGACGCAAACGTAACGCTCTATTCGCTTGAGAGTTGCGTTTAAGCCTCTTTGGGAACGAAGCGCAGCGCTACGCCGTTATTACACCATCGCTCACCGGTGGGGGGCGGACCATCGTCGAAAACGTGGCCCTGATGACCGCCGCATTTCGCGCAGTGATACTCGGTGCGCGGCCAAATCAGCTTGAAGTCGGTCTTTTTGCCAAAATGTCCGGGGATGTGGGTGAAGAAAGAAGGCCAGCCAGTGCCGCTGTCGTATTTCATCTCAGAGGTAAACAGCGGTAGCTCGCACGCCCTACATAGATACAAGCCTGCCCGTTTTTCTTGGTTCAAAGGACTCGTCCCCGGCCGCTCGGTGTCTTCTTCGAACAGGACGTCATAAGCCGCGCTTGGTAGCTGAGTGCGCCATTGGTCGAGCGACGTTGACAGCTTTGGATCGACCGCCACCACTTCGAAGTCAGTCGGTAGCAGTTGCCGCCAGCGGTGTTGTAACTGGGTGGCGTCGGCGCGTGCCGAGGATGTTGTTGCTAATACAAAACCCGCGAATGGCAGGCTTGCGCTTAGGCCCTTGATAAATTGTCTGCGTCTCATCCGCGTTACCTCTACGCGAAAACCAGTATCTGAGCTTACCTTGATTCTAGAACACCTCAGAAGTTCCGCACGGTTAAATGACGAAGTCCGAATCGGCGGCCGAGGGGCTCTGGGTGAGGTAGTCCGACAGGTAGTGTTCGAAGCTAACTTCATCAGCGCCTTGCAACCCAGCGAATTCGACTAGAGATTTTTCGGCAAGCGCCTCAAAGTCTCTCAGTACCGCTGCCGGCAGCGGTTCCTTAAGATAATGCTCTCGATATTGTTCCGAGAGGCGCATCGCAAAATTGTGGAAGGGCAGCTCGGTTTGCTCTAGCTGCCGAATGATATCGGCGGAGGGAGCCTGCTGCGGGTCTTCGAATACCGCGCGCTGTTCAAGGAGCGAATCGGTATAACAATTACTGCCCGTTTCGTCGTCCAAATGCGCGCAGATACTTGCCATGCCATCGGCTATCTCCAAGCCCCAACGTTGCAGGCTGCGACGGCGGCCACGATGCATGAGTTCAAGGCCTTGTTGCCGGCCTCGCAGGGCGACGGTCAACTCATTGTACTCAAGTTCTTTTAGTTCATTTGCCCCAAGTGGTGGGCTCTGCCTTAACAGGCAATAAAGCAAAAATGCCTCGATGAAGCGCAACTGGGATAAATCGACGCCGGCTGGTCTGAGCATGTTCAGATCAAGCGCGCGCACCTCGACATACTCGACGCCGCGGGCGAGCAATGCGGTGGTGGGTCTCTCGCCAGGCAGAGCAGAGCGCTTTGGTCGAATGAAGCTGTAGTACTCGTTCTCGATCTGGAGAACATTGGTGCTCAGTTGCAGATAGTTTTCGCCGTCACGAGTTCCGATCACTTCGTACTCGGGATACGGGGTGCGGATCGCCTGGTTGAGCGTGTGAACGTAAGAGGCGAGGTCGTCGTAGGAGATGGCCAACGCCGATTGGCTCTTATTTTTGTAACCGATATCGCTCATACGCAGTGAAGTCGCGTGAGGCAAAAAGTAAGTGCCACGGGTAAGAGATTTGTAGCGTGTTGTACGGCCCGCTAAAAACGATTTGCAGACCGCCGGCGACGCGCCGAACAGATAAGGAACAATCCAGCCCCAACGCTTAAAGTTTCTGATCAAGGCAAAGTAAGCATCGTCTTTCGCACGCCGAATGGAAACGGGGTCTTGGTTAGCGATACAAGCTTGCCAAAACGAGTCTGGCACCGAGTAGTTGAAATGCACGCCGGCGATGGCCTGCATTTTTCGGCCATAGCGGTAATCGAGACCGACTCGATAAATATGTTTCATGCGGCCGATATTGGAATCACCGTAGCGGGCGATAGGAATACTTTCGTCATCGGATACCGCGCAGGGCATGCTGGCGGCCCACAGGAGTTCGTTGTCGCCCAGGGTTTGATACATGAACTTTTGGACGTCATCGAGAAAGTTAACCGTTTGTTGGAGCTCGGCGAACGGGGGTGTGATTTGCTCGGGCAGTGCTTCGGAGTAGTCTGTCGTCAGATACGGGTGGGTGAGCGCCGAGCCCCAGGCGTGTGGATGCGGAGTCTGCGCGATTTGGCCATCGCCGGTGACGCGCAAATTCTCTTTCTCCAACCCCTTTTTGCCATTTCTAAGTGAGAACGCTGGCGCGCCGCGTTCAAGATCGCGTAAGCAGTTTTCGAAAGCATTGTGCATGTCCGCTACCCTGCCCGGGGCGCAAGGCCCGCGTGAGTCATCTCTAGTGCCTGAAATATAGCGCGGCCTTTATTGATGGTTTCCTGCCATTCAAGTTCAGCAACCGAATCCGCAACCACCCCGCAACCGCTTTGCACATAAAGTGTCCCATCGTGAATGACCGCTGTGCGGATCGCGATCGCCATGTCCATGTTGGCGTTCCAGGAAAGGTAGCCAATAGCGCCGCCATAGACCCCTCGTTTGCTCGGTTCCAGTTCGTCGATGATTTGCATCGCTCGTACCTTTGGTGCGCCAGAAAGGGTTCCTACCGGCAGGGTCGATCGAAGTGCGTCCAAAGTGCTGAGTTTTTTATCAAGCGACCCCTCCACCGTTGAGGAGATATGCATTACGTGAGAGTAACGTTCGACCGCCATCCGCTCAGTAACCTTAACGGTACCGGTGGTTGCAACTTTGCCGATGTCGTTGCGCCCTAGATCGATCAGCATTAAGTGCTCTGCGACCTCCTTGGGATCAGACAGTAATTCTTCTTCGAGCCGTTGATCTTCTTCAACCGTGGTGCCGCGATGACGCGTTCCCGCCAATGGACGGGTCGTCACGACGCTGTCGTTAACGCGGACTAAAATCTCGGGCGACGAACCTACAACCTGGTGATCACCGAGGTCAATAAAATACATGTATGGTGATGGGTTCAAGTGTCGCAAGGCGCGATAAACGTGGATCGGCTCGACCTCAAGTTTGGCACTTAAGCGCTGTGCCAGCACCACTTGCATTACGTCCCCGTCGATGATGTAGCGCTTGATTTTTTCGACGGCCTCTAAAAATTCGGTCTCGCCGAATTCGGATTTGAATTTGATCGTAGTGCTACTGTCTTGCGGCGGTGGGGGCAGCCGATAGGGCTTGTTCACCTCCTCGATCGAGCGTTCGATTCGCTGTGTCGCCGTCGCGATTTCCTCTGGTGAATTTGGATCGACATACGAGACGAACAACATTTCCCCTCTTAGATTGTCAAATACAACAAAGTCATCGCATTGCATCAGAACAATGTCCGGGAGTCCTAAAGTATCGGGCGGCATGCTATCGGCCAAGCTTCGTTCCACGAAGCGAACAGTGTCGTAACCGAAATAACCCACTAGACCGCCGCTGAAGCGTTCTAGATCCGGTTGTGGAGCGACGCGAAATCGCGCTTGATATTTTGCTACAAAGTCGAGCGGGTCCTCGCTGCTTTGACTTTCAATTTCGCGAGACCCATCAAACACGCGCACTTGGTTAGCGCGCACTTCAATGCGGCGACTAGACGGTAATCCGATAATTGAATAACGCCCCCATTTCTCACCGCCTTCAACAGATTCAAAGAGAAATGAATACGGCTTATTTGCGAGCTTGGAATAGACACTGAGGGGCGTGTCGAGATCAGCGAGTGCTTTAACGGTAATGGGGGCGAGGTTGTAACCATCATTTGCCCAGGCGGTCATTTGTTCGTAATTCATGGAGTTACAGTGCCTGAGGACCGGCGCGGGGGGCGCAGTGTAGAAAATCGCCGGGCGGCATTCAATACTTGCGCTAATCTCCCCCAAATTCAGTCAGCGACCAAACTTCCCGCCCGCTGATGAGGAAGGGGCTATCGGCGGTCTCATCGCGACGATAGCGGACAAGGCCGATCCCGGGTGCAAACCACTCTTGAGTTGTTACGGTGACCTCGGTGCGTGAGTTTCCCCGGTCGGTCGGAACATGCGTGATCCCGATCCCCTCAATCAACAGGCAACTTTCGAATATGCCTGTTGGCATGGACAGATTGACAGCACGCTCGGCGATCCGCTTTTCCAGCGTTATCGGTATTCGCCTGATCCGCAAACGGTCTTGGCGGGCGAAGGTTTTGCTTTCCACCAGCCCCAAGTGCGAGGACACCTGCCAAGTATTTTGATCTTGAGGTTTCGGGACCACAATTGAGAGTTGCGAGCCTGTTCGGCGCAGCACTTGGCCGTCCTCGATCGTGAGCGCTAGATCCCGGCGGTTTTGCCAGCGCTGACGAAATACCCTGACTGAGCCGTCAAGATAGGAGCCCAGGTTATTGACGACGACCCTAAAGTTTTCTTGTTCGTCCAGCACGACGCGCTCTGCATCGTAAAGCCACCATCGTCCACGCTCCAGGGGAAACCACTTATCGCCTTCTAAGTAAAAAGTGCGGCCGTAGAGAATTGCCAACAGGGCGGCTATCGCTAAGAAGGGATAAGCAGCGCGTTTCATTGAGAAGCGCTGCTAGAGGCCGCGCGCCGCGTAAAATTTGGCGGCAGCCGCTGCTGGAGGGTTGGGCGTGAGCTAACTACAAAGACTGCGATCGTTGGTGTAGAACTTACCTTTAAGGGCCTGCTGGTCATCGAGTTCCAATCGCAACAGGACTCTCGCTCCCAATGCCTGAGCGCGGACGAAAACTTCATCTGCCGCCTCGAAAGGTATGAACTGACCGTCGAGATCTTGATAGCCCCGGTAACTCGCCGATTCGGGCAAGGGATACAGCGCCTCTACGTTGTCCATGGTGTTCTTCTCCGTGGAAATCTATTTTCCAATCCACGAAGCAAGCCCCGTTCCACATCCTCGCCAGCTCAAATTTGGACCCCCGGAGTGCCAACTGCATCATGGTTTCACGGTGTTTTCTGACGAAACAGCCACAATCTCGGCGCGCCAGCGCTGGCGTTAAGTTTCTACCTGTCTCCAAGGGACGACATCTCCGTGCGCGCAGGCGCTGCCAAAGAAGAGCCGACCAACGCGATTAAGAGGTTGGGGATCAGCGCGACCAAGCCTGCGTGAATACCCCATAGTTTGCCTTTATGGACGAAACTAAAATCGCCAAACGCCAGGATCAGCGCTAAAGAAACACCTGTTATCAGGCCGACAAACACGGGCGTTGCTGCCATGCGCCGCCAGTGTATTCCCACCATGAATGTAGGAAACAATTGGATCAGGAGGTCGATCTTACGATCCATGAGCGCCACGAGAGACGATTTCTCGCGCAGCAAAATCGCCAAGACGATAAGCAGGGTAATCACCGCCCACGAGCAAATTTTCCCGATGCGCGTCAGCTTTGCTTCACTGACGGCATTGCCCTTGAGCGGCTTGTAGAGGTCTTTGGTGAAGATCGAAGAAATCGATAGTAACGCGGAATCTGCGGTGGACATCATCGCCGCTAGGACGGCAGCCATGGTGAGTACCACCAAGCCGTAACCAAAGGTTGAATGCACTTGAATTTCACGCAACACGCGCCCAAAAATCTGGTCCGCGGATGCACCTTGCAGACCCGGCAAATAAGCGAGCGCCATGATCCCGGCGAGCAGGCTAATCAACATCGTCGGCAGCGGCATGAAAACCATCACCGCCAAACTTTTTCGCAAAACCCGCGCCGACCTGGCGGCATAGATTCGCTGGATGGCTTGTGGATACAAACAAATCCCGAATCCAACCGCAATGATGTAGCTAAACCATTCACGCGTGCGGTTAGCGTCGGGAACCAGGGTGTAGCGAGAATCCCCAGCGTAGTCACGCTGTCGGATAATTTCGGTAGCCTGCTCAATTGGACCAAAACGATCCAACAGTAAAATTGCAAGGACGATAAAGCCTGAGCCTAAGATTGCGCCTTGAATCGCGTCGGTCCAGGCGATCGCGCGTAATCCTCCCAAGGTGCCGTAGATCACCATAATAGCGGCAAGCAAAATAACGCCGATGATGTAGGCGATTCCCCCGCCGTCGCCAGATAACCCCTGCATGGCGCGGCCCATCGCCATCAACTGAGCCAGTAGAAAGTTGGCCAACACCGCCAGCATTACCATCGTCACCAAGAGGCTTAATCCTCGATGACCAAATCGATCGGTGACGAAATCGGTTGGCGTTAAGTAATTTCGAGCTTTGCTGAGTTGGTAGAGTTTTGGCGCAAAGATCAGATAGCCAACGACCACGGTCGTCATGAAATGCAGGCTAAGGATCCAGGAATATCCGGTTCGATAGGTGGCCCCAGTGAACGCAAAAAAAGTATTGCCGCTGTATTGCGTTGCGAACAGCGTCAGGAATAGAACCGTGAAGCCGAAACCGTGACCAGCGAGGTAGAAGTCGTTGAGGGTATCTTCACGACGTGCGCGTCTGGCGATGACGCCGATCACCAGTAGCGAGCTGAGATACAGACCGATGAAAAGCCAAGCACCCAGGCCGAGTGGCGCCAGATTACTCATGCGGCGATTCTTCGCGTTCTGCCGGCCACGGTTTTGCTAGTAGGAATGCAGTGAAGCATGAGGCGAGGAAGGAACATACCACGGCGCTCACCACCCAGACCGGTACACCCCCAAGCAGCGCCGTGGTCTGGGCAGGCCAGTACCAGGGTACCGCCATACCCAGAAGAATCAGATAGGTGATGACTATCAGCGAGGTGGAGCGACGAAACAACGGTTCACGCCTGACCCAGAACTAAGGGTGTTATCAGTGAGCTTTCTTAAGCGCCTTCATTGCCCGCTCGAGACCGTCGAGCGTCAGTGGAAACATGCGATCCGACATCAATTCTTTCACCATGCCAATTGACGGAATATGTCCCCAGTAGTTTTCGGGTTGGGGGTTGAGCCAAACCGCGTATGGATAAATCGACATCAAACGCGCCATCCAAGTTGCGCCAGGCTCTTCGTTCCAGTGCTCGACGCTGCCCCCCACCGACATAATCTCGTAGGGACTCATTGTCGCGTCGCCGACAAACACAACTTTATGATCGGCCCCATATTTATGCATGATCTGGGTCGTCGGATGACGCACGTTAGCCCGCATCTTGTTATCGCGCCACACCGTTTCGTAGACAAAATTGTGGAAGTAGAAATGCTCCAGATGTTTGAATTCGGCGCGCGTCGCCGAAAAAAGCTCCTCGCAGACTTTGACGTACGGGTCCATCGAACCGCCGACATCTAGGAATAACAATAATTTTGTCGCGTTGTGCCTTTCCGGGACCATCTTGATGTCGAGCAGGCCTGCTTTTTTGGCTGTCGCGTTGATGGTGTCGTCAAGATCAAGTTCTTCCTCGGCTCCTTCACGGGCGAAACGCCGCAATTGACGCAACGCGATTTTGATGTTCCGCGTACCCAGTTCGAGCTCATCATCGAGATTTTTGTATTCGCGACGGTCCCAAACTTTAACCGCGCGGCCGTGCTTCCCTTCTTCCTGGCCCATGCGGATCCCTTCCGGGTTATAGCCATGCGCGCCAAATGGCGAGGTGCCGCCTGTTCCGATCATTTTGTTGCCGCCATGATGCTCTTTCTTTTGTTCCTCTAACCGCTCGCGCAGCGTTTCCATGAGCTTTTCCCAGCCTCCGAGGCTCTCGATTAAAGCCTTTTCCTCCTCGCTCAGGTTGAGTTCCTTCTGTTTCTGCAGCCATTCCATGGGAATTTCGCCGAACAGCTCTTCGAAAATCACCTGCTGACCACGAAAATGCTCGCCAAAAACCTGGTCGAAACGATCGAAATAACGCTCGTCTTTTACCAGTGACGTGCGCGACAGGTAATAAAAATCGTCAACGCTCACCCCCGCGACACCGGCTTCCATCGCCCGCAGCAGCGTCAAATACTCGGTTAGCGAAACCGGGATCTGAACCTTTTTCAGCTTGTAGAAGAGATCAACTAGCACTGGACTGCCGGGACATGAATACCAGTCTTTCGAACAGGTGCATGTCTTGCTCGTTCTTCAACAGGGCGCCGTAGAGTTTCGGGATCGCTTTCTGCGAATCCTTCTCCCGCAATGCCTCGGGAGGGATATCCTCGGCCACCAAGAGCTTTATCCAATCGAGAACTTCTGATGTTGAGGGCTTCTTCTTCAGGCCCGGCAAATCACGTAATTCGAAGAAGCACTCAAGTGCCTCGTTGAGCAATCGCTTTTTAATATCGGGGAAATGCACGTTCACGATGCTTTCCATGGTTTCTCGGTCTGGAAATGCGATGTAATGGAAAAAGCAGCGCCGCAGGAAAGCGTCGGGAAGTTCTTTTTCATTATTGCTAGTAATGATGATGATAGGACGATGGACCGCCTTAATCGTTGTCTTAGTTTCGTAGACGTAGAATTCCATGCGATCCAGTTCCTGCAGAAGGTCGTTAGGAAATTCAATATCCGCCTTGTCAATCTCATCGATGAGCAAGACCGGTTGGACGTCCTGTTCAAAGGCTTCCCAGAGTTTGCCCTTAACGATGTAGTTCGAGATATCGCCTACCGATTCCTCGCCTAGCTGAGAATCGCGTAAACGGGCCACGGCATCGTATTCGTATAGGCCCTTGGCAGCTTTGGTCGTGGATTTTATGTGCCATTGGAGCAGCGGGCGGTCGAGCGACTGCGCCACTTCTTCGGCGAGCATCGTTTTGCCCGTACCGGGCTCACCTTTGACCAACAAGGGGCGCTGTAGCGTGATCGCGGCATTCACTGCCATCATGAGGTCTTCGGTGGCGATATAAGAGTCAGTACCGGAAAATTTATCGGTGGCCATCATGGAGCCTATTTCTGTAATTCACGCTACATTGTAAAACATGCGCGCGGCGGACCTTAAATTCACCTGTCGATCCCTCTCGGCCCTGTTTCTGTGCACACTGTTGGCGGCGAACCCGGGTGGTGCGCGGGGCCAAAGTACGCTGGACGAGGCAATCGCCGCTTTCCGAGAGAAGGATTATGGGTTCGCTTTCCCCATATTTCTGCGCGCGGCTAAGTCTGGTGAGGTTACTGCCCAGTTCTATTTGGGGCTTGCCTACCAGAAGGGTTGGGGGGCGGTTGCCGACAAGCCGAAAGCGCGCCAGTGGTATGAGGAGGCGGCGCGCCAGGGCAGCAACAAGGCGCGGGTCAACCTTGCGCAAATGCTGCTGCGAAACCCGCTCGATGAGCAATCAGCCGCGCAGGCAATTTCGCTACTCTCGAGCGCGGTGGCGGCGGGCGACTTAAAAGCGACCCATGAACTGGGCTTGGCTTGGTATCACGGTGCTACCGGCAAGCGGGATTTTGATAAGGCGAGAACGCTTTGGCTGACTGCCGCTAAGGCGGGAGTCGCCAAATCTGCCTACAACCTAGGGATCATTTATCGTCGCGGTTTGGGCGTGCGGCGCGATTTGAACGAATGTCTGCGCTGGTGGCGGAGCGCGGCCGAGGGCGGGCTGGGCGCAGCTCAGAACAGTTTGGGTACCGCTTATCTCCGGGGCGAGGGCGTAACCGCGGACTTGGTCGAGGCGTTCGCCTGGTTTGTGCTGGCCCGCGATGGCGGTCTTAACGTGGCTGTGCAGAATCTCGAAATGGTGCGTGAGCAACTTAGTCCCGAGCAACGGGCACGCGCGCACTCACGCGTCATCGAGTTGCGTCAGCGGCATCTCGGTTTGTGATCGATTCCACGTAATTGGCTTTTCCGACGATTGCGCCGCATGGTTTTGTGACCCGTTTCCAAAACTTATCGCGCCGATGCTCAAAACTTGAGGAAAGTATTTTGAGTAAAGCCCAATGTCGAAGTTTCAGAACAAAGACGGCCTGGCCTGGCAGCTTGTCGAAAAGCTTGATGAGCAGCGCCGCTATCCGCGGATCCCGATCAACACCAAAATATCGTTGAGCACCGATGACGGCTCGAAAACCGAAGCCATATTGATCAACGTGTCGCCCGATGGCTTTCAATTACGCTGCGATGTTGAAGCCGCCCGCAGTATTCATCCCACCGGAGGTAAGCTCGGACCAAACCCGCCGTTTGTTAATGCGGCTGTTGTTTTACCCCTCGGTGACGAGGGCGGTCGAATGATTGTGCGGGGTCAATTGATGTACATCACCACCGTCGATGATGAGCCTCGTTTTATCGTCGGCGTGCGCTTTGCAAAGATGGACGTTTCCTCCGAGCGTGTGCTTAATCGCTTTATATCGGATCAACTTTGTGACGAGTCGGGCGCCGCCGCGTAACTGATGGCTTAATCGTCAAGCTGACCGGCGATTTCATCCAACAGAGATTTGTTGTGCTCTTCGGTTTGCAGTGCGCTCTCGGCCGCGCGGGCTTTGATTCGATCCATGATCTCTTTTTGCCGCAACAGCGCGCCCCGCTGATCGGTGGTTTCTTGGATCGCCTCTTGTTCGTTGACCCACTCGTCCAGCTCTTGCTGCATTTGCAAATTGATTTCGCTCATTTCCTCCTTGGCGCGTTCAAGTTCAACGTCGTTTTCTTCCAGCGCGTTTGTCGCCGCTTCGGCTACTTCGGTGGCTTTCTCTAAGATATCGTCCGCGTCGCGCGCCTGGTCTTCAAGCGTCGAGAGTTCGGCCGGTTCCTTGGCGGATTGAGCGGCTAAGCGGGACGCCTCGTCAACGCGACGATGAGCATCGTCGCGGGCTTCCAGCGCTTGACGCTTTTCTTCGTTCGCTTTGGCGGTCTCTGCTTCAAGCTTTTGGGCGCGCATGACCAGCCGATTGCGCTCGGTTTCATGTGTGCGTTTGAGTTCGGCAAGCTGTTCTTGGCGCGATTTGAGGTTCTCGACGATTCGATCGCTTTCTTCCTTAGCAGCCTTTCTAGCGCGCAAAGCATCCAGTCGCTCGCTGCGGGCCTGCGCCAGTTCCTCTGTACGCTTGGCGAAAGCGGACTCGAACTTGCGTCGCTCTGCCTCAAGCTCCTTGGTGAATGAGTCGCGCAGAGATGCTTCACGCGCCGCCTTATCGTTAGCAATTTTTTCAGCTTGCTTCTGGTAGGTTTTCTCGAGCCTGGATCGTTCTTTTTCAAGGTTTTCGTTGGCCGTCTTCTCGGTTTTCTTGAGCCTGTCGAGCAACGCTTCATGCGTTTGGGCAGCGGTTAAAACGGCTTGATCCTTCTCAGCGTTCAGATGCGCTTTGACCTTCTCCGCCTCCTTGAGACGTTCGGCCATATCCCGCATCTCTTGTTCATGCTTGGCGCGTTCTTCGGCGAGCTGTTGGGCGACGAGTTCTTTGGCTTGTGCTTTTACCGCTTCCGCCTCGGCCATGAGCTGTTTCGCGCGCTCGACCTGAATACTAGCCTGCTCAAATTCAACCGATAATTCAGTGGCAACGACATTCGCTTCGATCACCGGGTCCGAAA
The DNA here is from genome assembly GCA_039030125.1 of Pseudomonadota bacterium. Taxonomy (GTDB): domain Bacteria; phylum Pseudomonadota; class Gammaproteobacteria; genus JBCCEV01. The sequence goes on along the minus strand of JBCCEV010000024.1, from coordinate 8,092 downwards.
AAGTTTCCTCCATCGCGTTCGGATCACTAATCGATGCCTGGGCTTGCATTTCGTCTACCGCGCCGTCCTTAACATAAAACGCTTCGAAACCATTCTGAGCAAGTAGGAAAGCGGCGGCGGAACTCCGACCACCGGTATCGCAATAGGCGACGTAGCGCTCGCTCTGGTCTAATTCTTCAAACTTCATCCGCAGCGCGTTGATGGGTATGTTGATGCTGTGATCGAGGCCGTTGCGCTGATGCTCATCGGCAAAGCGTACGTCTAGCCACCTTGCTCCCTGCGTGACTAGCGCTTGGGCGGCGTCGCGATCGACTGCCCTGAGCAACGGTGTCTTTACCAGATCGAGAAACGCTTCCTTACTGAGGCGGGCAAGTTCGCCAGCAGTCAGCATCCTTACCGTAGCATTACGTTTAGTTGTGGAGACCAAAGCCTCTTCTCCAAACGTATCACCAACGCCGATTGTTGCTAAGCGCACTTCCTTGCCTTTGCTTCCCGCGCGAACAACTTCGAGTTCACCAGACTGGATGATGTAGTAGTAATCTCCGAACTCGCCCTGCTTGATTACCGTTTCACCTTGTTCGAAAGAAACGCTCTCGAGTTGATCGAGTAATTGTTGAACCTGGGACGGTTTTAGCCTTGAGAACAGCTCTGATTGCAGCAACAGCATCATCCAGTCGCCAGCCGGAGCGTCGACTTCCTCGACCTCGATTTGTGGCTGTTCGTCTTCTTGTAAATCCTCGTCCAGACTAAGGAGCTGATCCATCAGGCGCCGCTTCAATCGCAGAACCCGGACTTTGGATTTCGCGGTCGCCGTCATCTGCCTAGGCTGGAGCTGGGCGAGCGGTTGAAATGATGAGCCGTCGCCTCCAAGTACAGACTTTATAAGCTGGTCATTGGCGGTAAGGTCGAGCTCGCCGTCCAGCAAATAAAAGGTGTAGTCGTCTTTGTCCCCTTCCCGAAACACAATAGTCTTGCGTTTAAGCTCAAGAACATCGGCTTGGGCGAGCAGCGTTGCTTGACGCGATTGTGAGAGTTTATTGACTGGGGTAAGAAGCGAGATTCGCTCCTCTAATGCGTCATCGATCATATTTTTGTAGCGTTTGTTAGGCGTTCAGATCCGGGATCAGCTTGCTTTTCAACTGCGTGATCTGATCTTTTATTTGTAATTTCCGGCGTTTAAGCCTTCTTATTTGGAGCTGGTTCGATCCGGGCGACTCGTCAAGTTCCGCGACCAGCTGATCCAGCTCACGATGCTCGGACTGAAGTTCCAAGATCATGCGCGGTATCGAATAATCTTTGTCGTCTCCCATATATCGATGTCGCCCTGTGTAGCGACTGATTCTACGCCGAAACTAAGCGGGCGGGTTAATTGCCAATAGACCCTGTCGAATAGGGTGGATCAAGAAAGATCGCGCCGTCTGGATGGTCCATATGAATGCTGTCAATTTGCGCGCATAGCATGCGTACATGACCAAAATGTCGGTCGACCCCATTGCTGCTGAACTCGAATCGATAAACGAACTCCAGGCACCATTTTTCCGCATTGCGGCGTACGCTGATGCGCGATAGCGAAGCGGTGTCATCCAAGCGCTGGACACCAATCTCCCGACAGGCGCTTAAGCTACAGGCGTGAGCTTTTTCGCGTAAGCGGCTGGAATAGTTCCATAACGCCAGGAGCAGACCCACAATTACGAGCGATGCGGTTGGCTCCATGATTCAAGCGTTATGTTTCGTCGCTGCTGTGCGATTCAAAGTGTTCCACAGCCCTATCGGTGGCGCGATAGTTGATATTGATTGGCCGACAACAGACTTCGCAGTCTTCGACATATTCTTGGGCGCCAATCGAAAGGTCGAGCAGCATTGAAATCCGCTCACCGCAATAAGGACAGTCAAAAAAATGCTCGGCTAACTGCGACAAGGAACCTAGTCGCGAAAGTTCGTGAATTGCAGGGGCAGCCCAAAATCTTCATTCTTCAATAATGCCATGGCGTCTTGCAGAGCGTCGCGGCTTTTGCCTGTGACCCGCAGTTGCTCCTGTTGCACTTGAGCCTGGACCTTGAGTTTTGAGCCCTTAATGAGCTTTGTCATCTGGCGCGCGGCATCTTTGCCGATACCTTCTTGAATTTCTATCCTTTGCCGGGTCTCGCTTAGCGCTTTCTGAATCTCTCCGGGTTTTAGGCAACCAATATCTACGCCCCGCTTGGTCAACTTTAATTTGAAGATATCGACGACCTGTTTAAGTTGAAATTCGGCGTCTGCGACGATCGTAAGCACCTCGTTTTCATAATCAATCCGAGCATTTGTGCCTTTTAGATCAAATCTTGTTCCGACCTCACGATTCGCTTGATCAATCGCGTTGGATAGTTCGTGTTTATCGACTGCAGACACCACATCGAAAGATGGCATGATCTAGCCTCCGAATTTCTGACGATCCCATTATACTGAGCCTTTAAGACGGACTGTTTTTGTCCATGATTCGCATTGTTTGCTTCGATCTCGATGACACCCTCTGGGATTCAGGGCCAGCCATCGTCCGCGCGGAATCGTCAATGTTTGAGTGGTTGAGTGATCGGGTGCCGGCTTTTTCCAAAATCGATACGCAAATAATGCGAGATCGGGCGATGAACATTCGGATGAAGCGACCCGATATTGCGCATGATTTTACGCTCACACGTTTGGAGACATTGCGCAGCTTGTTACTTGAGCAAGAACAAGATCCCGGCCTTGCCGACGACGCCGTTGCTCATTTCATTACCGAACGCTCGCGAGTCGATATGTACGAAGAAACTTTAAGCGTGCTTAATGAACTGGTAGGAAAGTACGCGCTGGTTGCCGTTACTAACGGCAACGCCAACTTGGACACAGCGGGCGTCGCTCACCTTTTTGACAGTTATTTTTCGCCCTCGGAAACCGGCGTGCAAAAACCAGATCCCCGAATGTTCGGACCGATATTCGATCGTTACACCGCCAAGGTTGATGAAATCGTTCATGTTGGCGATCACCCCTATCACGATGTGGAAGCGGCCCATCGTGCCTCGGTGCGTTCGGTTTGGCTCAATAGAGAGGCACGGGCATGGCCGCAGGAATACCAACCGCCTACCCGAGAGATCAAAAATTTAGCCGAGCTTCCCGGAACCTTAGAAAAATTGGTTACCGGAAATAGCTGAAAAACATGAGTTTCGAAACTCTCGAACACAGAGCAATTGCAGCGCTTGGCGTTGACGCGGTGCTCTATGAGCATCGCGCCACTGGTGCCCGCCATTTACATATGGCCAGCGCCGATCCGAATAATGCCTTCATGGTGGCATTTCCAACGCTACCCAATGATTCGACCGGAGTCGCTCACATTTTGGAACACACTGCCTTATGTGGAAGCGAACGTTATCCGGTTAGAGATCCTTTTTTCATGATGCTGCGGCGTTCTCTAAATACCTTCATGAACGCGTTCACCGGCACCGATACCACGGCCTACCCTTTTGCAACTACTAATCGCCGCGATTTCGAAAATCTTTTATCGGTCTACTTGGATGCGGTTTTTTTCCCAAATCTTGACCCCCTGGATTTTGCGCAAGAAGGCTGGCGCTTGGAAATTGATGATGACGATGCTTTGAGCTTTCATGGTGTCGTTTATAACGAGATGAAAGGCGCAATGAGCTCGCCAATTGCTCAGCTTTGGCAGGGGCTCTACGCGGCGTTATTTCCAGACACAATCTACCGTCACAACAGCGGTGGAGATCCGCGCGAAATCACTGATTTAACCCACCAACAATTATGTGACTTTCATCGCTATCACTATCACCCAGCGCACGCCTTGTTCATGACCTACGGTTCGTTCGACGCCGCCGAGCATCAAGCATTATTCGAGCAACGGGCATTATCACGTTTTGAACGTCGCGCAGATTGTCCGCTGCCGAGCTCGCAACCGCCTTTCAAAGAAAGCCAAGAATATTTGTTGAGCTACGCTAGCGAGCAAAGCACGGACCGCGCCACCCACATTGTATGGGGGTGGCTTGTTGGGATGAGCGAAGATCTTGATGCCCGGCTGGATGCATACGTTCTGGAAGGCGCTTTATTGGACAATAGTGCCTCGCCGCTGCGGCATTTACTAGAATCCACCGGCCTGGCGGGTGCGCCGTCGGAGTTATGCGGCATCGATGATTCGGCCCGTGATCTGGTCTTCTGTTGCGGCGTCGAGGGCGCCTCCCAGGCTGCGCGGGAAGATCTCGAGGCTGAGATTTTTTCGTTGCTCGGGAAAGTTGTTGAACAAGGCATCGAATCAAGCGCGATCAATGCCGTGCTAGATCGCCTCGAATTAGCGCAACGTGACGTGAGCGGCAGCTATCCGTACGGACTTCAGCTAATGCAACGCGTGCTTTCTCCAGCACTTTATGGCGCCTCACCCTTCGCATTTCTGGATCTCGACGAACCGCTCCAGCAGTTGCGCCGGCGTTGCGAGGATCCCAACTACCTCAAAAGTCTGGTCAAACGCTTATTAATCGATAATCCTCACCGCGTGCGGGTCGTGATGACGCCGGATCCGGGCCTCGCGGCTAGTGAGCGAGAACAAGAACACAGTCGCCTGGCGGCAATCGAAGAGCATTTGGATGCCGAGCAACGCGCTCAGATCCGCGCGATTTGTAAGCAGCTCAGCGCGCGTCAGAACAGCGCCGACGATGCTTCGATTCTGCCGGCGGTTGGCCGCGCCGATGTTCCTGCTGAGGTCGCAATCCCCGAAGCCCAGGTCGCCCGCTGCGGCGCTGTTCCAGCGAATCTCTATCGCTGTAGCTCCAATGGTGTGTTGCGAGCCCAGCAAGTGTTCCAGTTACCTGATCTAACAGACGACGAGCTGGCTTTGATGCCGCTGTTTTGTGAATTTCTGTTCGAATTCGGGGCGGGCCCGGAAGATTATCTCGCGACCCAGAGAAGACGCGGGGAGTTTGGTTATTTTGGCGCGCATGCGAGTGTCCGTGCAGATCTAAACGACGCCAATAAGCTTGTCGGTTGGTTTGCTTTGTGGGGCAAGGGTCTGGCTCGTCATACCGATGGTTTAGTCGACACTTTGTTCAGCGCATTAGACACGGTGCGTTTCGATGAAGCCGCCCGGCTGGCTGACTTGCTGGAACAAGCACGTGCCGAAGCAGAGCTTTCAATTACCGATCGTGGCCATTATTTGGCCTGCGCTACGGCCATACGAGGTCTAACACCCGCCGCTTACCTGGAGGATTTGTGGGAGGGTCCAGAATCGATAGTGCGTTTGCAGGCACTCGCGAGCAGTGGTGATGCTCAGCGCGTTTTCGCGGTATTTGAGAAAATCAAAACAGCGCTAGCCAATGCACGGCGCGAAATATTGTTGATCGGCGACGATGCGGTGCTTGATCGTGCGTTCAGTCGTATTCCCGCGCTCAATCAACATCACGGCGCTACTTTGGAAGGCCTAAGCCTCGACGGTAGAAGTGGTGGGTCAACTGCTTGGGAAACGCAGGCGGATGTGAACTTCAATGCGCTTGCCTACCTCGCCGTGCCGGAGGCGCATTCGGATGTGCCCGCGTTGACCGTACTTGGGCAATACCTGCAGGACGGCATGTTGCACACCCGTATTCGTGAGCAGGGTGGCGCCTACGGCTCGGGTGCCGGTTACCACGCAGATGCGAGCGTCTTTCGGTTTTTCTCCTATCGCGACCCGCGAGGCAAGGAAACTTTCAGTGATTTCTTAAATGCAGTGGATTGGTTGCGCGGTTCGCTCAACGAAGAGCAACTGGAGCAAGCGGTACTGGGCGTGATCAGGAAACTCGATCAACCCGGTTCCCCAGCGGCCGATGCGGAGCGCGCATTTTTCGATCAATTCATCGGTCGCGATGGCGCTTTTATCAAAAACTTTCGTCAGGCGGTGCTCAATTGCAAACTCGACGATGTCCTGGACGTTGGGGAAAAATACCTCGATAACGATCGTTATAAGATGGGTGCTATTACCGCTGAAAGCCGGTATCAGAATTATCAGGGGCTGAGATTGAAGCGTGAGCGGATCTAGCGAGAAAGACGTCGAGGAATTTGCCACTGGGATCGAGTTCTCTGATTCCAGTTTGGGGCGCGACGCGGCGAGTACCTTAATCGCACTGTTGGCCACCGAGCACTCTATCGACGATCTTGAGATTGAAGCTTGGCGCGCAAAGCTACTGCGCCAGGCGCAAGTATTCCTGGCGCACGATGGCTCACCGGTGGCCGTGGAGTTGGCTACCGTTGGTGAAATAAAGCGGCCCTGGTGGCGTGGGTGGTGGGGACCATCGCGACGCGAAATTTCGCTAAGTATCGAGCGTAGCGAGGCCTTACAGCGGGCTGAGCGGGCCGAGGCAATGTGCTTTGAAGCGGTGGCGGAATCGGCAAAAGCGGCAGCCGAACGTGACGAGGTACTTGCCAAACTTGAAAACCTCAACCTAAGGCTTAAAGATAGGCCAGATGATGCGTCCTAGGAGCCGAGCGTCGATGAAAACCTTGGTTGTGTTTTTGCTTTTATTCTCTGTCAACAGTTTGGTCAGCGCCGAGTTCTACACCTGGGTGGACGCTGACGGCGAACGGCGCGTGAGCAATATTCCGCCGGCAGGCCTCAATGCTGACGGGAGCGTGAAAGCAGGCCATCACCCAGACGCTATTGCCATGCAGCGAGCGCGTGTCGAGCGCCAACTCCGTCAACGTGATGCGGAACTGGAGCTTGAGGCCGAAGCGAAAAAAGATGCCTCCGAGCTACCCAGCTTTTCGCTGGATTTATTCGGCAATAACGAAAAGTAGCGTGCCAACAAAAAGGGATCGTCGAAATGCCGTTGGCCGACGAACGCCGTCGCGTGATGACCCCATTGGCGCATCGCACCGGGCGATGCGATCCCACTGGGCCATAGCAAGAACCTCTCCAAGCGCCTGCTGGCTTTAATCAGGCCGCCCTCGCCGAATGCGCTTCGGTAGCGCGCCCCTACGGCAAGGGAACGCAGCGCATCGTAAGGCCTCAGCGTGACCTCGTTACTTATCTTGAGGTTCGGCGCGTTGATTACACCGGCAAGATAATGCGACCTGCCCTTCAGGAAAATCGTTGGTGCGCTGTGGGGCCATTGAATTGGCGGCAGCCATAAGGGCTCGCTAGCCTCCTCGTTGTCAGCGTTCGTGACCAACCGTGGGCTCGGGAAAAACATGTGATAGCAGCCGCAGTTATGCATCACGTCGTAGGCGAGTACAGATAAGTCAGTGTCCAAGGTTACCCGCCAAGTCAGACCATCGAGTTTGCCCGCATAAATATCGATTTGGGACGCTCGGCCGCGTTTTGGGAACCACCAGACATAATTAAGTTGTAGGAGCACCCGGCCGTGAAAATGCGTGTAGCTGACTAAGGTGTAATAGCTTGGATGCTGCACTTCGACTGCAAGGCCAGAACCCGTTGCGCTCAGAGAGCCGATTTGATCCGCCTCGCTTATTTGCTCCACCGCAATCATCGGCAGGTGCCTTTCGAATAAGCGCGTAAGATCCTGATCGGAAGGCATTGGTATGCCCAATCTATCGGTCGGCAGCGGTGCCGGCACCTTGGCCACGGGTAGGCGTTTCTGCTTTCCGTAAACGCGATAGTTAGCACCATCAGCGAATGCTGAAAATCGATCGATCGCCTCATTCTCACGGCTTTGAAGCTTCACCACCTGGCGCCGAATGAACCTGGATGAAATTGGGTATGCGCCGAGCCAACGTTTCATCGGGTTATATGACGGCGGCACGGCAGTGTTTTGCACGATGGCGTCGAATAGATCGTCCGAGAAACCGATGTTTTTAGCGAGGTCCTGGTAACATCGAGCGAGCCCCGAGGGCGCCGGGAGGCCAGCATTCTTCAGCTCAATTTCGCGATCAGCTCGATCGAGCGCCAACATCCGTTCTATCCACGCATTCCTTGTTGCCTGATCGTCAAGCCGATGCGAGAACGCGGCTAAGAACCTGTTGGTTCTTAAATAGGGGTGGTTCGGGACTCGGTAATTTTGTGCATCCCGTGAGTGGTTTTCCTGGATACTTTGATCGTTGTCGGCGAAAAGGTCATGGCAGGCCTGCACCGAAGCCGGCAGCGTCG
>JBCCEV010000023.1:0-34306 GCA_039030125.1 Pseudomonadota bacterium | reverse complement strand
TCACAACGGGCTTGATATGGCAGGCGATTTATCCTTGGTGTTTGATTTTCTAAAGGCACCGGGCGAAGGCCAGGTAACGTCCCAGGAAAAATTCAATCTTCTCGATGCCCTGCCGTTTTTTGACGATTTTTTAGACGCCGAAATCTGGGAAATTGTTAATGCCTCGGATTGGCTGTCCATGCGCGCCGGAGAGAGCGTTCTAGAAGAAGGTGCATCGGACACCGCGTTTTATCTCATTATTGATGGCAGTGTCGCCGTCAGAAAAAATGACATCGATATCGTGGAACTCGGCAAAGGCGACTGCTTTGGTGAAATGGGTATGCTCACCGGCCGTCCCCGCAGCGCGAGCATTTGCGCGGCCGAGGATTTAACGGTTGCGAAACTTAAAGAGACGATCGTTTCGAGATTATCTTTGAATTGTCAGGTGCGCTTTCAAAAGCAATTCCTTTTGGCGTTGATTGGGCGCCTCGAACACACTACCGCCCGCGTTGCCGCCGAGACACCGTAACCCGGTGACAGCCCTGCATCAAAAACAATCTAGCGATCACGAATTGACGGTCGATGAGACCTTAAGAATCTTGGTTGATGCCGATTTGGTTTCGCGAGGGATCGCGGAACAGGCCAAGAGCTCCTTAACTGATGAAGACGAGCGACATCCGTTCGTGCAGCTATCGGAAACCGGTTTGCGGCGCGGGGCCAATGGTAATCCGCTGCGCGGAATCGACGCCGTCGGGCGAGCGTTTGCCGGTGCCGTAAGTTTAGAGTACGTCCGTATTGATCCACTGAAAATTGACGTCGAAGCGGTCACGGCGATCGTCTCGCAAGCCTACGCACAGCGTTTTAACTTCCTCCCCATCCAAGTCAACGACAACGAAATTGTCGTTGCTACCGGCGAACCTTTCTTGCGAGGTTGGGAATCTGAGGTTGAACGCATCGCTCAGGCTCCGATACGGCGCGTGCTCTGCAACCCCGAGGACATCGCTCGCTATCGATACGAATTCTATGGCGTGAGTCGCTCGATATCCGGCGCGACAAGTCAATCCGATCAACCAGGATCGTTCATCAATAATTTCGAGCAACTCACCGAGCTTGGTGAAGTCGGGGAAGCTGACACCAATGACCGCCATGTCGTTCATCTGGTCGATTGGTTACTGCAATATGCGTTCGACCAACGGGCCAGCGACATTCATATCGAGCCACGCCGCGACCAGAGCAATATTCGGTTTCGTATCGATGGCGTGCTGCACCTCATCCATCAACTGCCTACCGCGGTGGTGAACGGGATCACCTCGCGGTTGAAAAGCCTGGGGCGGATGGACGTGGCCGATAAAAGGCGCCCGCAGGACGGTCGCATACGTACCAAAACGCCAGGTGGAAACGAAGTGGAGCTCAGACTCTCAACCATGCCAACCACCTTCGGCGAGAAGCTGGTTCTCCGGGTGTTCGATCCCGAAAAACTGACTCAGCCTTTCAGTGCCCTAGGTTTCACAAAGCATGACTTACAACTTTGGCAAGCGATCGTGGAACAACCCCACGGTATCGTGCTCGTTACCGGACCCACCGGCTCGGGCAAGACCACCACCCTTTATTCCGCACTGAAAATGCTGGCGCGCCCCGAGATCAATGTCTGCACGATTGAAGATCCGATTGAAATGGTCGAACCACAGTTCAATCAAATGCAGGTTCAAGCCAGCGTCGAAATCGATTTTGCGAGTGGCGTGCGAACCTTGCTCCGACAAGATCCTGACATCATCATGATCGGTGAGATCCGCGACCGGGAAACGGCTGACGTCGCAATCCAAGCAGCGCTGACCGGTCATCTGGTCCTCTCCACTCTCCACACCAACGACGCGCCCAGCGCGGTGACGCGATTAGTAGACATTGGCGTGCAACCATTTTTAATTGGCGCAACGCTATTGGGCGTGGTCGCCCAGCGCCTCGTGCGAACCCTGTGTCAGGGCTGCACGAAAGACGGAAAACCCAGCGATGAAGCCTGGCGCGAACTCATCGCACCGCATACAGCTCAGCTCCCAACACAAGTTAAGCTGCCGGTAGGCTGCGACGATTGCAGGCATACCGGCTTTCGCGGACGCGAAGGAATTTATGAAATCTTAACGCTAACCGATGACCTTAGTGAGCTGATCACACCGGATGTCAACACGCAGACTTTGCGGTCGGCGGCGCTACAGGACGGGATGCGTCCACTGGCGCTGTCAGGGGCACAAAAAATCGCCAATGGCAAGACCACAATCGAAGAAGTGCTGAGCGTTGTTCCTAATCAACGTTAGGTGGCTAACCACGCGGGTGATGGATCTGATGCAGGCTTTTTAGACGCTCGGTGGCCACGTGCGTGTAGATCTGCGTCGTAGAAATATCACTGTGTCCGAGCAGCATTTGGACCACGCGTAAATCAGCACCGTGGTTTAGCAGATGGGTGGCAAACGCATGGCGCAGCGTGTGCGGAGCCAACGGTTTCTCAATACCGGCTCGCCGTGCGTATTTCTTAATCAGATACCAAAATGCCTGGCGCGTCATGGCCTTGCCTCGGAGCGTGGGGAATACCGCCGAGTTGACCCGCCCTTTAATCAACTCGGGCCGCGCGTCATTGAAAAAAGCTCGCACCCAATGGGCTGCTTCCTCTCCAAAGGGCACCAAGCGTTCCTTCCCGCCCTTGCCGAGGACCCGCACCACACCTTGCTGCAGGTTAACTTCACTCACATCGAGGTTAACCAATTCCGAGACGCGCAGTCCCGTCGCATAGAGGACTTCCAGCATCGTGCGGTCGCGCATGCCAATGACCTCGCCCACGTCGGGCGCCGCCAGCAACCGCTCGACATCAGATTCAGACAAGCTGCGCGGCAGCTCGCGTCCCAATTTTGGCGACGGCAAGTTCAAACTAGGGTCAACGGAGACAATGGATTCGCGCTGCAAGTATCTGAAGAAACGCCGGATCGCTGACAATCGACGTGCCTTGCTTCGCGCCGAAAGATTTTCACGGGCGGCGAGATACCCATAAAGATCTTGCTCAGTCACCGTTGCTAGAGGGGAGATGAAGTTGCCGAGATCGCGAAGGTCTGTGCGGTAGGCCGACAGCGTATGCTCGCTGAGGCCGTGCTCCACCCATAGGTGATCGACGAAACGCTCAATGAGGTGACCGTCTTCGCCTGTTGAAAGTCGATCAGCTTGCGGGTTGTTCGGGTCCAAACTTCGAGTTTAAGAAGGCAATGATATCCGCAGACTCATACATCCATTGTTCACCGCTTGGAGAATCAATTCGCAAGCAAGGCACGGTTGAGCGACCACCGCGAGTGATCAACTCTCGATAGTTATTCTCATCAGTCTGAATATTCCGTAGCTCGATATTCAGACCAAGCGCCTCGATCGAGCGGCGGACTTTCCCGCAAAACCAACACGATTCGTAGTGGTAAAGCGCAAAGTTCGCCGTTTGTTGATCCACCACTGACTGGCGCTCCGGCGAGCGCGAAACGGTCGCCCCCTCGTTATCGCCCGCTGAGTTAAACCAAGATTCGAGCACGATTAGCTTTTGATCTTCTCTTTGATCCGCGCGGCCTTACCTCGACGATCGCGCATGTAGTACAACTTCGCTCTGCGCACCGCGCCTCGCCGTTTTACCTCGATATCAGCGATCATTGGGCTGTAGGTCTGAAATACCCGCTCGACACCTTCGCCGTGGGAAATTTTCCGCACCGTGAAGGAGGAATTCAAACCACGATTCCGTTTGGCGATAACGACGCCCTCGAAAGCTTGCAGACGTTCGCGATTGCCCTCTTTGACCTTCACCTGAACGACAATCGTGTCTCCGGGACCGAAGTCGGGGACATCCCGTTGCATTTGCTCCGCTTCTAATTCTGCGATGATGTTGGCCATGACGCTATTCCAGGGGAAATCGAGCGCGCGATTCTAACTGATCCTGACTAGCCGCGCAGCGCTAATGTGGCTCGTGGGCGAACTTTTCGAGCAATCGCCGATCGTCATCGGAAAGCGGATAGTTATCGAGCAGATCGCCACGGCGTGAGGCGGTCCGCAGCAACGCCTGTGCGCGGCGCCATTCCGCGATGGCCTGGTGATCACCGCTCAGGAGCACCGCCGGGACTTCCTGATCGTCGATTTTCTCGGGTCGCGTGTAGTGTGGATGGTCAAGCAAGCCGGCGCTGAAAGAATCTTCCGAGGCCGATTCTGGATCGCCGAGCACGCCGTCGAGCGTCCGCACGAGGGCATCGGCTATTGTCAGGGCGGGAAGCTCACCGCCCGTCAAAATAAAGTCACCAATCGACCATTCGCTGTCGATATCACGCTCGGCAAAACGCTCGTCCACCGCCTCATAACGGCCAGCGACCAAAATTAGATGCGCAAATTCTTGCAGCTCAGCGACCGCGCCCTGATCAAAGACTCTGCCCTGCGGGCTCATTAGCGCCACGTGGGCGGCGGCGCTGCAACGGCTTCGGGCGGCGGCGACCGCGGCGCGTAAGGGGGCGACTTTCATTACCATTCCCGGTCCGCCTCCGTAGGGCGAGTCGTCGACGGTGCCGCGCCGATCTGCGGCGAAATCGCGGGGATTAACGCAGGCGAAATCAACGAGACCGGACGCTTCGGCCCGCCCCAGGATCCCACACTCTAGATAAGCGGCGACAGGATCAGGAAAAAGCGTGATGAAGGTGAGATAACGCACCGTCAGTCGTCCGGATGCCAATCCACTCGCAGTCGCTGTTTTGCGAGATCAATGTCCAGCACAAAGTGATCACGCACGAACGGGATCAGCCGTTCGCGGCCATCCCCCGCCTTCAACCGCAGGACGTCGTGTGCGCCGTTATTCGAAACCTGCGCAATAACCCCCAAGTCGACGTCCTGTTCATTCAGTACGCGCACGCCAATTAAATCAGCCCAATAAATTTCCCCTGGCAAGGGTGCGGGTAGATCGGCGCGCTTGACGCCGATATCACACTTCATCAATGAGGCGGCGGTTTCGCGATCACTGACGCCGGCCAGTTCGACAACAAAAAGGTTCTGGTGAGGCCGATGATCGCCAAGCTGGTAAGCGTGCCAGCCATCGCGTTGCTCAATGAACCAGGGATATTCGAAAAGATTCTCACGAGGCCTGGTTTCCGACCTGATCTTCAAGGCTCCGCGAGTGCCGAACAAACCAACAATCTGGCCCATTCGAACAATTTGCAATGCTTCAGTAACGCCTCGCAGCTCCGCGACGGAGGCTTAGGCTACGCAGCCTCGCTGACATATTTCTTGACGAGACTTGAAACGCGCTCGGAGGGTTGCGCCCCCACCGATACCCAATACTGATAGCGCTCCTCATTCAAGCGAAAAGCGTCTTCTGATTCAGCGGCAATGGGATTGAAAAAGCCTACTCGCTCGATATGCCTACCGTCACGCTTTTTGCGCTGATCGGCAACAATGATGTGATAGAAAGGGCGTTTTTTGGCGCCGCCGCGCGCTAGTCGGATGGTAACCATGGACGGTCAAGGGTTCCTTAAGATTCGGCAAACTTGCGAGGGCGCGTATTCTAAGCCATTGAAATTGTCAAAAAAAGCGGTAATTCAACAGGAGCGCTGAAAATCAACCAAAAAAACTCGCTCAAAGACAAATTGCGCCGAGAATTGGCTACTCGCAGGGCCGCACTCAGCGCCGCCGAGCGGTCGGCGGCGAGCGCAGTGATCACGTCCCGCTGTCTCGAGGAAGTCGCACGATTGGCCGATGAGGCCGTGTTTGTTTATGTTTCGTTCAACGATGAAGTTGAAACCCGCGACCTCATCGACGCAATCGTTAATGCGGGTCGCCGGGTAGCGATACCCAAGCTTGAAGATCGACAAACGATGATCGCTGTCGAATTTCATGGTTGGCAGACCTTGCGACCCGGAAGACTGGGGATCCCCGAACCGCCTGGCAATACCGCGATCGACGCCGAAATCGGGATCGCATTTGTGCCGGGCTTGGGATTCGATAGCGCGGGCAATCGGCTGGGCTATGGGGCGGGCTACTACGATCGCTGGTTGATCAGAAATCAAGGGGTACGCGCTATCGGGCTCGCTTATCACTGTCAGCGTGTGACACAGCTCGAAGCGGAAGCACACGATGTGCCGATGGCAAATGTCATTTTTTATTAATCACTTTAAATATCTATCATAATTTATTGTTTTTATGAAAATTATTAGATATATTTAAAGTCAGTTATGAGATTCAGGTGCGCATGCATGAGCGCTTTACTTCCGCGAACTTAGCAAATCATCGCTGTGTTGGCGGTTGCCGTCACCGCAGCGTTTTCAGGCCAGGCTCACTCGGAGAAAACGATCCCGGTGGCGATCGACAAACTTTACGCTATGCCAGCACAACCTGCCGTGACACGAGATTACCTCGTAATTGGCAGCTTCGATAATCAAAAAAATGCGAGTGCCTGGGCGGCCCGAAACGAATTGCTGGACGCGCTGGTCTACGTAAACGGCAAAAGCTTTAGGGTTGTGATCGGGCCACTGGACCCCGTCGAAACACCGATATTGAAAATGATTTTGGGAGAAATAGGGATCCAGGGGAGCTGGCGAATGGCGCTGTGCGTCACCGCGGAAGGCCTCGCTGAGTCCTGCCACCACCCGCGCGCGGATGGCGGTCTCGCATCATTGACTCACGACTTCGAATAACTCGTCGCCCAGCAGCGCTCGCCATTCGGCCTCCCTGTGCCGCGGAAACTGCTCATTTAATGCACGGAAGCGCTGTTTAGCCCGCGCGACTTGGCCGCTACTCACCAGACTCCCAAGTTCCGATACAGCGCTTGGCAGGCTATCAACCGATGCCGGGCGGACGCGGTCGTTGTGCCCTTGTGGCTCACCCTCCTTTGGCGCATCCACGGGCAATGCTTCGGCATCGTGCATTATTGTTGGAGACGGTGCCGTGCCCGTCGATCCCTTCTCCGATACGATGTTCGATCCGTGTGGCGGGGTAAGCAATTGATCTTGCGCGTCATTCGAGGCGGTGATCCCCGAGGTCTGCGGCAAATATGCCGCCGCCGCTTTTTGTTTTTTAGCGGCCATTGGGTCGCCAGCATCCGGCTGTCGCGGGGCTGCCTCGAAAGCGGCGTCACGGGCAAGCGTGGGCGCGAGGATCGGCGCCGCTGGTAGTCTCGATTTCATCTCGAGGCTGGGCGCACCCACCTCGGTCCGGCTCCTTCTCCAAACCTCATCGTCAACCCCGGCTTGAGGCGCTTCCTCAACGGCGGGCGCAACTGGCGTTGACACAGCTCCCGTTGTGATCCCTTGTTCCAGCATCACTCGAACAACGCCGACGGAAAGCAGCACAACCGCAGCGATAGCGAGGCCCTGTCGCAACCTGCTGGCTGATGAGTTCACCGATCTACGCGCGGCATCGAGAACGGCTCGGTCGAACAAGTCATCTGGTTGCGCCGTTTGCGCACTTCGATACAGCTCTGCGAGTTGGCCGTCAGCTTCGCTATGCGTTTGCTTATCTATCACTCGGGAGCTCCA
This sequence comes from Pseudomonadota bacterium, assembly GCA_039030125.1. Classification (GTDB taxonomy): domain Bacteria; phylum Pseudomonadota; class Gammaproteobacteria; genus JBCCEV01. Next base: position 26,801 of record JBCCEV010000023.1, on the reverse strand, counting down.
TTGCTACAGCCATCCCGACATACCGTTACGAAGTTTTTTCATTGCGTAGCGCAGGCGGCTTTTTGCTGTTTCGACGCCAACGCCAATCGCTTGTGCGATTTCCTGTATGGACAAATCAGCTTCCTCGCGCAGCAAAAACACCTCGCGTTGCTCGGTGGGCAACTCGTCAACTAAGGATAGTAGCCGACGAGCAGCTTCACCGGCGTCGGTGATTCTCTCGGGATCCCGCTCCTCAATCTCATTACCCTGGGCTTGGCTCGACTCGCTATGCGCGCGACGGACCTTGTCGCGGCGGAACTCATCCATCACACGATTGTGCGCGATCCTATAGAGATACGGACGAAAAGAGACATCATCGGGAAAATCCTGGTGGCCCGCGATCAACTTCATCCACACGTCTTGGGCGAGATCGCGGCCAAGGAAATCGTTACCGCACAAATGGAGAACGTAGCGGTAAAGCGGAACTCTGTAGCGTTCATACAGCGTTTCGAACGCCTCAGCATCACCCCCGGCATATGCGCGCATCAGGTCCTCATCGCTAGCGGCCGGGCCGGTCATGGCATCATTCTAACGCCCGCTGCCGTCCCGCAAGCGCTGCAGAAATCGTATGTTAAAGCTAAACGCCCGAGCAGGCGCTAAGGGGTTAAGTCAGAGAGGCTAGGCCGCGCTAGACAGCCTTCATGCTCAAGCGGATCCGGCCTTGTTTATCCACTTCGAGCACCTTCACCTTCACCATATCGCCTTCGCTGAGCTTGTCGCTAACATTCTCAACGCGCTCCTCGGAGATTTGCGAGATATGCACGAGGCCATCCTTGCCGGGAAGGATGTTGACGAAAGCGCCAAAATCCATGAGTTTTTGTACTCGACCCTCGTAGATTGTTCCCACTTCGACATCGGCGGTGATCCGCTCCACTCTCTCGCGAGCCGCCTGACCAGCCGCGTTATCCACCGAAGCAATTTTCACAGTGCCGTCGTCTTCAATATCAATCGTGGCGCCAGTTTCCTCGGTGATCTGACGGATTGTGGCGCCGCCTTTGCCGATAACGTCGCGGATCTTGTCGGGAGAAATTCGAATGCTGATGATCCGCGGTGCATAGTCGGACATTTCTTCCCGTGAGGTGGAGATCACTTTGTTCATCTCCCCAAGTATGTGCATGCGCCCAGACTTGGCCTGCTCAAGCGCGACCTCCATGATCTGTTGAGTAATACCGTCAATCTTGATGTCCATCTGCAAGGCCGTGATACCACCCTCGGTGCCGGCAACCTTGAAGTCCATATCGCCGAGATGATCCTCATCGCCCATGATGTCGGATAACACGACAAAGCGCTCACCATCTTTGATGAGTCCCATCGCGATACCGGCGACAGGTGCCTTAATGGGCACGCCAGCATCCATTAGCGAGAGACTCGCGCCGCACACGGACGCCATCGAACTGGAGCCGTTGGACTCGGTGATTTCAGAGACCACGCGCAGAACGTAGGGAAATTGTTTGAGATCTGGCATTACCGCCTGGATGCCGCGTTTAGCCAAACGTCCGTGGCCAATCTCGCGCCGCTTAGGCCCCCCAACTCGTCCGGTTTCGCCGACACAGTAAGGTGGAAAGTTGTAATGGAACATAAATGGATCGCGCCGTTCGCCTTCCAATGCGTCGATAATTTGCGAATCTCGCTCGGTGCCCAATGACGTCATGACTAAAGCTTGAGTTTCACCCCGCGTGAAAAGCGCAGACCCGTGAGTTCGCGGCAAAACGCCAACTTCAACGCTGATATCGCGGATACCATCCTTTTGGCGACCATCGATCCGAGGGTTGCCATCGAGAATATTGTGACGCACCACATCGTGTTCCAGCTCATCAACAACTTGCCGGACCTTCCCCTCGGGACATTCTTCGCTCACCATCTCGGTGAGAATTGAATGACGCACGTTCGATAATTCATCGCGTCTTGCCAATTTATCGACAATGCCGTAGCCCGATTTAATCTGTGCCTCGAACTTGCCGGTGATCGTATTCTTGAGATCGGTTTCAGGAGCCGGAGCTTCCCAAGGCCATGGCGCCGGTGACACCTTTTCAACAAGTTCTTGCACCGCCTGGATCACGACCTGTTGTTGCTGATGGCCAAACATCACCGCGCCCAGCATGACTTCTTCGCTTAATTCGTTTGCTTCTGATTCAACCATCAATACAGAGGTATCGGTTCCAGCGACGACGAGATCCAACTCCGAGGAGTCGAGCGCGGCAAAGCTCGGATTTAAGACATAATTGCCGCCAACATAACCGACACGAGCGGCACCAATTGGCCCGTTAAAGGGCAAACCCGAGACACCTAATGCGGCGGACGCTGCCATCAAAGCCACAATGTCTGGGTCAACTTCAGGATCAAGCGACATCACCGTGCAGACAATCTGCACTTCGCTTTTGTACGCCTTGGGAAACAGCGGGCGCACTGGCCGGTCAATTAATCGGGAAGTTAGCGTTTCTTTCTCGGTGGGACGCCCTTCACGTTTGAAGAATCCGCCAGGGATTTTGCCGGCGGCGTAAGTGCGTTCCTGGTAGTCAACCGTGAGCGGGAAGAAGTCCCGCTCGACGTCGCTACCACTCGCCCCGACTACCGTCGCCAGAACCACACTGTCTCCCATCGAACACAGCACCGCCCCGCTGGCCTGCCTGGCAATGCGCCCTGTCTCGAAGGTGACTTGGTGATCGCCATATTGAAATTTGATCGTCGTAGCTGCGTTTGACATGAGTAGGCCTAAAAAAATGAAAGAGCCGCTAGAAGTAGCGGCTCTGAATTAATCACAAGAAAATCGCAAGGGGGGTGGTGGACTACTTGCGTAGGCCCAACCGGGAAATCAATTCGCGGTATCGCTCGGTATCCGAACCTTTCAGGTAATCGAGCAATTTGCGACGCCGGTTTACCATGCGTAACAAACCTTGCCGAGAGTGATGGTCATGCGTGTGGCTTTTGAAATGCTCAGACAGGTCCTTGATTCGAGCCGACAGCAAGGCGACTTGAACCTCCGGTGAACCGGTGTCTGCGCCTGATCGTTGGTATTCAGTAATAATCGAGCTCTTCTGCTCGTTAGACAACGCCATCTAATGTCCTTCGCTTTCTACTTAGCTGCCTGATTTTCGCGGCGTATTCTACCCATGGGACATCGTTGTAACAAGGAATTTACGCAGCATTGTTCACGTTTTGCATCAATCGCCTTGGGACAATGCGATCACCGTCGTCGAGTTCGCCAACACCCAAGAATCGACGCCTAGAATCATAGAGCCGAAGCAAGCCGGCGCCGACCGGATCTGCGGCCGCAACACTCTGGCCATTGGCCAGCGCACGGGCTTCATCGCTGCCGACGATGGCCTGGGGCATCGCCTCCAAGATGGAGTCGGGTGCCAGCAGCAAGCCATCGGCCGCCCCCGTGGCAATCCCCTCTAGGGCTTCCAATTCCGCGAGGCTGGTGGCGGCATCCAAGCCGAAAGGACCGCTTGCAGTCCGTTTGAGGGAACTCAAGTGCGCGCCACAACCCAAATTGCGGCCGATATCCATCGCCAGCGTTCGGATGTAGGTCCCTTTGGAGCACCGCACCCGCATCCCTAGCTGATCGCGGCCAATTCTGGCGATGGCTAGATCGTAAATACAAATTCTGCGGGGTTGCCGCTCGACTTCTATCCCTTTGCGCGCGAGGCGATGCAGTGGCTGCCCATCGACCTTTAACGCGGAATACATCGGCGGGACCTGCTCAATTTCGCCGGTAAATTTTTCAATCAATGCCTGCAAATCTGCCTCATCAAACCCGGGGATGTCATGTTGCGCGAGCACCTCCCCCTCTACATCTCCGGTTGCCGTCTCGATGCCCAAACGAACGGTCGCTTCGTAGGATTTATCGGCATCAAGGAGATACTGGCAAAACTTGGTGGCCTCCCCGAAGCATACCGGCAACAGCCCCTCAGCCTCGCGGTCCAGGTTCCCGGTATGTCCCGCCTTGTTCGCATCAAACAGTCGCTTTGCGCGCTGTAAGCTGCGGTTTGAACTCAAACCGCGAGGTTTATGGAGTAATAAGACTCCCGATACCGATCTTCCCTTGCGACGATTACGAGCCATTGTCTAGTCGATTTCAATCGGTGGTGGTTCGAGCTTGAATTTCAGCGCAGGGGTCTTTTTGGTTTGCAGCTCTCGGGCTATCGCGCTGCGGAACGAGCCCGCGGCCGCATTGAGATCATCGAGCAGCGCGCTTTGTTCGCCACTACCCAAAACGGTCACATAAACCGTGCAATGGGAGAGGTCCTTGGAAGTATCCGCGCGCGCGACAGAAATTATCTGCTTCTTGCCCGCACCGTGCTCGCGAATTAGGGGCGCAATGATCCGCTGAATTTGTGCCCCTATCCGCTCGCGACGCTCGAAAGCGTGGGTGCGGTTTCTCACAGCCTAAACGACGCGCGCGACTTCGGTACGTTCGTAGACTTCGATTTGATCGCCAGGCTTGACGTCATTGTAGTTTTTAACGCCAATCCCACATTCGGTACCGGATTGAACTTCGCCAACGTCATCTTTGAAGCGTCTTAAGGATTCCAATTCACCTTCGTAAATAACGACATTCTCGCGAAGAACCCTGATCGGATTCGATCGGCGAACGACGCCTTCGGCGACGATACATCCGGCGATTGCGCCAAGCGCGGAGGATCGGAATACATCTTTGACTTCGGCGATCCCGATAATCGTCTCGCGGATCTCCGGCGCCAGCAGGCCACTAATCGCGGCTTTGACGTCATCGATAACTTCGTAAATGACGCTGTAATAGCGAAGATCAACTCCTTCACTCTCAACCAACTTCCGCGCGGTTGCATCCGCGCGCACATTAAATCCAACCATGATCGCGTTGGAGGCAAGCGCCAGATTCACATCCGACTCGTTAATACCGCCCACGCCAGCGGCGACAATCTCCACACGCACTTCATCCATGGACAGCTTGCTAAGCGCATCCGACAACGCTTCGGCCGATCCTTGAACGTCGGCTTTAAGCAAAATGCGCACGGACTCGGTTTCGCCATCCTTCATTTGCGAGAACACATTTTCCAGTTTGGCCGCTTGCTGGTGCGCCATCTTGCTTTCGCGATCTCGCTCCGTGCGAAAATCGGCAATTTCGCGCGCTTTGCGATCGTCCTGTACAACCATCGCGTCGTCGCCGGCATTAGGTGTGCCCGATAAGCCGAGCACTTCAACGGGTAATGACGGCCCAGCAAGCTTCAGCGCCGTCCCGCTTGCATCGGTCATCGCGCGTACACGTCCAAATTCCGTACCGGCCAGCAAGATGTCACCAGCGGCAAGCGAGCCACTTTGCACCAACACGGTCGCCACGGGTCCGCGGCCGCGATCCAGCTTCGACTCGATAACGATACCTTTTGCCGGGCCTTCTTGGCGCGCTTTGAGTTCTAAAATTTCGGCTTGCAAGACAATTGCTTCCAGCAAATCTTCGACGCCCTGCCCGGTGATTGCCGAACATGGCACAAACTGTGTGTCACCCCCCCAATCCTCAGGGATCACCTCACGGCTCGCCAGATCCTGTTTTATCCGGTCGGCATCGGCGTCCTCTTTATCGATCTTGTTGACCGCTACGATCATCGGCACGTTTGCGGCCTTGGCGTGCTGCACCGCCTCTTCCGTTTGCGGCATCACGCCATCGTCCGCGGCGACGACCAGAATCACAAGGTCGGTAACTTTTGCTCCGCGGGCGCGCATTGCAGTAAATGCGGCGTGTCCTGGGGTGTCGAGAAACGTAATCTCGCCGTTGTCGGTGGCAACTTGATACGCGCCGATGTGCTGTGTGATCCCTCCAGCCTCACCGGCCGCAACTCGGCTGCTGCGGATGTAGTCCAACAGTGAGGTTTTGCCGTGATCGACGTGGCCCATGATCGTAACCACCGGCGCCCGCGATAGCGCCTCGGCTTGATGTTCATCGGCTGATTCTTGGAGTTTCTCTTCGATCGCGTTTTCGCGAATTAACTTGGGCCGGTGCCCCATTTCTTCAACGACAACGGCGGCAGTCTCTTGGTCAATCATCTGGTTGATGGTCACCATGCTGCCAAGGTTCATCATGACCTTAATAACTTCGGCGGCCTTCACCGACATCCGTTGCGCCAAATCCGCGACCGTGAGGTTCTCGGGGATCGCAACGTCGCGAATTACCGGCTCGGTTGGCATTTCAAAGCCGTGTTTGGAGGTTTGTGGCGCAACAACTCTGCGTGCGACCGGTTTCTTGCGCCGCCGACCTGACTTATCGCTGGCAACATGAAGCTCTTTGCGCGACGACCGATCGCCCTTGTCGCGATCCCGATCTTTGCCTTTCTTTTGCTTACCCGATTTAGGCGCCGCCTCGGCGGGTGCCTGCGGGGGTGTGCTCTTGGGAGGCTCGGCCTCCTTGACCGGTTCTTCGACGGCTGGCGTGTCGGATGCTGTGGCTTGAGCGGGCGCTACTTCCGGTTCCCCTTGCGCATCCGCCACGGCTTCTTGCACCACGGCGGGCGCATCATCTTCCATCGCCGCGACTGCTTCGCTCGCTTGCTCAGCAACACCGGACCCTTGAGACTCATCGACTGCCTCAGTTGCAGCGGTGTCCTCAGCGGTCGGCTCCGCTAGCGGGGCTTGTGGCTGCTGCTCCGCGCGAGTGGCTGCATCCGCAGCTTTTTGCTCTTCGATGGCAGCGCTTTCGCGCTCGATACGTTGCGCCTCCTCTTCGGCGACCACACTCCGTTTTACGTAAGTGCGTTTTTTCCGCACCTCAACGCTGACGGTTTTGGTCGGGGCCTTGGTGCCGCGCGCCCTCACCCGACCGCGTTCGCCCGGAACTTTAAGCTCGCTCACTGTTTTACGCTTCAGCGTGATCTTAGCCGGCTCCAAGCCTTCTTCGGTTTTGCCATGGATCCGCCGCAGATGCGTTAACAGTTTCGATTTCTCGTCATCAGAAATCGTGTCTTCAGGTTGCTTGTCGGCGAGACCAGCGTCGCTCAGTTGCGTCAGAAGGCGATCGACTGAGATGCCGACCACCGTCGCAAATTGTTGTACCGTGACCTCAGCCATTTGACGCTTCTCCCTCCGCTGCCTCTGCCTCGGCGAACCACGGCGCCCGTGCCGTCATAATCAACTCACCGGCCTTCGCCTCATCGATCTCACCGATCTCTAGAAGCTCGTCAACCGATTGCTCGGCCAGATCTTCCATCGTGCAAACACCGTTAGCCGCCAACCTTGTGGCAAGCTGCGGCTCCATACCGTCCATACTCAATAAATCTTCCGCGGGCTTCGCGTCCGAAAGCTCCTCTTCCGAGGCGATCGCGCGCGTCAGCAATAAATCCTTGGCGCGCTGACGAAGCTCTTGCACCAGCGCTTCATCAAATTCTTCAATTTCGACGATTTCTTGTTCGGGTACGTAGGCAACCTCTTCAATGGAGGTGAAGCCTTCTTGCACCAAAATCGTTGCGATCTCCTCGTCCACATCCAGTAAATCCATGAATAGTTGTTGGTTTTTCTGGAGCTCTTCCTCACTTTTCTGCGCGGCGTCGGACTCGGTCATGACGTTCAGCTCCCAGCCCGTTAGCTGCGAGGCGAGGCGCACATTCTGACCATTTCGGCCAATGGCCTGGGACAACTGATCTTCCACCACGGCGACATCCATACTGCCCGATTCTTCATCCACAAGAATTGATACCACTTCCGCGGGCGACATTGCGTTGATCACGAATTGCGCAGGATTCTCGTTCCACAAAATAATATCCACGCGCTCGCCGCCGAGTTCGTTAGAGACCGCCTGAACTCGCGACCCGCGCATGCCAACACAGGCGCCCACTGGATCAATTCGCGGGTCGCTGCTGCGCACCGCAATCTTCGATCGAAGTCCCGGATCCCGAGCCGCCGCCAACACCTCAATCACACCCTCACCGATTTCTGGAACTTCGAGTTTGAACAGTTGGATAAGGAGTTCACGCGCTGTGCGGCTGACGAAAAGCTGCGGTCCGCGCTTCTCCGAGCGCACGTCGAACAGATAACCACGCACGCGGTCTCCGGAGCGCACCAGCTCCCTCGGTATTAATTGATCTTTGAGAATAGCCGCCTCGGCGTTGTTGCCGAGGTCGATATAAACGTTACCGCGCTCGACGCGCTTTACGACGCCCATGACGAGTTCACCAACGCGATCGGAGTACGCCTCAACGACCTGCGCGCGCTCGGCCTCTCTCACCTTCTGCACGATCACCTGTTTGGCGGTTTGCGCGGCGATGCGACCGAATTCCGCAGCCTCAAGAGGTTCCTCGATGTAATCACCCGCCGCGATCGCAGGGTGGTCGGATTGGGCTTCGGTCAACCAGATTTGGCGCTCTGGATAAGGTAGGTCACCATCCTCGGTCAGTACAATTTCATCCGGGTTTTCTTCCTCGTCGGCGGGTTCCTCAACGCACATCGACGGTTCGACAATCAACCAGCGGCGAAAAGCCCGATAAGAACCATCGTGGCGGTCAATTTCGACCCGCACAGCGATATCTTCGCTGAATGGCTTCTTGGTGGCGCTCGCTAACGCTGCTTCCAGGGCCTCAAAAATAATATCTTTCGCGACGCCTTTTTCGTTCGAGACGACTTCGACCACGCTGAGGATTTCACGGTTCATTCGTGTCGCTACCTATTCCTGATTTCGGCCCAATCGGGTACCAATTTAGACTTTTCAACCAAGTGAAATGGGATTCGAAACCGCTCCCCATCAACCGCTAGTAAGATTTCCTCGCCGTCAACCTCGAGCAGTTCGCCTTTAAAACGGCGACGACCTTCCACCGGCGCCCGTAGACGCAGCGACACGGGAGATCCAATGAAGTCCTGGTGATGAGCCAAGGTGAACAAACGCCGGTCGACCCCAGGTGAAGAGACTTCCAGGGTGTATTCCCCGGCCACTGCTTGCTCGACCTCAAGAACATCGGCGACCTGTCGGCTGACAGTCTCGCAATCATCGACCGTGATCCCCGCCTCGTGGTCAATGAAAATACGGAGCAGCTGTGTTTGAGGGCCCTGCGCCACCTCGCATCCCAATAGCTCAAAACCGAGCCCCTGAACGGTGGGTGTCAGTATTTGTGTTATTCGCTCGCTCAAACTATTTTTTGCCCGAAAATAAAAAGCCCCGTTAACCCGGGGCCTTTAATTCGTTGGTAGCGGGGGCAGGATTTGAACCTGCGACCTTCGGGTTATGAGCCCGACGAGCTGCCAGACTGCTCCACCCCGCAATCGAAGGGCGCGATACTAGCGTGAAAATTCTGCTTCTTCAACGAAAGATGGACCGCAGATGGTTGTTTAGCAACGCTTAAAGCGGTCTCCAGGCCGGAGATGTGTCGCCAAAAACCTACCGGCAGGAGCCAGCGGAACCGTGAGCGCAAATCCGGCCGGATACCCAAATGGCGTTACCAAGCGCGGCGCCGTCGAAGCGGGTCGCATGCACGGAGGCGTTGCGGAGATCCGCGCCGCGCAAATCTGCGCCCCGAAGATCAGCATGATCGAGGTTTGCGCCGTTCAAGTTCGCACCCAACAAACGCGCGTTACCCGCCTGAACTAGCGATAAATCCGCCAGCGAGAGATTTGAATACGATAAATCGCTGGTCACTAATAGCGAACCCCGTAAATCGCTCCGTGAAAAATCGGAATTTCTCACCGATAAGCCTGACAGATCGGTATCTCGCAGTTGCGCGCCTGCTTTTGCGCAGAAATCCCAATTACGCGCCGCAACCGGCGTCTTGTCACAGTCGCCGACCGCGTCGCTGTCGGTCGGCAGCATCACCGCAGCGCATAGTGCACTTAAGACGATAACCGCGACCAGCGGCAGGAAGTTCAGAAAGGTTGGCGATTGATATTGGGGACGCAAACCGCGCCAAACCGCCGCTGACTTTTTCGCGCGCGCGGCTCGCTCGCCAGCCGGCAGACCGCTCCCTTGTGGATGGCTTACAGCGTCGTCGTCACGCCATAACATGGCTAGGCCGGGTTCATCTGCGGCCCGGCGCCAAGCGCCACCGTCGCGACTCACCTCGTCACTGGCGCGGAATTTACCGGTTCGCGAATATTTTGCTAGCTGCTTGCGCGAGAATGGTCCTGCTTGCGCATCATTGCGGCGAACCTTCCAGACTGGTGATGTCGGAGTTGCTGAAGCCATCGTACGCACTTGCGCCCATCTTCATTAGAGGCTCGCGTCTCGGCCGAACCCATAGGCTTCTATCGGCCAAAGGCCGCAAAACTCAAGGCGCGATCGCACCGCGCATCTTGAAGCGTCAGTGTTTGTCGAGACAACTCGAGCGCAACGGTAGGATACTGGCTCGGTGCACGGGGAGCTGCGGATAACGCGTGCAATGCGCTGGCACTTGTTGGCCGCGCGTGCCATCAACCCGCAGCCAATCGATTTGCTCAGGCATTTCTAGATTCAATGCAGACACCCCAAGGCGCAACATGAAAGCGGACCAAATTTTAAGTGCGCCAGTGCTACCGGTGAGATTGATCGGTGCGTTGTCATCTCGCCCAACCCAAATCGCAGCAAGATAGTTCTGGCCGTAGCCTGCAAACCAACTGTCTCGCTCGTCATCCGAAGTCCCCGTTTTGCCCGCCAATGGCAGGGTGTCCTTGTGTCGCCTCCCGATCGCGCGTCCAGTGCCTACCCGAGTCACTTCGGTGAGCGCGAACTCAACCATTGCCGCTGCGCCTGATTCCATCACCCGCTGCGAACCTCGCTTAATCTGACTTTCTAGCGAACCGCTGCTCGCGACAACCGCGTCGATTACCCGCGGTTCGACCAATACGCCGCCGTTAGCGAGAGCCAGGTAGGCCCGCGCCACCTCCAGGGGTGACAGCTCGATTGCGCCCAAAAAAATAGCCGGAAACTCGCCGATGGTCTTGCCTGTTATGCGTGACAGATACGGCGCGAAATCCGCGACCGAGATCCGCATGCCCAGATCGACGGTCGCCAAATTCAAAGACCGTAGCAATGCATCGAGCGCCGATACCGACCCATATTCTCGGCCATCAAAATTCTTTGGCGCCCAATCCTTACCGTCCGCGGTGCGCCACACCACCATCCGGTCTTGCAAAGTGGAAGCGAGGTTAAATTCTTTCGGTTTTTCGAGCGCGCGGGCAAATAAAAATGGCTTCACCAGTGATCCGATGGGCCGATGAGAATCCAAAGCGCGATTAAAACTGCTTTTCGAACTTGCACTGCCCTGTAAAGCAATGACTTCCGCGGTACGACGATCAATGACCACCCCAGCGACCTGCAGTTTGCCGGCCTCGATTCGTTGCCGTTTCTCGAGCGCCTCAACTTCCGAGCTGAGCACGCGGTCGAAAAGATGCTGCGCGTACGGATCCAGGGTTGAAAAGACCCGCAAGCCCCCACCTTTGAGATGCGGTTCGTTGTAATTGCGACCTAGGTCGCTACGCACACGATCCAGGAAGCTTGAGTACCGGCTGGCCGCGCGAGACTTCCTTGCGCTGATTTGCAACGCGCTCCTCTTTAATGCAGAAGCTTGTTCGACACTCACCAAACCATCAGCGCTCGCGATGTCAACCAACAAATTACGCCGTTTAATGGCACGTTCCGGATAACGCCGTGGATCATAGCGCGTCGGCCCTTTGACCAATCCAATCAGCAACGCCATCTGGGCGATGTCGAGTTCCCCAAGGGGCCGCCCAAAATAGAACTCGGCACCAAGACCAAAGCCATGAATGGCGCGGCCACCGTCTTGACCGAGAAAAACTTCATTCACGTACGCCTCAATAATCTCAGCCTTACTAAATCGCCGCTCGATTGATAGTGCCATCAGCGATTCTTTTATTTTGCGGCTCACTGTCCGATCGCGAGACAAGTACATGTTCTTGACCAGTTGTTGAGTCAGCGTACTGCCGCCCTGGGTTGTCGCTCCTGCCGCGAGATTTCTAAACGCGGCGCGCGCGATCCCGATCGGGTCAAGGCCAAAGTGTTGAAAGAAGCGCCGATCTTCGGCAACGACCAGCAACTTTAAAAACACCTCTGGAATTTCTTCGAAGTTGAGTAACTTGCGGTCTTCAAAGGCTAACGGATTAATTAAGCCAATAAGGAGCGGGTCGAGCCGAGCCTGGCTCATGATAGCGCCGCCATACCCCCGGAGTTCACGAATTAAAGAAGCATCAATAGCAACGAAAAAGCGCTGCGGTAACTGTTGTTGATCCCAAAAATCAAAGCCCCGGGAGTGAATTTCTACCTTCGTTGCGGATACCGCAAAAGTGCCAGGACTAGTGGCAGCACGCTGCCTGCTGTACCCGAGCTGTTGCAGGTGATCGACAAGAAACGAATGCTCTATTTTTTTACCCGCTTCAAGTAACAACGGTTTTGCGAAAACCCTAGCGGGGGTCGCCCATCTGCGTTGTTCGAAGGCGATGCCAGTTTGCCGGTCTAGCCAGATTAAATAGATTGCGACCGCAAGCATCGACCAAAACATGATGTGCTTGCCGACAAAAGTTAAATGGCGCCGACGACGAACTTTTTTGGCGCGCCCAGTCGATCGCGTTGCCCGTTTTTTCGCGGGGACTCTCGTCGAACGTTTTTTCTTTCGCGTTTTCGCCAATGCTCCGACCGCAAAAAAAAAGCCCCTCAGTCGAGGGGCTCAGCTATTCGGAATAATCGCGGTACCAGTTGGGCCTGCAGGTTAAACCTACTTATGTTTGCGATCGTACTCCTTTTCCCATTTCCGCACGAAAGCGCTTACAGCCCGATCCAGCGCATTCTTTTTCTGCTGCACGGCTCTCCGTAACCGTGCAGCTTCTTTCCTAGCGGCAATTTTCTGACGAGCTTCCGCTCGTTTTTCCTCTTCGGCTGATTGCCGCTGACGCGCTGCGCTACCGCGTCCTTCTACTTTTTTCGGGAAGCCTTTTTCTTAGCTTTTTTCTTAGCGACTTTCCGCTTGGTCACTTTTTTCTTCGCCGTTTTCTTTTTGGCTGCTTTCTTTTTCGCAGCTTTACGACGAGTGACCTTTTTCTTGGTCGCTTTTTTCTTAGACGCCTTTTTCTTAGCCGCCTTCTTCTTCGCTACTTTCTTTTTAGCCGCACGTTTCTTGGTGGCTTTCTTCTTAGTAGCTTTGCGCTTCGTTACCTTGCGCTTCGCTACTTTCTTTTTGGCAGCCTTTTTCTTGGTTGCCTTCTTCTTCGTTGCTTTCTTAGCAACGCGTTTCTTTGCTACACGTTTTTTCGATGCAGCTCGTTTAGCGACGCGCTTTTTCGCCGCTTTCTTTTTTGCCTTCGCCATAAGGTTGCCCCCCTTGCTATTTAGTAGGACCTAACTACGCAACACGACAGTGGTGTATATACCGCAGTCCAGAACGAACTGCAATAAATTCAATACATTTTTTTAAATTCAATTCACATCAACTGTTGTTTTTTTGATACGTGCCTCATTTCCGCACGTCGTCACTTGCCTAACGCCGAAAACACGTGCGTTCTAATTTCAGTCACATCACCAACACCGGCAACCCGTACGAATGCGATTTGTGGATCGTCTTCGGCGAGCTTGTTGTAGAAGTCGATCAAGGGCTCGGTTTGATCGTGGTAGACCCGCAAACGATTACGCACCGTTTCTTCTTGGTCGTCATCACGTTGAACAAGATCCTCACCGGTATCGTCGTCCTTACCCGATACTTTTGGCGGGTTGAAATCAACATGATAGGTGCGCCCAGAGGCCGGATGAATTCGACGGCCAGATAAACGCTTAACGATCTCATCATCGTCGACGGCTATCTCGATGACCCGATCGATACTCACACCGCTCTCGCGCAGTCCTTCTGCTTGCGGGATTGTGCGGGGAAATCCATCAAACAGAAAACCATTATCACAATCGCTCTCAGCCACGCGTTGCGCGACCAAACCTAGAATAATGTCGTCGGATACGAGGCCGCCTGAGTCCATGATCGCTTTGGCGGCTTTACCAAGTTCAGTGCCGTCGGCCACGGCCGCGCGCAACATATCGCCAGTCGAGATTTTGGGAATACCGAGATGTTCACAGATGAACTCAGCCTGCGTCCCCTTACCGGCGCCCGGACCGCCTAGTAGAATAATCCTCATTGTTTGCCTTTCGCACGCTCAGCGCCATATAGCGGCGCTAACGCGATTGTCTTTAAGTCAAATTCGGCGCGTATCTTAATGCAAATAACGTTTGCGCACTCGCTAATCAGGCTCACCAAATTTAGTAATGAAACTGCATTTTGACCAACGGCCGGATACCAACTACATCACTGGTTACAGTGATACGGGTATCCAGGTTCGCGACCGGAAATTTTCGAAACCCCTGGTGGTGAGCGCGGATGCGTTTTTCGAGGATCGCCTTCCCGCTTCCTTCAGCGAACTCGATAGGCATCATATTGAGTCGCTAATCTCGCTTGAACCGGAAATCGTACTGTTGGCTACCGGCAGCCGCCAGCAATTCTTGGCGCCGGAACTTTCCCAGATTTTCCTCACCAACGCTGTCGGTTTAGAAAGCATGGATATTGGTGCAGCTTGCCGGTCATTCAATATTCTGATCGGCGAGGACCGCAACGTGGTCGCGGCATTCTTTTTCGACTCGGGGCCTCAGGGTTCCTGAAACAAGTTGTCAATAGAAAATCCTTCGCGCTCCAAGATCCGGCGCAGTCGGCGCAGAGCTTCCAATTGAATTTGGCGCACGCGTTCGCGCGTCACCCCAATATCCGCGCCCACTTGTTCAAGTGTCGCTGAATCTCGGCCATTGAGGCCAAAACGCCGTTCGACCACCGCCCGCTGTTTTTCGTTGAGTTGCGACAGCCACGCCTCGATGTGTTGCTGAACATCGACATCCTGGAGAATCTGCGCGGGATCAGGGTTTAGCTCGTCTGGAATCGTGTCGAGCAACGAGCGATCTGAATCGCGTTCGGCGGGCACATCAACCGACGCAATGCGTTCGTTGAGCCCGAGCATTTTCTTAACGTCCTCGATCGGTTTGTCGAGAAAATTCGCGACGTCCTCTGGGCTTGGCTCTCGATCAAGCTTTTGCGCCAACTGCCGCGCCGCGCGCAAATAAACATTGATCTCCTTAACAACGTGTATAGGTAGCCTAATCGTGCGTGTTTGATTCATCAGGCCGCGCTCGATGGTTTGCCTGATCCACCACGTGGCGTAAGTGGAAAAGCGAAAACCTCGCTCGGGATCGAATTTTTCGACCGCCCGGATTAGGCCGAGATTACCTTCCTCGATGAGATCAAGAAGCGCCAGCCCGCGGTTCATATAGCGACGCGCGATCTTCACGACCAATCGCAGATTGCTCTCAATCATTCGTTTGCGCGCTTGTTCGTCACCGCGCAGCGCCAGGCGTGCGTATTTGACTTCTTCCTCGGCGGTCAGTAGCGGCGAAAAGCCGATCTCACCGAGATAAAGGCGCGTTGCATCCATTTGCCCGACTGATAACTCCCCCGCCTCAAACGCTTCCTTGTGTTGTTCGCTGTCTTGAGTCGCGCTATTGATATCGGGATCAGCGTCGTCTGGGTCTGCTCCGCTCGATGTCTCCTCGGACGTTGGCGCTTGCCACTCCTCTCCTTCGTCCGGGTTGTCGCGCTCAGCGATCAAGAAATATCTCGATTATCGGGAAGGGAGGAAGCGCAGCGGATCGACCGGTTTACCATTGCGTCGGATTTCGAAGTGCAGCATGACATTTTTTGCGTCGCTATCACCCATGTGCGCAATGACATCTTTACGCTTTACCTGCATGCCTTCTTCGACCAGGCGCCGCTGGTTATGAGCGTAAGCGCTGAGAAACGCGTCATCGTGTTGAACGATGATAAGCTGACCATATCCCCGCAGTCCACTGCCGCTGTAGACGACCTTGCCGGGCGCGGCCGCGCGCACTGGCTGCCCACGGTCACCGAAAATATTTAAGCCTTTGGAGCCGCTTACTGAGGTTGCCAGTTCGTGCCGCCCGTCACTTGGCCAAATCCATTTTTTCGGGCCGCCACCGCTTGTTTTCTTGGGCGCCGGCGCGGGTGGCGCGCTGCGCTTGTTCGAGGTCTTTGCCGTCGCGGTGTTTTTATTGGCAGTTTGTTTTGGCCTTCGCAAGGAAAGACGTTGCCCGACGACGATCAAATTCGGGTTGGCGAGGCGGTTCCATTTGACCAAGTCGCGATAATCAAGCCCAAAACGCCATGCGATTGCATGCAAGGTGTCACCACGCCTCACCGTATAGCTCGATGGTCGTGGGCCAGCCCTTACCGCTCTTGGCTGGGCGCTGGTGACTTTAGGCGGAACTTGAGCCGGGCTTTTGCTCTCGATCGGCGCTGGCGGCCCGTTAAAGGTGCATGCCGCGAAAATTCCGCAGCCTATGATGATCGCGTAGCGCCTGATCACACTATCAGGCGTTAGCGTATGCCATCGAGCAACGGCACAAAGCTGACCGCTTCGAGAACCACTTCTTCAAGACCGGCGGGTGTGTTGTTGATCAACAGCAAATCCTGTCGTCCACTTCTGCCCACCGGAATCACTAGCCGGCCACCGATGGCGAGTTGCTTAATGAGGTTCTCAGGAACGCCGACGGCCGCGGCGGCAACCAGGATTGCGTCGAAGGGTGCCGAAGATCGCCATCCCTGAAAGCCATCACCATGGCGAATGCTAACGTTGTGGATATTAAGTTCCATGACTCGGGAGCGCAGCCGGTGAGCAAGCGCTGAGATGCGTTCGATGCTGTAAACATGGCCCGCGAATTGGGCCAGAACCGCCGTCTGGTAACCGCAACCTGCGCCGATCTCAAGAACCTTTGCCATCGGTCCCGTGCTCAGCAGCGCCTGCGTCATTGCGGCGACGATGTAGGGCTGGGAAATCGTTTGACCGTAGCCAATCGGTAAGGCGGTATTCTCGTAAGCGCGGCTCGCTAATGCTTCATCGACGAACAAATGCCTGGGTGTTGTACGGATCACCTCAAGCACTCGCTCTTCTTGAACCCCAAGCCGGCGCAATTGTTCGACTAAACGATCTCGCGATCGCTGGGATGTCATTCCAATACCGAGTTGATCAGTCACCTGCGACGGAGGTCGTTGCTCTGCGTTGACACAAACTATCGAGCGCTCTAGGCGCTGTCAAATCATCCGCTTAAGCCGCTGGCCTAAATACGCGGCGGGTGCCGGGCGAGCCCCCTTCACGCGTCATCGGCAAACTCGGCTTGCCAAGCGCAATTCAATAAGAACTCCAACAACGCTTTTTGAGCATGCAAGCGGTTGCCTGCCTCATCCCACACGACACTTTCAGGATGATCGATAACCTCAGTAGTAACTTCTTCCCCTCTGTGCGCGGGTAGACAATGCATAAAAAGCGCATTCCCCGTTGCTTTCGACATTAGAGCGGCATTGACCTGAAAAGGTTGGAATTCTGCATGACGCGCCCGGGCCTCGTCTTCCTGCCCCATGCTCGCCCATACATCAGTAACGACTAAATCTGCATCGCCAGCCGCAGCCGCCGCGTCGTGTGTTAACTCAACGTGGTCAGCGCGGCCCATTTTCACCAGCTCCGGCTCATAGCCTTCGGGTACCGCGACGACAAGCTGGAAATCGAGAAGCCGCGCCGCATTGATATAGGAGTTGCACATGTTGTTGCCATCACCAACCCACGCAACTTTTCGATCCTTGATTGCCCCTCGATGGAGCCGGTAGGTCAGCATATCGGCGAGCAGCTGGCACGGGTGCAAGGAGTTCGTGAGCCCATTGATCACCGGAACGCTCGAAGCCCTGGCGATGGTCTCTATTTTGTCATGTTCGAAGGTCCGCACCATCAAGGCGTCCGACATTTCTGACAAGACGCGAGCCGTGTCGGTGATCGGCTCACCTCGGCCCAACTGCGTGTCGCGTGGCGATAAATAAACCGCCTGCCCCCCGCCTTCGACCATCGCGGCTTCAAACGACATTCTTGTTCGTGTCGATGATTTCTCGAAGATCATCGCGAGCACCCGGCGGGTGAATAAAGCCGGGCGAATGTTATTGGCACGCAGTTGCTTTAGCTCGGCTGCTCTATCGAGGAGCGTAGTAAGTTCGTCGCGACTCAAATCATTCAGCGATAAAAAATGCCTCACTGTCATTGTCGATCCTTTTGCTGACTTACAGCGCGCGAATTAAATCGCTGCAAATCGTTACAATTTGGTCGGCTTGCGCATCGCTGAGAATCAAAGGTGGCAGGAGTCGTACCGTCCGTTCCGCAGCGACGTTGATCAACAACCCATGTTCCAGAGCCGCACCAACCAGCTCGCCGCACGCTTGATCGAGTTCGACACCGACCATTAGACCACTACCGCGAATATCGGCGACGCAATCAACACCAGCAAGAGCGCTGGCAAAGCCGGCCCTCATGCGCTCACCGAGTGCGCTGGCGCGCTGACGCAGCCCGTCTGACTCGATCGTGTCAATAACCGCCAGCGCTGCGGCGCAGGCCAGAGGGTTGCCACCAAAAGTTGAGCCGTGGCTTCCTGGGTGCAAGGTTTGCGCTTGCGACCCGGCTAAACACGCGCCAATCGGCACGCCGTTGCCAAGAGCCTTCGCTAAGGTCATAACGTCTGGTCGTGCGCCGTCGTGCTGCCACGCAAACCACTCGCCGGTGCGCCCCATGCCGGTTTGAACTTCATCAAGGATCAGGATCAAGTCGTGGTCTTCGCAAAAAGTGCGGACCGCGGTGAGGAAACCGGGATCGGGAACCACAACGCCACCCTCGCCTTGAACTGGCTCAACAAATACCGCGCAGATCTCTCCATTCGCGTTGAGCGCCTCCCCCAGTGCATCAAGATCGCTGTAGGGCACGTGATGGAAGCCCGCCACTAACGGATCAAATCCCGCGTGTACCTTTGGATTTCCTGTCGCACTTAAGGTCCCCAAGGTTCGTCCGTGAAAGCTGCCGTTAGCAACCAGCACGGTCGGGCATTGGTACCCCCTGTCGTTGCCGGCGCGGCGCGCGATCTTGAGCGCTGCCTCGTTTGCCTCGGCACCTGAGTTGCAGAAGAAGACGTTGTCCAGACCACTCATCTCACACAGCCTTTCGGCCAAACGCTCCTGTAATTCAATGCGGTAGAGATTTGAGGTATGCACGAGGCGGCCCGCCTGCTGAGCGACGGCCTCGGTGACCTTGGGGTGAGCGTGCCCCAAGCCACACACAGCGATCCCGCTCAAGGCATCCAAATAACGCGTGCCGTTTTGATCCCACAGATAGGGGCCTTCGCCGTGGGTGAAACACACGTTCATGCGCGCATATGTGGGCATCACGCTATTAGACATTAAAGTCCCCTTAAGCCGCCGCGTTGACGGCGCCTGCTCGAAGCTTGCAAGCTTACAAAAACCAAACCCGGCGTACGCCGGGCTTCCAAACAAGTCATATCGCGCTCGGACGCTATTGAGCGCCTTGCGAAGTTGTCGCGCACGCATTGTGCGAAAGCAGCCTCTTTCATGCAAGGTGGCGCGATCATCAGGGTGCGTTATGACAATATTACCGAACGTGATTTTGCGGCACCGCAAACGAGCGTCTAAACTAGCGTTAGACCACTAGCTTATCGAGGCGAAACCTTGGACACATTGAAAAAGATTGAAGATATCGTTGCGGGCAACCCTATCGTTTTATTTATGAAAGGTTCGCCGCAATTTCCGCAGTGCGGATTCTCCAGCCAAACGGTGCAGGCATTAAAGGCTTGTGAGGCAGACTTCCATACCGTGGATGTCATCGCCGAGCCCGACATTCGTCAGCAGCTACCGCAATTCTCAGAATGGCCAACCTTTCCCCAGCTATTTGTCAACGGTGAGCTGGTGGGCGGCTGCGACATCGTATTGGGCATGTATCAAAGCGGAGAACTCAAAAACCTCGTGAGCGGCACCGCCGAGTAGCGGCCGCCCTTGCGCTAGGCGCCGGCCGGCGCAGTTTCGCCTAGCTGAAATAAATCGCGGCGGCTTCGCCCGCCGCTGCTCTCATCAATTTCGATCATTTTTCGCTCATGCTCTTCCCATTCTTGCGCATTGGGTTGAACGACGATGACATCCCGGCGCCGCTGCTGATCAGCGCCGCTGGCGGTGTTGACGATTTGCGCCGCTGGACTTGGCAGATCGAATGCGCTCTGACCGCCGGTCATCGCCAAATACACCTCGGCTAGGATCTCCGCGTCTAGCAGCGCGCCGTGGAGCGTCCGGTGCGAGTTGTCGATCTCGTAACGCTTGCATAACGCGTCGAGACCGTTGCGCTGCCCCGGATGTTTTTGACGCGCGAGCGTGAGGGTGTCGAATATGCTTGCATAATCCGCGACCTGTCCCCAGGAGCCGCCCAGCATCGCTAATTCGGCATCAATAAAGCCAACATCAAACGGCGCGTTATGAATGACCAACTCCGACCCTTTAATAAATTCGACGAGTTCTATCGCGATATCGGCAAACCGGGGTTTCTCCTTCAACTGCTCTACCGTAATGCCGTGGACTTCGACCGCGCCATCATCGATTTCCCGCTCAGGGTTGAGATAACAATGAAACTGTTCACCGCTAGCTCGCCGATCGAGGAGCTCAACGCAGCCAATTTCAATAATTCGATGGCCAAGCTGAGGCTCCAAGCCGGTGGTCTCAGTATCGAGAATAATTTGTCGCATTAGTCTTTTTTGGCCTCATCGATCGCTTTGTTTGCCAGCTCGTCTGCGCGTTCGTTTCCTTCGACGCCAGCATGACCTTTCACCCAGCACCATTCAATTTCGTGACGCGCAGCAAGTTCGTCGAGCGTCCGCCAAAGATCCTCATTTTTGACTGCTTTCTTGGCAGCCGTCTTCCAATTCCTCCGCTTCCAATTGGCGAGCCATTCGGTGATCCCATTCTTAACGTAGGTGGAGTCTGTAAATAGCTTCACCTGTGAGCCGCGCTTGAGTGCTTCAAGCGCTCTGATAGCAGCGGTTAACTCCATGCGGTTGTTCGTCGTACGTTCCTCGAACCCCAATAGTTCGCGTTCACGCCCTCGGTACATTAGCAACGCACCCCATCCGCCTGGACCCGGGTTACCCCGGCATGCGCCGTCGGTGTAGATCGTCACGCGCGATGTGTCATCTTGTTGTTCCATCTGGGAACTAGAATACCTCCGATCGTCATCGTCGCAATTAAGGTTCGTCGTAATGCACTGCATTATTTGGCGCCCGCACCGTCGGTTCCACCACCCCGCCGGAGACTAGCCGACGGCGATTTTTCCAAATCAGTCGAGGCGGGGTCCGCGCCAAAACGCGTTTTTTTGCGACGATCACGTAGACGTTGCCAAATATCGGCCAACAATACCCACCGAGCTTTTCGAGAAACGATAAACGCTCATTAAGCCGATCGCTTTTAAGCGGCGGCCGAAACGATGCCTTGTGGGTCACGGTGACATCAAACCCCAACAGCTTCAGCCAGTCCTTTGCTCTTGAGGCCGAAAGAAAACGCCCACCCCAGGGGGGCACTCCCTGCCATCGCCACAACATGCCCCACACACCGAACATACTCCAAGGATTGAAGCCGATAATCACCAAATGGCCTTCGCCGATGAGCACCCGCTCCGCTTCACGCAGAACCGCATGAGGATCTGAGGAGAACTCCAGGAGATGAGGGATCACCAAAACATCAATACTCGCACCATCAAGTGGCAGACTTTCGACGCGCCCCACTAAGGAGCATGGCCCCTGCGATCGGTGTTGAAAATCGAGGTGGATTTTGTGCGAGATCCGACTTGAGCCAAGCAGTGTCTCACCGAAGTGGGTGCCTAACTCGACGATGTGATATCCGAAAAGATCCGGCAGTAGTCGGTCGAGGATTTGGCGTTCGACGGCGGCGACCAGCTTGCCTGGACTCGCCGCTATCCAGGTGCGTAGCTCTTGGACTTGCGACGGATCAGAGAGATCGCGGGACGTGGTCGTCATGTTAGTGCCCTTGAGAATTCTTGACCGACACCAGGGAGCTTTTTAGCATTATGCGATGCTCGATATTCGCGCTGCCAACGGCATATTGCTCATCAGCGTTGCTTTGCTGTGTGGCTGCAGCTCACTAGCGTTTCACCGAGACACGCCTTCCAGCAAGTCCGATAAAACACGAAAAGCAGCGCTATCGTCAACCACGGCAAGCGCCGGCCCCCAGCCCCCGCCCGCAACTGGCAATGCGCGTGCCGAGCCAAGCGGCTTATGGCAGCAATTGATTTTCGAGGCGAGGCTCAACTACCCAAAGAATGACGCGATTGCCGCTGAACGAGATCTGCTGCTCAAACAGGCACAACGAGTAGCGCGCGGCTTCTCTAATGCTGCTCCGTATCTGTTCTATATCGCGAGCGAGATCAGGACCCGCCAGCTACCGAGTGAGATCGCGATACTACCGATCCTCGAAAGTTGGTATCGCGCTGATGCCCTGTCACCGCAAGGCGCGGCCGGTCTGTGGCAATTAATGGCGCACACCGCGCGCCGTTATGATCTCACCGTTGACCGCTGGCACGACGAGCGCCTTGATGTCCAGGCGAGCACTGTTGCTGCGCTGAATCATATCGAGGTTCTGCGCGATCGCTTCGCCGGTGATTGGTCTTTGGTTCTTGCTGCGTACAATGCTGGCGAGGGTGCGGTTGAAAGAGCGATTAATCGAAATATCGCCGCGGCTCTGCCGACCGATTTTTGGTCGCTGAGTTTACCGGCGGAAACCACGCGTTACGTCCCAAGGTTCTGGGCGCTGGTCGCCGTGGCCTTGGAGGCCTCGAATACGAGCGTCGCAATCGCCGACTTGCCACCCCACGCACCGAGCGATTTAGTGACCTTGTCTGGTCCGCTCGATCTCACGCGGGTTGCCGCGCTGAGCAAGCGCGATCCAAGCCGCCTGGCGGCGCTTAATCCCGCATTGCGCCGCATGTATATTCCCAGTGGTCGCACCGCACGCGTCTACCTGCCGATAGACAGCGCGCAGCCGGTAATCGATGCCGTGGCGGCACTGCCCGCCGAGGACCGCGGCTCACCGCGAACCTACACCGTCAGGGCTGGGGACACGCTGTCCACAATCGCCTTTCGCATGGGTGCGAGCACCCAGGATTTAAAGCGCGCTAACCGGCTGCGCACCGCGCGTATCTATCCTGGTCAGGAACTGATTATCCCGCCACCGGGACACGAAGCCGTGCCGCCGGCGGGATCCCAGTCCATCTATGAAGTTCGCGCCGGTGATACGTTATGGGATATCGCCAAGCTGCTTGGCGTCCCGGTGCGCGAGCTTGAGCGCGTTAATCCAGGAATCGCACCGCGCAAACTACGCCCGGGGACGCAGATTAACGTGCCAGCACCGAGCCGGGCGGTCGACGAACAAACTCCGGTCATGGAGGGCGCAAATGATTCCTATCGCGTTCAAAGCGGCGACTCTTTGTGGACGATTGCGCGGCAATTTAATGTGTCGGTGCCGGAACTTCGTAAGTGGAACGCTATCGAAGATTTGAAACCGCTACAGCCTGGGCAAAAACTTATCGTAACGACACCAGGCGCGGATGACAGTTGAAGATGGAAGCTACTTTGAGTTCAGCAGTTCTCCTTAAGGCGTTTCAAAGCCATTGTTGCCCCGGTCGCCGCAACTGTCGTGGCGTTGCCGACAGCTCAAAAACAAGTTGAATAAATGCCTCGTTTCAAGCAGTAAAGTAGTGATACACCTCACCAGGGCCGGCACCCTTATTTGAGCCTGAAAGCGCCTATTCGCCGACCAGCACTTACCAAATAAAAGCACGACGGTCTGCATGCGGCCACGGCAAGGCACTTTTAATTCGCCGGCGCAGCCTTAATCATTGCCTGCAGCACTTCGCTCCAGGCACTGATCAGGCACCACTTAAAGGAGTTCGCACCCATGAGAGAAGCCGTTGCCGACTACTACGGCAAGACCCTGAAAAGTTCATCCGACCTCAAAACCAACGCCTGCACCACACCCTCCGGTGGTGGGGAAGCGTTTACGCGGCTGCTCGCCAATATCCATGAGGATGTCAAGAATCGCTATTACGGGTGCGGCCTCGTCTATCCGGCGGAACTCGAAGGCTTGAGGATCCTCGATCTGGGTTGCGGAAGCGGCCTTGATTGTTTCGTTTTGGCGCAATTAGTTGGCCCGCAAGGTTCGGTGGTCGGCGTCGATATGACCGACGAACAACTGCACGTAGCCGATAGTCACGTCGATTGGCACATGAATCAGTTCGGATACGACCGCTCCAACGTGAATTTCATGAAGGGTTACCTGGAGAAGCTCGACGAACTCGAACTGAGTGCCGGGGAATTCGACCTCATCGTTTCAAACTGTGTGATCAACCTTGCAATCGACAAGCCGGCCGTACTCAAAAGCGCCCACGAACTGCTCGCGCCTGGTGGCGAGATGTATTTTTCAGACGTCTATTCCGATCGTCGGATCCCGCCTGCGCTCAGCACCGATCCCGTGCTTTATGGCGAATGCCTGAGTGGCGCGTTTTATTGGAACGACTTCGAGCAGACTGCTCGCGATACCGGATTCCTCGATCCGCGACTGGTCGAAGACCGGCCCTTAGGGATTAACGATCCGGGGATCGCTGCGAAAATTGGTCACATTGGTTTTCACTCGGCGACTTATCGATTATTCAAGCTCTCAGCGCTAGAGTCGGTTCGCCAAGACTACGGGCAGGCGGTGCGCTACCGGGGAACGCTTGCGGGCTCGGAGCACTGTTTTGATTTCGATGCAGAACATCGTTTTGAAGCAGGCAAAGTTTATCCGGTATGCGGCAATACCCAATTGATGTTGGAGGCTAGTCGCTTCAACCCTCACTTTGAGTTTTTCGGTAACCGCGACACCCACTTCGGGATCTTCCCAGGTTCCGCAATTGCTATTCCGTTCGCTGCCGAACAGGAGCGCGAAGCCCCATCAGGTGGCTCTTGTTGCTAACCCAATTCAAGCGCAGCCGGTGAAACGAAAAATTCTGTTTGTTAGCTTTATCGCGCTACTCGTGAGCGTCTTTTTCGTTTTCGATCTGAGTCAATACTTAGATCTGGCTTACCTCAAGGCCCAGCAGGCTACCTTCAACGCCGAAGTCTCTGAACAGCCCGTCAAAAGCGCTTTAATTTATATGGCGGTCTATATCGCGGTGGCGGCGGTGTCGCTGCCAGGCGTCTCCATTCTTACTCTCGCCGGGGGCGCTTTGTTTGGTTTCTGGTGGGGCAGCCTGCTGGCATCATTTGCCAGCACGATTGGTGCTTCATTCGGCTTCTTGGTTGCCCGGTTTTTGGTGCGCGCGCCCTTGGAGCGGCGCTTTGAGCGATCACTGAAACTGATTAATCGAGGCCTGAAACAGGACGGCCCACTGTATTTGCTCACCGTTCGTCTAGTTCCAATCTTTCCCTACAACATTGTCAACTTGCTGATGGGGATCAGCACCCTGCCGTTAAGGACGTTCTATTTCTTTAGTCAGCTTGGAATGCTGCCGGCGACAATGGTGTTTGTAAACGCGGGCACCCAATTGGCAGGGGTCGATGAACTCTCGCAAGTCATGAGCCCCGGAATTTTGGGATCGCTGGCACTGCTGGGGATTTTCCCCTTGGTTGCTAAATTTGGCGCCGATTGGCTACGCGTCAGAAAGTTCAGAAACGCCTTCCCGCCACCTTCTCATGTCGATCGTAATTTGATCGTTATCGGCGGCGGTTCGGCGGGCTTGGTCGCTGCCTACGTGGCCGCTGCCGCCAAGGCCAAAGTCACCTTGATCGAATCCAACCAAATGGGCGGTGATTGTCTGAATACCGGGTGCGTGCCCTCGAAAGCCCTGATCAATGCCGCGAAGCAAATCCACCGCTATCAGTATCACCGCGAGATAATTGGATTAGACGAGGTCGATGCGAAAGTTGATTTCGCGCGCGTCATGGACCGCGTCCACCATGCCATCAATACCATTGCGCCACACGATTCGATAGCCCGCTACGAATCACTGGGCGTTGAATGCATTAAGGGTCAAGCGCGGCTGGTGTCACCCTATAGCGTCGAGGTCGATGGCAAAGAGCTAAGCGCGCGCGCGATCATTGTGGCGACCGGCGCTAAGCCAGCGGTACCAGCGATCCCGGGGCTCGACGACATTCAATATTTAACGTCGGAGAACCTATGGCTTTTACGGGAGTTACCGCAACGTATGGTCGTCCTCGGCGGCGGACCCATTGGCTGCGAACTCGCGCAAGCCTTCGCAAGATTGGGCGCACAAGTCACTCAGGTAGAAATGGCACCGCGGTTGCTGCCGCGAGAAGACGATGAAGTATCACAGTTTGTGGCGCACACATTTTCGAATGAAGGGATCACTGTTCTCACCGGCCACCGAGCAGTGGCGTTCGTCAAGGAGGACGGCACGAAAACGCTGGTCTGCCAAGCTGGCGACGATGAGGAAACAAGCATTCCCTTTGATGCGGTATTGATTGCCGTTGGCCGATCTGCCCGCGTCCAAGGCTTCGGGCTGGAAGAGCTGGGCGTCGATTTACGCGATGTTGGCACCATCGATGTCGATGACTTTCTGCGTACTAACCTGCCGACCGTTTTTGCGGCGGGGGATGTTGCCGGACCCTATCAGTTCACTCATGCCGCAGCCCACCAATCGTGGTACGCCAGCGTCAACGCGCTACTGGCGGGCTTTTATAAATTCGCCGTCGATTATCGAGTAATGCCCTGGTGCACTTTTTGTGACCCAGAGGTCGCGAGGGTCGGAATCACGCCGAGCCACGGCCTGTGGGACGCCTTCCCGCCGGCGTGCTGGTGGATCCCCGAGACCCTGTGGACACGCACGGGCGAGCTCGGACACTGCACCGCCAC
>JBCCEV010000022.1:0-34357 GCA_039030125.1 Pseudomonadota bacterium | reverse complement strand
CGCGTGCCGTTATCGCGCAACAGTTGGCGCATCACCTGATCACTTCTTTGAACGCGGGTGGTGCCCTCATTTATTGAAGCGACTCGGCAATCGCGCACGTGTTGCTCAACACCGCCGGCTCGAGCGAATCCCATACCGCCCATGACCTGAACTGCTTCGTTGGCGATCTCGAAAGCGGATTCAGCACTGTAGCTTTTGCATACCGGTAGCATGAATTCAGAGAAGGCCAATGCCGCAGCGCGAATATTTTCGTCGCTATGGAAACGGGCGATGTCCAAATGCTTAGCGACGTCGAGCACCAGCGCGCGTAGGGCTTTGGTCCGCGATTGCATGCGCAGCAGCATGCGTCTGACGTCGCGGTGCTCGACAATCGGGGTGGCTGCCTCTTCAGGACGGCCGCCTTGCTGGCGCTGGTGAGCATAGCGGCTCGCTTTGTCGGTGGCGGTGTGGGCAATACCTATCCCCTGGAAAGCGACCTCCAAGCGCATTAAATTCACCATCGTGAACATGCATTTGAGGCCCTGGTGTTCATCCCCAATACGATAGCCGACTGCCTCGTCGAATCTCAGCGTACAAGTTGGCGAGCCATGCAAGCCCATCTTCGATTCCAGCCGTTCGACGCTAACACCATTGGGTATACCGGTTTCGAAATCGATCCGTGGCACAACGAACAGGCTTATTCCGCGAGTTCCCGCCGGCGCATCAGGTGTTCTGGCAAGCAATAAATGGATAATCTGGTCGGTGTAATCTTGATCCCCGAAACTTATCCAAGATTTAGTTCCGCTGATCCGATAACTGTTATCGGGATGCGGCAGCGCGCTGGTTCGAACGCGGGCCACGTCGGAGCCTGCGTCGGGCTCAGAGATCGCGATGGTTGCACCATAGCGGCCGGTTGCCAGCGCCTCGACAAGGCGGGCGGCTCTGTCATCTACGCCGTGCTCGGCCAGTAACCACGCCGCGGCACGTTGGGTGATCGGTTGCATTGTGAATGCCAGGTTGGCGCCGCTGATCATCTCGGAGAATGCTGCTTGGATTACAAGCGGCACCTGTTGTCCGCCAAAGTTCAATGGCAGATCAATGCCGGACCAGCCGCCATCGGCGAATGCTCGGTACGCGGACTTAAAACCGGGTGCGGTAATAACCCGGCCCTCAACAAGCTGGCTGCCGCGTTCGTCACCGGCGGTGTTGGTGGGTGCGAGGATTTGCTCGGCGAATTTCGCACCTTCCTCCAAGATCACCACGGCGGTTTCGAGATCGAGGTGTTGATAGGGCGCGAGCGCGAACACCGCATCGAGGTCGAGAACCTCGTTAAGCAAAAACAAGGTCTCTGGAAGCGGCGCTCGGTAATCGTGGGTCATCTGACCGCTTTGGCGCGCCTTCGCGTGGTGCTGGCAATGTCGACTGCTAAAGAAGCATCCAGCACCACGCCGTACTCTTGCTCTGCCTTCGCCTGAGAAACCAAACCATCGACCACATCGCTTCGCACTTTCTCGGGCGCGCGCTGCCGCGGATCGCCAAAACCACCCCCACCGCTTTGATAGATTTCGAAAACATCGTTTTTGTTGAAGCTTAGAAACATTTCTGTGTCGATTGGCTCTCTATGTCCGTCTTTGAGCAAATACAATTGATGCGGTGGCGCGGCATGACCGCCTTCGAGCCCAAACGGCGTTGTTTCGTCGCGATTGCCGCCGCCGAAGTTTGCGACTGCGATGTCGTCGGCTTCCACCTCCCAGCGATAAATGGTCCCCATCCCGCCGCGCCATTCGCCCGCGCCCGCGCTGTCAGGCCAGAACTCGTATTGCAGAACCTTGTAGGGTGTTACCAATTCATGGAGTTCTGGATCGGGTGCACGCAAACCGCCAGCGCAGCACACGGTGCCTAGATGATCCCAACCGTCCAAACCTTGCGACGCTCCGGCGCCACCTTTGGACATGAAGTGGATATCCGCGAAAGGTCGGCCGTTGTGAGGATTTACACCCATGGAAGCTGGTGCGCACCAGCGCGACCAACAGGCATCAACTTTTTCAGGGGCCGCTTGTGCCAGTGCCAGCCATACGGCTTCGATGATCGCTTGCGCACCGGTGACCGTGCAGCCGGTTACAGGGGCCGGTTCCAAGGCGTCAACCACCGTTCCCGGTTTGGTGGTTACGCTTAGGGCACGCAAGGCGCCCTCGTTAAAGGAAACGTCTTCACCGACGGACATGAATAACGCGAGGTATGCCGATGATGCAGTATTGGCCACTGTGCTGTTCACGTACCCTTTGGCCTGGGCATCGCTGGCAGAAAAATCGAAATGCACCTGGTCCCCTTCGATATTGAGCGTGACGCGAACCGCGATCATCCGGTCTTTTTCGATACCGTCGTGGTCGATCAGACGTTCGCCTGAGTAGCGGCCGTTGGGAATTGCGCTGACGGCTAAGCGCATTTGCTTCTCCGAAGCGTTGAACAGTTGTTCAATCGCGCCTTCCAAGGTTGGACGATCGTACTTTTCCAAAACCGTCCTCAGACCCCGCTGCCCGATCGTTACCGCGCCAACCTGACAGTTAATATCCCCTTCGACTAAGAACGGTAAGTGGACGTTGAGAAGAATGGTGTCGAGCAATCCTTTGTTTAGTTTACCCGCAATGTACAGCTTGGCCGGGGGGATACGGATCCCTTCGTCGCGCACGCTTTGCGCGCCGGGGTTATAGCCGGCCACGCCACCGCCGCCGACGTCGGCATGGTGTCCCTTAGAGACCGCCCAAAAGCGGATCTCACCTTTAAAGAATACCGGCTTCGCGATCGTGATGTCCGGCGGATGATTGTTGCCGTGGTAAGGGTCGTTAAGGATAAAAATATCCCCCTCCTCAATATCGCCTTCGAAAGTCCGGGCAATGCTTTTCAGCGCATAGGGCAACGCCATCATCAATACGGGGATATAGGCGGATTGGGCAACGAGGCGCAATTGCGCATCAAAAATGCCGGTCACAAAGTCGCGGGCTTCGGAAAAAATCGGGCTTCGCGAGGTACGCAACATGGTCAGGCCAATTTCTTTACTGATGGCATTTAGGCGATTGCCGATCACTGCGACTTTGATTGGATCTACGGCATTGATTTCACGGGTGCGATCGTCCATCGCTACTCCCCGATGTAAGTTGGTCGGTTTAGGGTTGCGTTTTTAGCTTTTCAATTAGCGCATTGGGATCTTCATCAGCAGCGTACATCAAGTAGTTGCTGTAAGCATCGCATAGCAATTCGAAATCCGGCGGGATGACGATAGTCGTCGTCGGCTGAACGACAATGGCCGGGCCAGTAACACGATTACCGGCAACGAGTTTGAAGCCGTCGACCACGGGTACATCCGTAAACCCGTCATCGAAATATGCCGAGCGTGTGCCAATGACCGCATGTGCGGCGTCGCTGGAACCTAGGGCGGTTGCTGTTTGGGTCGGTTTCGGGGTTCGCCCACGCGCCGAGAGACGCAGATTGATAAGTTCCACAGGTGCCTCCCGCATGGCGTAGCCATAAAGGCGGTCGTGTTGTTGGTGAAAGGCCTCAGCCATATCGTCTAAATCGATCGATGGCACGTCGGCAGCTTCAGAAGTCTTAATCTCGACTTCGTTAAACTGGCCTACGTAACGGAGGTCCGCACCATAAATCAGCGCGACATCGTGGCGTGCGACGTTCTCCTGGCCGAGGGTTTCAAGGGCGTTATCAGCCATGTCTTTGTAAAGCGCACTGATCTCGGTGAGATCCCCGCGATCGAGATCGACGGCGAGTGTACGGACATAGTCGTGCTTGAGATCGGAGATCAGCATGCCAGCGGCGCAGAACACCGAGGATTCGCGAGGGATCAACGACAAAGGAATATTCAGTTCCTTGGCCATCGCTGCCGCGTGGATGGGTCCGGCGCCACCCGCTACCACGAGCACAAACTCGCGCGGGTCGAAACCACGTTCAACCGAAACCGCTTCCAAAGCCGCTGCCATTTTGGCGTTGACCAATTCGAAGATACCGTTCGCGGCGCTAACCAAATCTAAGCCCAAAGGCTTGGCAACCCGCGCCTCAAGGGCTGCTCGCGCGGCCTTGGGATCAGGCTTAAGTTCGCCGCTCTCGAACAAGCCAGGATCAAGGTAACCGAGGATAAATTGGGCATCGGTGACCGTCGGCTGCGTGCCGCCTCGACCATAGAGTACCGGCCCGGGCTCCGCGCCCGCACTTTGTGGCCCAACTTCGAGCAGGCCGCCGGAATTGATCCAAGCGATCGAACCACCGCCGGCGCCCACGGTGTGGATATCGAGCATGGGAGCCGCAATTCGATGGCCGGCGATATCCCCTTCGGTGGTGAGCGCCGGATTCGCGTCTTTAACGAGGGCAACGTCAAACGAAGTACCGCCCATATCGACGGTAATCACATCTTGCAGCGCATGGCCCTGCGCGTAGAACAGACCGGCCATCGGCGCGCCAGCCGGCCCCGAGAGCAAGGTGTTGACCGCATAGCGTTCCGCCACCTCCGGCGCCATGACGCCGCCATTGGACTGCATGATCAAAAGCTGTCCACCGAACCCTTCATTACCGAGACGTTCACGCAAGCGATCGAGGTAGCGCTTCAAGATCGGACCGACATAGGCGTTCAAGGCGGTCGTTGAGTTTCTTTCGTAGACTCGAATTTGCGGTAACACATCAGTTGAGAGCGAAACATAGATGTCCGGAAAGAGCTCTTCGAGGATCGCGCCGATCCGGCGCTCGTGAGCGTCGTTGCGGAAAGACCAAAGCAGCGACACCGCGATCGCATCAACGTTTTCGGCACTGAGCTTTGCGGCCGCATCCCTAACGTCTTGCTCGTTGAGGTTTTCGAGAATTTCGCCGCTCCGACCCACGCGTTCGCGTACCACTTCAATGTGGCGGCGCGGCACCAGTGGCGTAGGCGGCGCATATTTTTTGAACTGGTGGTCTTTGAGACCGCGGCGCATATTGAGAACGTCGCGAAATCCAGCGGTCGTGATGAAACCTGTTTTTGCGCCATTACTGGTGAGCGCGGCATTCGTCGTGATGGTGGTGCCGTGAACGATCGTTTCGACCGCGGCTAGAAAGTGCCGCAGCGCCAGGTTTTTTGAAGCCGCGGCTTTTTCAAGGCCTCGAAAAAAACCAACAGAAGGGTCGTGCGGCGAGCTGGATGTTTTAACAATCTCTGCCACGCCGGTGTCGTCGATAACAAGAAAATCCGTAAACGTGCCCCCGACGTCCACGCCAATGCGATAGCTCATCGCCGTTTAATCGACTTTGATGACAACGGCCATCGCGGTGTCGCCCGCCGCGCAGCCGTGAAAAAGTCCGTAACCTCCGCCTTTCAAAGCCAACTCTTCAATCAGTTCGATGATCGAACGGGTACCCGTGGGGCCTTGCGGATGCCCCCAGATCAGGGAACAACCAAAGTTATTCATCTCGTCGAGATTCGCGCCCATTTCCTTGGCAAAAATTACATCGTTCACCGCAAAGGGGTTGTGCGACTTAATGGCTTTAAGGTCTTTGATTGAGACCCCAGCGGCTGCGAGCGCGCGTTTCGCCGCATCGATGGGCGCGGCCGGCATCATGGCAACATCGGTTCGCGCCTGAGCGCTTGCCGCAAGGCTGATTGCAATCGCCGGATCGGCGCTCAGCGTTTTGGCGCGATCGGGTGTGGTCACGATCATGCCCGCGTTGCCGTCGGCAGGATGAGTCTGTCCACCAAAAGTTATGGTTCCGCCATGAGTGACGGGGTCGAGCCGCGCCAAGCTCTCGGCATCACTCGGGTGCACGCCCTCATCGCCCTCGAGGTTTCCCAGCGTTTTTCTAAATCGTTGATCAGGCACAGCCATGGGTTTCACCATGTATCGATCTTGAAAACACTCGCCGTCGTCGTTGGGTACAACGGCCTGTTGATATTGTTCAAAGCGGCGCAGGACTACCGCGTGTTGCTGCTCGGTTGATACTTCCCATTTGGCCGCGCAGTTCTCAGCGGTGGTCACCATGTTGACCTTGGCGAAGGGATCACGCTCGAAGTTGCCCAACACCCAATCCTCGGTGATGCCAGTGCCGCCGGGACCTTGCGGGTTCGGGTAATAAATGTGCGGCCCGTTGGAAACTCGATCGGCGGTGACGGTCAGGGCGCATTGCGCGCGCCCGCTTTCGATCTCCTCGCACGCTTGAGTGAGAACCCGCGCGCCCGTGGCACAGGCCTGCATAATCGATGGGCCGCCCGCGTGTGGCGCACCGAGTTCGCCCATCAGCCATGGCAGCCCGTAAAAACTGTTCTGCTGGGGCACCGTAAAGCCGAGCACCCCGTAGTCAAAATTCTCCGCAGCGATGCCTTTGCGCTCGAGCACATCTTTACCAACGTGCGCGGCCAAGCGCAGGCTGTGAAGGTGTGCAAGTTGTCCCTGCCAGCGGGCAAATGGCGTAGTCCAATACGCACCATACGGAATTGCTGCTTTCGTCATCGGTTAAGCCGGTTGCTCTGGACGGGCGAATATAGCAGGCATCGGGTGACCAATCAGGAGCGCCGTCGCGAGCGTGCTAGCGCTCCTGCGAATAGGCCTTGGTGATCACTGACGATAGCTCGACGGCGAGCGGGTTCGCAGCCCCCAAAATCTCCCGCATATCGTCGGGGATGGTCGCAGCGCCGAGCGTTTTATCGGCTTTTATATTGGCATACACACGCGTTGCTGAACCTTCATAAACCGGTGCCCCGGAATCTGTGTGCAGGGCGGTTGTGCGATAGCGCAGCGTGCTGGTGCCCATCGATTGCAATTCGACGATGCAGGTCACGCGATCGCCATAGGCCGCCGGACCGGTAAATCGGAACTTGACTTCACCCATCACGAAGGTGGTGTGATTGGCTTCGATCATTTTGTCGATGGGTAGACCGACGCGTCGAAACGCGTCGTGTTCGGTGTCGTTGAACCAGGCCAGCATATGAGGATAGTAAACAAGTCCAAAGGGGTCGCATTCACCCCATTGCACGGTGCGCTCACAAAAATTAATCAGCATGTTGATTCAAAGAGCTGTTGCAAAATAACTTACAACCGGCCACGCGTTACCGTGCCGGGGCGTGAGGCACGCAAAGCTGTTGCCTTGATATCTCTTAACAAGTGCTAGCGCGGGCCTACGCGCGAGGTCGTTCACAGTGAGCGAGGTGTTTGTAAGCCCATCGCTAGTCGTTGCCAATCGAGAACACCGCCTCAAGGTCGTGCTGCGAATAGCTTTTGAAGGCAATCATTGTTTCGGTATGGGCAATCCCTTCGATTTTTGTCATGTGGTCGGTCACCAAATCGGCGATGGCTTCGTTGGACGCCACTCGAATGACGGCGACAATGTCGTACTGTCCGCCAGTTGAATACACTTCTGAAACACCTGGAATGTCGGCAAGTTTCTGCGCAACGTCGTTGATCGCGCCGTGCTGGGTATTGACCAAAATGATCGCGGTAACCATGACAAACTCCCAAAGCTCTCGGTCGACAGATTCTAGCCTGTTCTGGTAGCTATGATTTGCCCCTCGGTCAGCCATTTACAACGCTGGCCTCGCGCACTAAGGTCGGTAGGCGTATATCTGTATTACTTACCGGTCGCATGGTATGACAACACCCAATCTTGCAGCGTTTGGTTTCGACCCTGAGTACCAGGGCATCTTCGATAGCGCTTATCGTGTCGCTCGCGAAGCGCTATTCCCCTTAAGTGAGAAAATGGACCGTGAAGACTGGTTCCCGGATGCTGAGTATCGTGGCCTCCACGAGCACGGGTTTTTGGGTACCACAGTGCCATCGCACTACGGTGGCGCCGAGTTGGACGTGCTCGCGCAGTGTTTCGTGTGCGAGGCTATGTCCTACTGGAATCACGCTTTTTGCGCGAGTCTGCTGGCCAGTGAAAACCTCTGTGTCAACAATCTGGTGCGCAATTGCTCGGAGAGCCAGAAACAAGAATATTTGCCACGATTTTGCAACGGTGAAGCCATCGGTGCGCTTGGTCTGACCGAGCCGGGTGCAGGCTCCGATGCGTTGGGCAGCATGGCAACCGTGGCGCGCCGGGACGGCGATGATTACATCCTTAACGGTCGCAAATTATTTATTACCAACGGCCCGGTCGCCGATATTTTGCTTATTTACGCCAAGACCGATCCGGCGCGCGGCCAACATGGTATTTCCGCGTTCATTGTTGAAAGCAACTTCAGCGGATTCTCGGTGGCGCAAAAGCTCGACAAAATGGGCTGGCGCGGGAGTCCCACTGGGGAGCTGGTGTTCGATGAGTGCCGGGTTCCGGCGGGCAACTTAATTGGCGAAGAGAACAACGGCGTGGGCATCGTCATGAGCGGTCTCGATATCGAGCGCGCTATCGCCTGTTTCTATTGCCTTGGGATGGCTCAGCGGGCGCTCGATCTGGCGGTTGAATATGCAAGCACCCGCAAGCAGTTCGGCAAGGCGATTGGCGAGTTCCAAATGATTCAAGCCATGTTGGCGGATATGTTCACCGACGTAGAGACGATGCGGGCGTTGACGTATCAAATCGGCCGTGAAGTGTTGGAACTCGAAAGCGGCGAGGGCGGTCGTGGGGAAATTCACAAACGCACCGCCGCCGCCCTGTTGCACGCTGGGCGAGCCTGCATGAAGGTGCTCGATCACGCGGTGCAGATTCATGGCGGTATGGGTTTTATGAATGAGACCGAGGCAAACCGTCTCTACCGCAGCGGCAAGGTGATGGAAATCGGGGCCGGCACCAACCAAGTTCGCCAAATGATCATTGCTGGCGAATTATTGAGAGAAGCATGATGAGTGGACCACTAACCGGCGTACGGATCCTCGATGTTACTCAGGTTATCTCGGGCCCGCTGACGACGATGCTGTTAGCCGATCAAGGGGCCGAGGTTATTAAAGTGGAAAATCCCAAGGGCGGCGATTTTACCCGGCGCACCGCCAACCGACGGCACGGTTTTTCTGCGGCATTCGTAAACAACAATCGCAACAAACGCTCAATTGCCCTGGACTTGAGTGATGAGCGCGGACGCGAGGTCTTGCTTGAATTAGCGAAGACAGCCGATGTCTTTACGCAGAACTTTCGACCGGGAGTGGTCCAGCGGATCGGGATCGGTGAGGACGATATTCGCGCGGTCAATCCGAGCATAATTTATGCCTCAATTAGTGGCTTTGGAGAAACAGGCCCCTACAGCGGCAAACGCGTTTACGACCCAATCATTCAGGCCTTGTCGGGATTAACGACGATCCAGGCGGGTTCGGATGAAGAACGGCCACGCCTGATCCGTACCATCCTTCCCGACAAACTCACTGCCGTTACGGCAGCACAAGCTATTTGCGCGGCTTTGTTCGCCAGAGAGCGTCACGGCACAGGACAACACCTGCGCCTGTCGATGTTTGATTCAGTTGTGGCTTTCCTATGGCCTTCCGACATGGGCAGTCAAACGTTCGTTGGTGATGAATTGCCGCAACAGGCTGCCGCGAGTTTCATCGACCTCATTTATGAAACCAAAGATGGCTATATGAGTGTGGCGGCGCCGGGTGATGCTGAGTGGCGTGGTCTTTGTGAAGCTGTGCAGAGGCCTGAGTGGATCGAGGACGAGCGCTTCAAGACGCCCGCAATGCGCGATCGGAATATTAACGAGCGTTTGCAGCTTACCCAACAAGCCTTGCTTGCGCGTACAACTGAGCAGTGGCTAGCGAAGTTCGATGAGCACAGCGTTCCTTGCGCACCCGTGCTGACTCGCAACCAAATGATCGAACACCCCCAAGCTATCGAAAACAAAACCATCGAGATTTTTGATCACCCCTACGCTGGGCCGCTGCGCCAGGCACGTCCGGCAGCGCGTTTTTCCGAAACACCCGCCGGGATCTACCGTGGCGCGCCTCGTTTGGGCGAGGATACGGACGAGGTCTTGCGCGAGATTGGTTTCGATAATCTGGCGATCACTGCATTGAAAGAAGCTGGCGTCGCGCTTGGGTTGGAGGCAGAACCAGCATGATCGATCTGTATTACTGGCCAACCCCGAATGGTTGGAAAATCACGATCATGCTTGAGGAGTGTGGACTCGAATATCGCGTGGTCCCCGTTAATATCGGCAAGGGCGATCAATTCAGTCCGGAGTTTCTAAAAATTAGCCCCAACAATCGCATGCCCGCCATCGTTGACCATGCACGCGATGGCGAACCGGTCAGCGTGTTCGAGTCTGGCGCAATACTTTGGTATCTGGGCGAAAAAACCGGCCAGTTTCTACCTAGTGATCCGATCGCCCGTAAAGCAGTTCAAGAGTGGTTGTTCTGGCAGGTCGGAAACTTAGGCCCGATGGCCGGCCAAATCAGTCACTTTGTGAACTATGCGCCGGCGGCCGGCAATGATTACGCACGCGAGCGCTATCTCAATGAATACAACCGCTGTCTCGGGGTTTTAGATTCTTGGCTCGGTGATAAAGTTTTTATTGTTAACGATTATTCAATTGCTGACATGGCGTCCTGGCCTTGGGTGCTGATTTATAGAAAGTTTATCGGGACCTTGGATGAGTTTCCGAACCTCAATGCTTGGCATCAGCGCATGAAACAACGACCCGCGGCTTCGCGCGCAATCAAGATCCAAGACGAATTACGCCGCGGCGGCGCACCGAGCGAAGCCGAGCGGAAAAATCTTTTTGGTCAGACGGCCGCATCGGTAGCGGCAGCGGTAAACGAGCAGCGCTAGGCTGGTGAAACGCTACTGATCAGCGGGGTGCTTGAACTCCATTCCAGCGGCGAGTCATTGACTTCCAACCGCACCTGCGACCAAGTGAGCGAGGTTTCCTCGGCGGTGCCGCTCACCGACAGTTTGAAGTTTCCAAGATCCAGATCTGCGGCAGGTCTGGACAACAACTGGGTCACCGCGTGCGCGGCTTCAAAAGGTTCCAGCATGCGCGGTTGCCAGCGGCCAAACACTTTCGGATTGTCTGCGTATTCCTCAGTCATTCCGGTGCGGATGAATGGCAGCATGAGACAGCACGCGGAAACCATGTCGGCCGATTTTCCCAAGTTCACTTTAAGCACCTGCGGCAGACGCAAAACCGCCCAGTTGGCGACCACGTAACCCGGTACAGCGACGCCGGGTTCTATGGCTTGCATCGATGAAATATAGATCATCTGCAGCGGTTGCTTGTGATAGACCGCCTCACCTGCCCATAGGTGAGTCATGGCCACGCCCCCATCGATTTTGGTGTTCAAGACCAAGGAGGATTCGTTCAAGTTTTGGATGAAGTCGTTGCGCACTCGAGCGCGACGCTCAGCTCTGCTCTCGTCTTCAATCTCAGGCAGCGCGCGGCCGAAGCGGTAGCCTTTTTCAGTTAATCCGGAGTTGCAAATGATGATATCCGGGCCTTTGCCCTCCATCTGTTCGATCACGTAACTGCGAGATGCCCAAAGGTCACGGTTGTTGGTGATGTCTGCTTGCATTGCAAACGCTTTGCCGCCGCGCTCCCTGATCGCATCGACTAGATCAAAGCCATCGCGGTAGCTGTTGTGAAAGTGCACGCCAACCATTTCGGCGCCGTTGACCGCTGCGGCCAAGGCTAACGCTTGCCCGATACCGCCGTCTTTACCGGAGCCGGTGATCAGCACGCGCTTGCCGGCGAACGCTGCTGCGACCTCGGGGAAGTTGAATAATTGGTAGTCCGCAGTGTAGGCCATTTGTTTTTCCTCGGGGCGGGTGCGCTACAAAATGAGATGCTTAGCCGCGCAAGCTACATCGCCTACCATTTATTGTCACGCATTGGAGCGACCGTACCCGAATCTTTATGAGCCGGTAGGTCTCGATTGCTGAAGGTGTTGTGCGCGTTGAGCTGGCTACCGCGACTGATAATTTTCTTAACGGGCTCGTCAGCGGGCGTGTCGCCAAGTTCCAGTTTGGCCAATTCGCAAAGCTGCCCCCAGGTTTCGACAGTCGTCGACATGCTGTGATAGGTCTCCACCACCTGGCCATTGGCTTCGCACATGTATTCGTAAAGTGGCATGGTTAAATCCTCGGTCTTCTAGGCCTTAGTGCCTGAAATAAGCAAATTAGTTTTATGCTGCCTTGCTCGCGAGCGATTGCTCGACCAGCGTTACCCAGTAACTCGCGCCGATCGGAATAATCTCATCATTAAAGTCGAAATGTGGGCTGTGTAACATGCGCCCGCCGTCTCGCGGACCGTTGCCAATGAAGGCGTAGCATCCGGGCTTGGCCTCCAGCATATAGCCAAAGTCCTCCGAGCCGGTGCTGGGTTCAACGTTCATATCGACGTGCTCGTCGCCCAGAACTTTCCGCGCGGCACGGGCGGCATCACCAGTCTCGTCGGCCCAATTGCAGGTGGCCGGAAATCGTCGTTCGTAGTGCCAATCAAACGCACAGTGATTGGCATGGCAGATCCCGCTCGCAACTTCTTGCATCCGATCTTCGATCATGTCCCTTACTTCGTTGCGGAAACTTCTTACCGTTCCGCGCAGCAGCACTTCGTTGGGGATCACGGCCCAAGCGTCACCGGCGTGGATTTGTGTCACGGACAACACCGCGGAATCGATCGGGTTGACGTTGCGGGAAACGATGCCTTGCCACGCTTGCACCAAGGTCGTGGCGGCAACGATGGGGTCAGCGGTTTGATGAGGCAAGGCCGCGTGGCCGCCGCGCCCACGCAAGACGAGTTCGAAGGTGTCCATTGCCGCCATCATCGGGCCTGGCCGCATGGCCATCTTCCCAACGTCGAGACCGGGCCAATTGTGTATGCCGTAAACCGACGTCATTGGGAACCGTTCGAACAGCCCGTCATCGATCATCGCCTTGGCTCCTGCCTCGCCTTCCTCGGCAGGCTGGAAAATAAAGTAAGCCGTGCCTGAGAACTTTGGACGGAGGGTAAGATATTCGGCGGCCGCCAATAACATCGTTGTGTGACCATCGTGCCCGCAGGCGTGCATAACGCCGTGTTGCTTGGAGCGGTGAGGAAATTCGTTGAGTTCGTGCAGCGGCAGGGCGTCCATGTCGGCGCGCAGGCCAATCGCTGGACCTTCATTTTCGCCCGGCAAAATTCCGACAACTCCTGTTTGCCCCAGCCCGGTTTCAAACGACATGCCGAACTCGGTGAGTTTTTGCTGGACGAACGCCGACGTCTCATGCTCGTTATAGGCGAGTTCGGGGCGAGAGTGGATCTGGCGCCGCCAGTTCGAATGTTCGCGCTGCCGCGCGCAGATGGGCTCAAGAAGCTGCATAGGCCTAATTACGGTTAAATTTTCGTAATGGATTCGGCATCTTAAGGCGGGCCATGGATGTCGTCCATATTCGCACTAAAGCCCAACGAAATGTGGCCGATAGGTCTATGGCGATACTAATAAATTAATTCTGGGGATAACCTTGAACGATTCGACGACCTTGGAGGAATCAGGCCAGTTTCTTAGGATGGCTTTACCGTTGATGGCCGAGCAGAAGGTGCCGGTCACGCCCTTGAACTATGCCGTCTGGTATCACCACGTCGCGGGCATTAATCCGCAGCTATCCGAGCGCCTGGAGGCGATGTTGGCCAAAGGTGACAAGTTCGATGCACAGGCGATGGCCGAGTTGCATAAGAGTTTTCTCGAGCAAGAAAACGAAGCGCGAGTGCGAGATGCCGAGGAGACCGTGCAGCGGATTTTGGCCGGTATCAATAGCTCCTTAGATAGTGCGGATAGCGAAATCAGTGAATATGAAAAGTCCTTAACCCAGGGGGCCGAGGCGTTAAGCGACGATGCAGTTGATATTCAAACGGTGGTTAAGTCGCTGTTGAACGCAACCTCAAAGATGACCGAAAGCCATAGCGCCTTGCACCTTCAGATTGAAGAGAGTCAAAAAGAGACAGAGCGTCTTCAAGATGAACTCAATCGCGTCCGTCACGAAGCGAAGCACGATCCGTTAACCGGATTGGCGAATCGCAAGGCCTTTGACGAGGCAGTCGCCGAGCTGCAGGCGCGCCCCGACTATGTCGAAAAAGAGCACTGCGTGTTGATCGGCGATATCGATAAGTTCAAGAACGTGAACGACACTTACGGCCATCTATTCGGTGACAAAGTGCTGAAGGTTGTTGGCAAGGCGTTTCAGAAATTGATCAAGGGCCAAGACATGGTCGCTCGTTTTGGTGGTGAAGAGTTCACGGTACTGCTGCCCGACACGCCTTTAACCGGTGGGGTATCGGTCGCTGAGTCGATTCGAAGCGCGATTGAAAAAGGTCGCGTGTTCAATCCTAAAACAGGCAAGGAAGTGGAAAAGATCACGATTTCGATTGGCGCGACGCTTATTCAGACGGGCGAATCCATCGACGAAGCGCTAGAACGTGCCGATGAGGCGCTTTACTTGGCGAAGTCGAGTGGCCGCAATCGCGTCGAGGTCGGTCAACCACGGCAACTTGCACGCAGCGCCTAGGGTTATCGACGTTGGCGTCTGATGACTGCGGCAAGTGTTGCCGCGGCGACTAGACCCGCACTCGCGAAGCCGCTGAGCAGCAAGAAGAAATTTTGGTGACCCACCAAGCCGGGGTCGGCGTCGAGTATGCGCCCGGCTAGCGGCGCGAAAAAAATGTCAGGGGTAAAACCCACGACCGACACGACGCCAATCGCGGTCCCGGTGCTGCGTTTGTCGATCCCCGATTCCGCAATTAACGCGAAGTAAACACCGCGCAGCGCGAAAACCGCGATGTAGGTAACAATCAGGTTCGCGAAAATGATGCCATGGGTCTCATTGGGGTTGGCATATCCCAGGGCCAGATAAGCGCCGCCGAGAATCGCAAATAAGACCACGACGATATTGCGCACGCCGATCCGGTCGGCTAAAAATCCGGCGGTGATCGCGGCCCCGACTCGAATGTAGGCAGTGGCCGCGGTGAATCGTGCGGCGTCAACCTCGCTCATGCCAAGCACTT
This sequence comes from Pseudomonadota bacterium, assembly GCA_039030125.1. Classification (GTDB taxonomy): domain Bacteria; phylum Pseudomonadota; class Gammaproteobacteria; genus JBCCEV01. The sequence goes on along the minus strand of JBCCEV010000022.1, from coordinate 19,458 downwards.
GTGCGGCGTAAAGCGAATAGTTGTCGAGCCCTTTGTAACCGCAGTAAGCACACGCGACGATCATCGCTTGCAGTACCAGGTTGAACATTGAGTGAAAACGCAATCGCTCCTTGGTGGCACGCGAACCCTCGGAATTGGGAAGCGCAAACCAACACAGGAGTGCCGCGGCGATCGTCGCTAGCGTGTAACAGAGGATCACCATCCGCATACCGTTGAGGCGCGCTGTGCTGGTAAGGTCGTGGGCATCGCCAACAACCAACGCGAACAGCAACACGGCAAGAGAGGCCATCACCGCGGCAACAAGACCGCGGCCGCCATCGAGCAGACCAAACGCTTGCCCCTGTGCGAACTCACCGCCCCATTCTCGCGTCGCGCGGAGCATGGCGGCCCAAAAAAGCAGAATGGTGGTAATGCCCCAATAGCCGAACAATACCGCCAAGCCGCGCCCGCTCGGGATGCTCAGCAAGTAGAATCCGCCGAGCGCCGTGGCCGCTAAGGAACTGGTGATTAGCGATCGCGCCGAGAACCGATCGGCGAGCAAGCCGCCTGGAAAGTACGCCAACATGGCGCACACGCCATAGACGGCAAACGTATCACCAAGGTCGCTATTGGTGAGACCGAAGGCCTCGAGGAAGGTAGGGCGAAAATACCGCGGAATGTGAAACGGTAAACTGAAGATCAATTCGCCCGCGACGATGAGCGAGAATAAAGGTAAGTAGCGACTCAGCATGTTTTACCCGTTCGATAATCATTAGTCGTTACACTGTGTGCCGACCAATTTCTTTCACCACTTGACGCAAGCATGACAATAAAAGGTATTTTCTTCGACCTTGGTGGGACCTTATTCAGCTATCGCAACGTTGCGCAGACCAACGTTCGATTTTTGCTTGAGGCGACCGAGCGGCTGAAATGTGATGAGTCCCCCGAAGCGATAAAACAGGCCTACGGCAAAGCGAGTAAAGAGATCGCAGCGCGTTACGCCCAGCAACCATATTATCTGCATGTCGATCTGTTTAATGACATGTTCGTGAGGTTCGTAGAGTTTTTAGACGTCGCCTACGACCCTGAAGTTCACGAATGGTATCGCCGGGAATACGATCAAGCATTGTTCGACTGCCTGGAGATCAAAGCCGACTGCATCGGTACCTTGAGCGCTCTGAAGGCTAAATCACTTTACCTTTCTATTTGCTCGAATATCGACGAGCATATGCTAACGCCGTTAGTGACACGCGAAGCGCTTCACGATTATCTCGATCATTGGACAAGCTCGGAAGCCGCGCGCTCTTGTAAGCCCCATCGCGGTATTTTCGACGTTTGCCTGGAAAAATCAGGTTTAAACCCTAGCGAGGTTTTGTTCGTCGGCGATTCTCCAGAGCACGATATCGCTGGTGCCGCGGCGCTGGGTATGCGAACTGCCTTGGTGACCGATGGCGGCATGGAGCCGCCGTTGCAAACGAAAACAACCACGGCGCTTCCTGACCACGTGATCGGCACTTTGGCCGAGCTTTCCGACTTGATTTAGCAGGAGTAGATAATGGCGTGGTTTGATTATGTAGGGCTGCTCGGTGTGGTTTTGATCCTCATTGCCTACTACTTACTCCAAGCCGAAAAACTCAGCAGCCTGGATCTCAATTATTCAGTGATGAATCTGATCGGCGCCAGCTTGATTACGCTTTCTCTGCTGTTTGATTTCAATTTTTCAGCATTCGTGATCGAAGTTTGCTGGGTTTTGATCAGCCTCTATGGCATTACTAAGTATTTTCGCGCCCGCGCCCGGGCTTAAGGTTCAAACAAAACTCCTGGATTGAGGATCCCGTTGGGGTCGAATTCCCTTTTGACCGCGCGCAACGCATGCTCGAATAGTGCTGGCCGCTGTTGTGTCCAACCCTGGGCGTGCATCCGACCGACAGCGTGATGATGGGTTACCGTGCCGCCAGCATCGACAACCGCGGCGGTCGCCTCGGTTTTTATCGTTTGCCAAATTTCCGCCTCGCTGCCAATAGGCACCACACCGCTAAAGGAATAATACGGCGCCGGACCGTCAGCGTAGACGTGCGTGAATCGACAGGATAGCGTAGCGCTGGCGCCCATGGTTTCCCGCAGAACCTGGCCCACTCGCGCCCGGACTGAGGCGTCGAAAGCCGGCCACTGGTCCCACGTTATGGCCGTCTCGAAAGTATCCGTTAACAAACCAAGGCCAGCGGTTAACCCTGCATTGATACCAATAAACGCGTTTCGCCAAGCGCCAACCGCGCCACCGTGTCCGGTGGCCTTGCCGCTGCCGTCCTCAACCAGGATTTCCTGGTCATCGATCACGCCGCCGTGATCCCGAGCGACGGCGACCGCCTCGCGGATGTGAGTTGCTTGGCTAAGTTCGCTCGATTCGAAGCCGATGATGACCAGTGCTTGGGTGCCGTCTAAACCCGCCCGATCACCCGCTTCGCGAGGATCAAGGATGCGCAAGTTAGCGGGCCAGAGTTTCAACTGTACTAACTCCCGAACCGCGTTGGTGCCAGCTTGCCAACTTGGGAAAACAACCCCCGCGGTGGCGCGGAAGGTTGGTCGCTTCTGTAGTCTTAGCCAGCAATCGCTGATGATCCCAAGCGTGCCCTCGGAGCCGATAACGAGGCGATCGGGACTTGGTCCTGCGCCGCTACCGGGCAGACGCCGGGTTTCCATCCATCCCTTGGGCGTGAGCATCCGGGTCGATTCAACAAAATCGTCGATATGCGTGTGATTGGTGGCGTAATGTCCGCCTGAGCGGGTGGCGACCCAGCCGCCCACGGTTGACCACGGAAAACTCTGCGGGAAGTGTCGCAGCGTCAGGCCCTTGGTTTTCAATTGCGCTTCTAGATCGGGTCCCAGGATCCCGGCCTCGAAACGGCCGGCGCGAGAAACTTCGTCAATTTCAAGGATCCGGTTGAGGTGATCTAAGTCGATGGTAATGGCAACCGGGGCGTGCGGCGGGACGTTCACCCCCCATACGACGCTGGTGCCGCCGCCGTAAGGGATCGCGACGTAACCATGCACATCGCACCATGCCAAGGTTTGCTCCAGTTCCTCTTCGCTGCTGGGGTGAGCCACTGCATCTGGCGGATTATCGAATTGCCCACGCATACCCAGTAGCAGCTCAACGGGATGTCCGCCGTGGGTATGGGTGAGACGATCAATATGATCAGTGCGGACCCACTTCTGCAGAGCATTCGGGATAGTGACCCGCGAAGCACGCAGCGAGATCTCATCGATTTTAGGGATCGCTGGGATCTCGACGCTCTTTCCGATCCGTGCGCCTAGATCCCCCGCCGCCCGCGCCCGCTCGGCGTCGCTCGGCTCATCGGATTCGTAGCCCCAGGTCCAATAACTTCGGCGTTCGCTTCTTACCGCCACGACCGATCTCCCACGTTTTTCCTTGCTGGCACCAAGTGTACCCGCTACTTGTCACAGCCGGCGCGCATCGCGTATACAGTGAACGAAGCGCTGCGCACAACTGGGAAAGAAAAGATGGCCGATTGGTATGAGAAAAAGACCTTTGGATCGTTAGCCACATCCATGGCAGAGCGTTTTGGTAATCGCCAGGCGCTCGTGTTTCGTGATGAATGCTACACATTTAGCGAACTCCTAGAGAAAATTGATGAAGTCGCGAAGGGATTGATGGCGATAGGGGTGAAGCCTGGAGACCACGTCGCCGTGTGGCTGATGAACCGTTCGGAGTGGATGTTCATCATGTTCGCGCTAGCGAAGATTGGTGCGGTCCAGGTGCCAGTCAATACCCGTTTTCGCACCAATGATCTCGCCTATCTGCTGCAGCAATCTGATGCGAACTATCTGATTGCCCACGATCAGTCGGGGCCGGTCGATTATCTGGAAATGATCAGCGAAGTGCTGTCCTTACCTGAGGACGGGGCGCTGTTAAACGACAGCGCGTACCCCGAGATGCGTCAGGTCATTCTCCTTAGCGATGCAAGCCATAAAGGAACGCTGCGATGGTGCGATATGACTGCGGCCAGCGCCAAGGTCTCCGATGAGCAACTGCAGACGCGCGCCGATGGTGTGGACCCTGACGATCCCGTATTCATTATGTACACCTCCGGGACGACAGGCTTTCCCAAAGGGGTCATGCACAATCACATCATGCTGCGTTTGGTCGAGGAACGTTGCTTCCGCTTGGGGGTTACTGAAAACGACACCATCCTCAACTATTTGCCAATGTTTCACTTGTTTGCCTACTCGGAGTGCGCGCTATTTTCAATGCTCACCGGTGCTCGCCAGGTGATGATGGAAACCTTCGTCCCGGATGAAGCGGTTGAACTGATCGAGTCCCACAAAGCCACGATCATTCATGGCTTTGAAACCCATCTCAAAGACCTAACGGAGTCGCAAGAAAGACTCAACAAGGATATCTCCTCGTTGCGAACCGGATTATTCGCCTGCGGTATGAAGAGCGGGGTGCCGATCTGCCGCAAGGCCGCTGAAGTTCTGGCGCCGCTGGTGTCGGTTACAGGTTACGGCATGAGCGAGATTGGCGCGGCCATGTTGGTTGGTTCATTAAGCGACACGGTTGAACAGCGCGCGGAATCATCCGGCTACTGTGCGCCGGGCTATGAATGCAAAATTATTGATCCGGAAACGCTAGAAGAAAAAGCGTTTGATGAACCCGGTGAAATGGTCGTCAAAGGCTATGGCGTGATGATGGGGTATTACAAGAAACCCAAAGAAACGGCAGATTGCTATGACGAGCAAGGTTGGTTCCACACCGGTGATACCGGGATACGGCGTGCTGACGGCTACATTAGATTCTTGGGTCGCTATAAAGACATGCTCAAAGTCGGCGGTGAGAATGTCGATCCGATGGAAGTCGAAGCGCTGCTGCTGCAAGCCGACGGCGTCCAGCAGGTCGCGGTAGTGAGCTATCCCGATCCAAGGCTAACAGAGGTGGCGCTGGCCTACGTCCAGCGGCAAGAGGGCTCCCATATCAGCGAAGAAGAGGTGATTGGCTACTGCCAGGGCAAGGTCGCCTCTTTCAAAATTCCAAAACACGTTTTGTTTATCGACGAATTTCCAATGACGGCGTCGGGCAAGATCCGCAAGGTGGAGCTGCGGGAGAATGCGATCGCGGAGCTAGAAACCCGCAAAGCGAGCTAGGTCGCGGGTCGAAGTCAGGTTCGTGACGATGCTTTTTGAGCGTGGCGCCTCACCGGAAGGCTTGAGCCAGAGCTGCGCGCACTCGTTCGGGATCGGAGCGGTGCGAATAATGCTCCGCTTGATCAAGCCAACGGACCACCCCTTGCTCGTCGGTGATGATCGTGGTCGGTACTGGCAAACCTGGAACGTTTGGCGGTTTGATCTGCAGGTTGTGGTTGCGTAACCCGAACTTGTCGACCACCTCGAGGCTGGGATCTGCAACGAAAATCGCCTGCAAGCCGTGCATTCCCTGTCCCGACTTGATCATCGCTGGTTTGTCGGTGCACACCGCGAGTATTTGGATCCCGAGGGCATCGAGCTCGGGCCGCAGTTCTTCCCATCGCCGCAACTCGGCGACACAGTAAGGTCACCAATGACCGCGAAAGAATTTAATGAGTAATCGTTTGCCTTCCAGATCACTCGATTCGAAGGGCTCTCCATTCGCGTCCAAACCCGTAAATTGGGGAATCGTGTCACCTTCCTTGATGGAATTTTGACTCAAGCGTTGCGCGCTGAGGGCCGCAAACAACACCAGCATCGAACCCAGGACCACCGCAATCCAGGCGAATGCCGCGCCGCCGTTGGCTTGGAAAAGCGCATAAATACCAAGAACGATCCCCAGCCCCCATGCCAGAAAGTAACCCCAGCGCGCCTGGCGCATTTTGACCCGCCAAGCGTGCCATGCCCAATCTAAGGTGGCGCCAAGAACAATCGAGAAAGCTGAGGCGGCAAGGACCATATCAATCAGCCCGAAACTGAATGCGAAACCTACCCAATAGCTTAGCTCAAAAATCCCCTAGCGAAGTCCCAATGAGCCTGGATTCATTTGGCTATCGGGATCGATGGTGGATTTGATCCCCTCTAGTAACTTTTTCAAGCCAGGATCGGCAATCAACTCTTGATAGGGGTAGTACTTGCCTAGTTGCAGATGGCAGCAGCCATGTTGGTCATAGAGATCACGCAGGCCATCGCGTAACGCCAGCGCGACCTTGCGCCTCTTCTGATCAGCGGGAATTTCTCGCCATTTCTGGGCAAATTCTTCCTCGATGAGGCTCAATCGGAACTCATCGATTTCGTCATGCCAATAAATACTCGGCTCGATCAAAAACTCGGTCCCGGAGAATGCGGTTAGGTAAGAACTTTTTATCCCGAACGCTTCCATCTCCTCGCGATGCTCGGCGAAAAAAGCCTCGGTGGCGCTGCCCACTTCAACCGCTTTCGACAACGGCATGAAGCCGTGAATGGGCAGCCAAGCTTCGCCGTCGGCACCCAACAAAACGGTGCGCACGCCGCCGAAGGGATGGGCGCGAAACACGGTTGGCAGCGTGTTGTCGATCTCCACGCCGCCATGTTCACCACAAATCCCGCGCGCGAGCTCAAGGCCTCGAAAAGCGACATCTTTGTCGTAGCTATCGAAGGTCATGTGCAGTGAATAATTGACGTCGCGCAAAAATGTCTTACCCGAAGAAGCGACTTTGAACGAACTCCACAAACCTTTGATACCGCCTTCGGAACCCGCAACGTCGCGCAACACCGCCAAGCCTTCTTTGAAGGTGAAGCCCTGATTCTCAAAGCCTTTGTTGTAATAAGGATCGAATCCGTAGCACTCCGCGCAGATCCGTTTGCGCGCGAGCGCGGCCTGCGCCGCGATCATTTCCTCAATGGTTTCAAAGCCGAAAGACATAAACAGTGTGACTTGAGGCGCCTCGATAAGGCGCAACGTCGCTTCGGCCTTGATACCAAAAGCGCCGGTGTCCGCCGTGAAAACGCCGGTCATGTCCGGACCGAAATGGCGAAAGAACGGCTGACCATTCTTGTGTGCGGCCGAACCTGTTTGCACGACGCTGCCATCGGCCAGAATGACTTTCAGTCCGATCACGCTTTCGGCGACGGTGTTGTAAGTGCCCGATCCCAGAAACAGGCTGTTCTGCGAAATTGCACCCCCGACGGTTGCATACATTCCAGACAGTGGGCCGAAATACGGCGTGCGGAGATTCTTGTCCATCAATGCTTCGTAGAGGGCCTTCCAAGTGCAGCCGCTAGCGACCGTGACATACATGTCTTCCTCGTTGATTTCGATGATCTGATCCATGCGCCGCATATCGACGAGCAGGGAATCGCCGCGCTCTGGTTGATAGCCGCGGGTATAGGACATACCCCCACCGCGCGGCACCACCGCCATGCCCGCCTGTGAAACCACTTTCACCACCGCGGCCAGTTCCACGGCGTTGGCCGGTGCCGCCACGAGCGCCGCGATCTGTCCCGGAACGTAACCGAGATCGGTAGAGAAAAATTTCCTTTGTACCTCATCGTCGGTGACGTTATCGGGACCAACGATCCGCGCGATCTGCGAGAGGACGTTCGGAATGTCATTAGGATTAGCGTTCATTGAAATGCTCCCGCCACTGAAAGAAATTAAGCGCGCCGACGCGTTGTGAAGCTTGGTGGCATGGGTGGTTCCAAGCCCGTTTCCATACGGCAACGCTCGCGCAATTGCTCTATCGATCCACCGCGATTGAACAGCGGCACTTCTTCGCGCATTTCCTTCATGTCTTGGCGAAGTTCGACACTAGCGGCTTCGTCGGCACTGCCGTCGCCTTTGATAATCACACCATAGTTTTGCGCACCGGCGACGGTCACGAGACCTCGATGGACATCCGCGACGACGTCTGAGATTGGCCGCTCGAGAGGATCTCCCCAGCCGCCGCCGCCCCAGGTATCAAATAACAGCAAGTCACCTTCGTCGACTTCTATCCGATCGCACTTGGACTCGATCAGTGATTGCGATCCGTCGGCGCGTTTTAGGATTTTTTGGCTGCGGCCACCTGGCGCGCCGCCATTAACGCCCCAAGGGTAAGTCAACCAGCGATCATCGTGCACAGATATTTCACCAGGCTCCAGAAAACGGTAACCGACGCGCACGCCATTGCCGCCCCGGTGCCGTCCGGCACCGCCGGTATCGGCAATCGTTTCATAAGTTTCTATTCGCAGCGGGAAATAACTTTCCAAAAACTCGTTGGGTACGTTGGTGAAGCTGGGCCACAGCGAATGGCCGTCGGGACCGTCTCCCATTGGCCGGCCGGGGATCCCGCCAAAGCCAATTTGGTAAAGCTGATACCACTCCCCATCGCGGTCATAACCGGAGTACATGAAATGTGGACTGTCGGAGAAACCTGCGGCGCACATGAGATCCGGACTGCCTTGACCCAGTAAGCCACTGATCACATCGAAAATCCGTCCCAGCGCGTGTGTTCGGCACGAGAGCGCCGCAGGGTGGCGGGGTTTGAGCAATGATCCTTCAGGTATCCGAACTTCCATGAGATCGTAGAAGCCGTCGTTAAACATGATCTGTGGATCGAAGACCATGATCATGAAAACGCCGCAGAACATTTTGAACATTTCTTCGTTCAGATAGAAGTTGATAGAACCCACCGACTGCGGATCGGTATCGGAAAAATCAAAAATAACGCGCTCGCCTTCGCGCCACATGGTGCAGGCGATTTTGTACGGCCCCATGCCCATACCATCGTCGCAAAGAAAATCCTCGAAGTAACGTTTCTCGGTTGGAATAGCGGCTTGGATTAGTGCTGCCATGGCACGCCGGTTGCGGTCCAGCAATTCCCCCATGGCGCCATGCAAGGTGTCGTCGCCAAAACGTTCGGCCAACTCGGTGACCCGGCGCTCGGCGGTGCGGCAGGCGGCAACAATGGCATTAAAGTCCGAGCGATTCCAATGCGGTAGGCGGCAGTTATGCAGGATCACTTTGAGCAGATCGGATTGCAGCTCGCCTTTTTTATAGATCTTGATCGGAGGGACGACAATCCCTTCCTCGTAGATCTGACGCGCATCGGTTGGCAGGCTGCCTGGCACCTTGCCGCCAATATCAGTCATGTGACCGAACATCGCCGTCCAGGCCAGCAGACGCCCATCCTTGAAAATTGGCATCAGTACCAGCCAATCGTTCGCATGGCTGATGGCGCCGTTACACGAATAGGGATCGGTGGTCAGGAAGATGTCGCCCTGTTCGATCTCGCCGTCATAAGCGCTCATGAAGCCATGAATAAAGGACCCAAATTGACCCACGACCATTTTGCCGTCGCGGTTTGCGATGAGGGGGAATTCATCATGCTGTTCACGGATCCCGGGCGACATGGCGGTGCGGAACAAGACGGCGTCCATTTCAAAGCGCGCGTTTTTCAGTGCATTTTCGATAATGTCTAGACTGACCGGATCGATGTCGGTGGCCTGGAACGCCTGTTGGTTGGTCTCAATCAAACGCGCTGGCATGCTTATGCCTCCATCGGTTGGATCAGTAGATTGCCCCAATCATCCACCGTCGCCGCGTGCTCCGGCAGTATCAGGGTCGTGGCATCCATTTCCGTGACTACGGCGGGGCCATTAATAACGTCGCCGGCACCGAGTTTATCGCGGTCGTAAATCATCGCTTGGTGCCACTTTTTTTCGTAGTAAATGCGATGGGAGCCGAGCTCAGCATTCTCTTTATTGCCGCCTTTGCTCGAAGCGTTCAGGGCAATCGGTTGAGCACTTTGTTGGACAGTCGCTCGGAGATTCACCGTTTCCTTTTCCTCTTCGAGGGCAAAGGTAAATAGTTGCTCGTGTAATTGATCGAATTTTTCACCGATGGCCTCGATGATGTTGTCCAGTTCGCTGCCGTCCACGTCAATTGGTAGCGACAGGCCTTGCCCGCGATAGCGCACATCAACTTGGTAATTAATTTCGAGATCGGTTTGTGCAACGCCGTCGGCGATCAGGCTCTCACTGGCAACTTGACCGAGTTCCAATAAGATCTTTTTCAACCTCGCAGCATCTGTTTCCTCGAAACGCGCGACCAGCGTTCGGGAGCTTTCATTACGCAGCCGCGTTGTCGCGTCACCTAACGCGCACAACACGCCAGGACCTGGCGGTACGATCACGGGCCAGGCGTGCATCAGCTTGGCGAGCGCATTGGCGTGTAAAGCACCCGCGCCGCCGAAGGCAATTAGAGCGAAATCCCGAGGGTCATAACCTTTTTCTACGGACACCAGACGAAGTGCGCCAAACATGTTCTCGTTGACAATGTTGTAGATCCCTTCCGCCGCGTCTTCGGGTGGCAGTCCCAAGGCCTCGCCAATGGTTGCAACCGCGGTATTCGCCGCCGCCGCATCGATGGCCATGTCGCCACCAAGCATCGCAGTTGCAGGCAAGTAACCAAGAACGACGTTAGCATCGGTTACCGTGGGCTCGCGCCCGCCTTTCTGATAAGCCGCGGGGCCAGGCTCGGCGCCGGCGCTCTGTGGGCCTACCCGCAGCGCTTTGGTCAGCTCCGGAACATGCGCGATGGATCCGCCGCCGGCGCCAACGGTTCTGACATCAATCGAGGACGCTCTGACAGTCACATCACCGACCGTGGTCTCGCGTCGCAATTGCGCCTTGCTGTCTTCCACCAAGGCGACGTCGGTGGAAGTGCCGCCCATGTCCAGGGTTAGCAGATTTTTGAATCCAGCCTTGGCCGCGATCCATGCGGCGCCGGCAACCCCGCCGGCGGGCCCGCTCATCAATAGGTTAACCGGATAGCTGGCCGCTGCATCCGCCGATGACAGGCCGCCGTCCGAACGCAGGATGCTGAGCTTAACCTCGGGCATCTTCTCGCCCAATTCGCGGGTGAGGTTGCGAATGTAGTTCTCAACGCGCGGTCGGACATAGGAGTTGGCAACCGTGGTCACGGTGCGTTCGTATTCCTGCATCTCGGGGATCACCTCAGAGGAGATGGACACCGGGACCTCAGGCATGAGCTTTTCGGCGATCGCCTTGATCTGTTGCTCATGGGCATCGTTCGCATAGGCGTTGATGAGACTCACCGTTAGTGACTCAATCCCCTGATCCTTGAGACCGTTGAGCGCGGCTTCGATCTCGGCTTCGCCGAGCGGTGTCACCACTTCACCTTTGGCGCTCATGCGCTCGTGGGCCTCAATGGTTAATTCAAGGGGCGCCATCGGCGCAGATTTGTTGTAGATCACCCAAGCGCCCAGGCCACCGGGCACGAAAGAACGGGCGATATGAAGAACTTGCCGATAGCCCCGCGTGGTGACCAAGCCAACCTTGGCGCCGGTGCCGGTAAGTACCGTATTTGTGGCAACCGTGGTGCCGTGCATGACCTGCGTGATACTTGCGGGGTCAATGGCAGCTTGCTCGCAGGCCCGGGTAATCCCATTGAGCACACCGATCGAGGAGTCGTCGGGCGTAGAGGGCACTTTGGCGGTGTGGGTTGCACCATTATGATCGTCTACTAACAAAACGTCGGTAAATGTACCGCCGACGTCTACACCGAGACGGTAGGGCATGTGGTGGGCTCCGTTCTTTGTTGTGTCCGGGTCGCACGGGGCATAGCCTCGCCATCCGATTTGAGCTAGATTTCGACACAAGCCCAAGACCGAATGAGAGACCAACCATGGCATCGACGCTCAACATAAGCAAGCAAGCCGAACATGCGGTACTACCACCGACGACTCACGACGAAAAATCGCGCCAGGAATTCGTTCGCTCGTATAAAGAGTACCTCGTTAAGTATGTGCACGCGGGCAATCGAGAAACCTACGAGACCAAAGTAAAACCGCGTTTCGAGCGCAACAATCAACGCGCGCCCAAGGATCGCTTCGAAGTTCGGGATGTCATGACGAAAAATGGCTACTACCAGATGTTTTCGACGCTCTTGCGCACCAGTCAGGAAATGATGTGGTCGGCATGCCAGATCCCGGTGGCACGCGATTTAGCCGCCCGCAACGATGCGGTAACCAAGCACGCGACGGGCAAGCTAGGGTCGCTAACGCTCGATGCAAATTTGCAAACACCCCGGTACCACACCGCGGTTGATATTCATTGTCAGCCCGGTGGTTATCACAGTGAGTTTGCGCCTGAAGATGCGTCGCCCGGCATGGTCTACGACCGCGCGGTGCATGTTTACGCCATGGGCCAAATGGGGCCTTATAACGATGACATGGGCGCGAGCATTGTTCTGTGGCTCGAAGAGAATCACCCGGATTTCAAACCCCAACGCATTCTCGATTTGGGCTGCTCGGTTGGACACAGCACGCTACCGTATGCGAGAGCTTTTCCTCACGCGGAGATTCATGCCGTCGATGTCGCGGCCCCAATGTTGCGTTATGCGCACGCTCGCGCGGAAGATTTGGGCGCGGCGATTCATTTTTCTCAGCAGAATGCGGAATCGATGAACTTTGAGGACGAATCATTTGACTTGATCGTCTCCCATATTCTGCTGCACGAAACCTCTGATAAAGCGATGCGCAATATCGTTAAAGAATCCCAACGCTTATTGAAGCCCGGCGGCAAGATGCTGCACGCCGAGACGCCTCCTTACAAAATGATGGATGAGTTCGACGCCTTCATGCTTGACTGGGACACGCGCAACAACAACGAGCCCTTTTGGGCGCGATCCCATGAAATGGACCTCAAGAAACTATCGGCGGATGCAGGCTTCGACCCGAACAAAGAGCTCGAAGAAATGATCCCCAGCGCCTTTCAAGTCGCGCAAGCCAAACGCTCCGGGAAATTTCAGGGCGGTGATTTCGGCGGCGGCGGATTGTGGTTCATTTACGGCAACGAGAAGTAGGTTCCGATGTCCGTCGGTGAAACCCTAAAGCGTAAAGCTAAGGGGGAGAGACCTTATTTTTTCGATGATCCCAATGTCGACAAGGTGGTATCGATGGTGATGGGTCTCGCCGGCGAAGTCGCGGTGATGCATGACCGCCTCGACACCATCGAGCGGTTGCTCGAAAAAAGTGGCGCGTTGAAACGTGGCGATGTTGATGGCTTTGACGTGGATGCTGCCATCACCGCCGAGCGCGCTGCCTGGCGTGAGCAGTTCTTGAGCGAGGTACTCAGAATTATCGAGATCGAACGCGAGGCGCTGGCGCTAAAGGATACTGACGGCTACGACACTGCCATAGCTGCGGTGGAGAATGATTAAGCGCATCATCCAGCGCCGTGGCGTGATTTGAGCAGCTTTGCCCCCGTTGCTGGTGGCTCGATGGACACCAGTGCTCGCGGCGTTTTTTAGCCGATCATTTCATCGAGACGGCGCTGCATCTCGGCCTCGCTCAGTGCTTCGATGGTGGCTGAGATGATCCAAACGTGTCCGAAAGGATCTTCGATCCGGGCGGCTCGCTGGCCATAAAACTGATCGGCCGGCTCGATCAAGGCTTTGGCGCCAGCTTGCACGGCCTTTTCAAACACCGCATCAACATCCTCAACGTTAAGCGCAAGGCGCACCGGTGTGTCTCCGAGCGTGGCTGGACTGCTGGTGCCGAACGCTTCGGCTTCATCGGCCAGCATCACCGTAGCCCCACCAATTCGCAGTTCATGGTGAACCACGTGATCATTCATCACCAAGCGTGGGCCCACCGCGGTGCCGTCGAACGCCGCTTCGTAAAAAGCGATAGCGGCATCAGTGTCGCGGACAGTGAGGTACGGCGCTAGGGCGTTGTTCATTGCTCTTACCGGTTAGGCCGCGATCCACGAATGCTGTGTTGCGCATCAAGTTCTGCCTGGATTTCCTCAGGTTTCTTTTGATAGATGATTTCGCGGCCCATCACATTGCCGACGTAGGCCGCGCCGTTTCGAGACGGCGTCAGCTCGCATTTGACGCTATGGGTGCCCTCACCCACCAAGACCTCGATTGCGTTGGCCCGTTTCGACAGCACCGCCACTTCCATCATTTGCCCGGCTTCGGTTTGGACTTTAATTTTTTCGGTTGTGGTCACCTGTTTTTTCACCTCTTTGCTGCCCTAAACGCTTCTTATCAGGATCTGATATTTGAAGGCGTGGCCATCGCGCCTAATTCGGCCTGCCCGGGAAATTTTTCGATCAACGCGGTGGGTCTAACGTCAGCACCACTGGCCTTTATCAATAAACGGGCCAGCCCCTGTGCCCGCTACACTTTCAATTTAATCGCGCCAGCCGATGATACAGTCGGCCTGGCGCACGGTTTCCAAATGATCGAAGTCTGGGGTGACGATCTGGACGTCGAGTTTTTCCCGAAAGCCTAAGATCTTTTTCAGCCGCGTTTTAACAATGCGTCCGATCGGTGACACATCGGTTTCGTCATCGACCACAACGAACAAGACCAGGTGACCATCTATCCCCTGGGTCAAACTGCGAACCTCCGGTAAGTGCGCTTCGCGAACGACGTCGAGGTCACTGAGCATGCTTGACAACTGTTTCATCCGCTTCTTGGCGGTGGACTGGAGCGGGGCACCGATTAAGACATCGGTCGATAGTTTGTACTCTGATTCCATCTCGCGCTCCTCATGCCGCCTTTTGGCACTCAAGGTGGGGGATGACTTGCTCGCCGAAGCGCTTGATGCCCGAGACAAAATCGGGCCAGCTAAAGAGGATCCCGTCGATACCCGTCGCGCGCGCCACCTTGTCGATTTCCGCCGCAATTGTCGCTGGCGAACCGACCAGCGCGGGGATCCCCATGAAGGCCATGTTTCCCTCCTCAACGCTTTGTTCAAGCGCCGCTTTGAGCTGATCGCTGGTGCCACCCTCGTTGGTATCAAGACCAGCGCTGGCGAGAATGTTTGCCAATGCGCCGTGGTCGGCGCGTTCGACGATTTCTTGGGCCTTGCGCAGCGCGGCCTCGTCGGTTTCCTCGATGACCATGTGGTACAGCGCATAGATACCGACTTGACGCTGAGTTTGCCCGGCGCGCGCTTTAATGTCTTCCACACCTGCCTTGAGATTAGATGCGCCGGTCATAACAAATTGGTGATCGGCCATCTCAGCAACGAACTGTTTACCTTTCGGCGATTGCCCGGCGCATACGATGGGGATCTGGTGTCGCGGTATTGGGGTAACCGTGCAATCGTCTAAGTTGAAAAACTCGCCTTGGTGAGTGCACCGACCGTCGCGCCACAGCGCTTTCAAGATCGATAAATATTCCGACGCGTATTCGTAACGCCGATCGTAGTATTCGTCGCCCGGCCACAAACCCATCTGAGCGTACTCTGGCCGATTCCATCCCGTAACGATATTGAGTCCGCAACGTCCGTTACTCACATCGTCGATGGTCGCAATCATGCGCGCGACCGCGGCGGGATGTTGGCTGAGTAGTGATATCGACGGGAAGAGTTCGACCCGCTCAGTGACGCTGGCCAGGGCGGCCATCAACGTGAACGACTCGAGGCATGCATCCCAATAGCCAGTGTCACCGCCGAAGCCGCGAAATTTCATCATCGACAATACGAAGTCCAAGCCTTGATTCTCGGCTTCTATGGAAATCGCTTTGTTGTGTTCGAACGTTGGTAGGTAAACAGGGCTGCCCGCCGACGGAATGTAGCCGTTAGAACCATTCGGCAAAAAGACACCAAACTTCATGGCTGTTTTGAATTCCTCTATTTCGTTCTATTTCGAACCATGGAGATGGGCCTCATCAGGCCGCATCCGAAACCATTCGCTCGCCTGCTCGTAAGCGTAGGCCGCGCGAATAATGGTGGTTTCATCGGCGGTGTTACCGATGAGCTGCATGGCGGTCGGGACGCCGCCGTCGGTAAATCCGTTGGGAAATGTAATGCTGGGGTTGCCGGAATAATCCGACGGCGCTGCGTAACGGACCAACGGTGCGATGTCTTCCGGAAGGGCAACCTGTTGCGGCGGTGTTTCACTCTGAGGTGGAGCCGGCGTTGGCATTGCGGGCGTAGCGATCACGTCCACCTCGCAAAATAGCGCATCAAATAAGGCGCGGGTTGCCTGCCGCTGCTTTTCGCCTGCGGCGTAGGCTTGCGCGCTGACCTGGGCGCCGTGATCGAGGAGCGCGCGAAACACAGGACCGTACTGGTCGCGCTGCGCGGGGTAGAAATCATGGTGGCCGTTCAATGCGTCAACCGCGCAAGTGTCCATCCAGTGATCCGCCGCTTTAACCATTTCCGGACGATTGAACTCGATGATTTCGGCGCCCAGATCAGCGAATTTATCGAGCGCGCGGAAGCACGCGGCGGTCATAGCTGGATCGGTATCGCCAGCGCAGTAGTCGCGATCGATTCCGACTCTAAGGCCTTTGACGCCGGTGCGTATCGCATCGAGGTATTGCCCGGGTGGGTCGCAACGGGTTGAAGGATCCCGTTCATCGCGGCCTTCCATTGCCGCCAGCATGATCGCCGCGTCGGCTACCGAGCGCGTCATCGGCCCCACATGGTCGAGCGTGTCGGCAAGCGGAAACACTCCGTGGCGGCTGACCTTTGCAAACGTTGGTTTGATGCCGACGATCCCGCAAGCCGCGGAGGGAAACCGAATTGAACCACCGGTATCACTGCCAATAGCTCCGAAGCACAACGACGCGCCAGTTGCCGCCCCTGATCCGCTCGAAGACACGCCAGCCCAATGCGCCAGGTTCCAGGGGTTCGAAGGCGCAGTGTACTCGGGGTGATAACCGTAGAGGGCGAACTCTGTCAGGTTCAATTTGCCGAGCGTGATGGCGCCGGCCTCGTTGAGGTTTTCCATTACGGTGGCGCTAAAATCCGGCGTGTAGTCGGCCATAATCGTTGATGCGCAGGTCGTTTTAACCCCAGCGATATTGACAAGATCTTTAATCCCTAAGGGGATCCCGTGCAGAGCGCCGCGATAATCGCCCGCGGCGATCTCCTGCTCGGCACGGTGTGCCTGAGCAAGGGCGAGATCGCGGGTTACCGTGATGTAGCTGTTCAAGCGATCATCGATTGCCTCGATGCGCGTGAGCATTGCTTCGGTCAGCGTTACCGGGCTCAAAGACCCCGACTCGATTAGGGGCGCAACTTCAACGATGGTCTTGCGGCAAATTTCGTCGTGCTCGGACATCGCTAAACTAAACTCATACCAAGGCGTCGACTTCGTCGTCGCTTGGGAAACGACCCGTTGCTTTTTTCGAGTAGGCGAGTTGCCCGTCGATGGTAATTTCGAAGACACCGGCATCGCCTTTTACCAAGGCGACACTGGCACCTTTGGCTTCGAGCTGATCTCTCGCACGGAGAGCTTGCGGCTCGTAGTTTCAGCGTACGCAGTATTCTACTGTGACGTTCATGGGGGCTCCTTTAGCAAAATTTATAGAGACACAAACTTAGTACCGAGCAGCGTCATTCGCAAATAATTCAAGGCACTAATCACGCTGAATTGGCGAACGCGCTCGCGGTCGCCTGGCAGGCGCACCATTTCGACGTTGCTGCCCTCGGCGTTAGCGATCCCCAAGAAAGTCGTGCCGTCCTTTTTGGCGGTCCCCATAGGGGTGTCGTGGGCGCCGGTGATCGCGAGTGCCCAGTCGGACTGAAACAGCTCGCGCGTTGCCGTGGCTAGAGCTGCCGCGGCATCAGGGCTGCCCACAGTCCGGCACGCTTCGCCTAACAGCGTCACCCGCGCATTCTCGTCGGTGGGCACAAGCGTTCCGCGCACGACCTCGGCGGTGTTATCGATGCCGTTAATCCGCGTGGCAACCATTCCGCCGCTAGTGATTTCACACAGGGCCAAGGTCTGATGCTTCGCCCGCAGTAGGTCGAGGACCACCGATTCCATTGATTGCTCGTTGACGCCAAAAATCACATCGCCTAGAACCTCGCGCACGCGAGTTTCCTCAATCGCCAGGATCTGATCCGCACTGCCATCATCGGCCGCTTTTGCGGTGACCCGAACTTTAAGTCCCTCGATACCGCTGGCTTGAAAAGCGATAGTTGCAGCGCCGCTTTGATCGAGCGCCGTCAAGTGTTCATCAAGCATTTCCGCTAACCGCGATTCGCTATACCCCCATGTTTTCAACACGCGTGACCGGATCACATCATTGTTACCCGATCGTTTTTTCAAATCAGGGAGTATGGTGCCTTCCATCATCATGCGCATCTCATAGGGCACGCCCGGAACGGCATAAATGACCTTCTTACCAACCGGACACAGGAGTCCGGGGGCGGTGCCTGGCATTTCCTTAATTGCTTGCGCGCCCTCTGGAACATCGGCCTGTTGCAGATTGTTCTCTGGCATTTGCCGTCCTCTGGCCTCAAACATATGCCGGATTTTCTCGCCAATCGCGTCGTCGCGAACTAATTTCACTCCCATTACGGACGCGATTGCTTCGCGGGTAATGTCATCTTGTGTCGGACCCAAGCCGCCGCAGCAAATCACCGCGTCTGCGCGTTCCAAGCCCTGTTCAAGGCACGCAATCATGCGGTCGAGGTTGTCGCCAACTTTGATCTGAAAGTGATTGTCGATTCCAGCCAGTGCGAGCTGTTCGCCGATCCACGAGGAATTCGTGTCGGTGATTTGGCCTAATAGCAGCTCGGTGCCGATGGCGACGATTTCACAGCGCATTATTCGCCCCCTCTGTGGGAATGGTTTCGGTAAAAGCGCACAGCGCTGCTATGGTAACTCCGCTCGTTGTTAAATTGTCGTGCGCTTCAAAAGCAGCGGCCCACACGGTATAACACCAACACTCCGTTAATAGGTTCGCCGCGAAGGAAGCACTAATGCAAGTTGGTTTCACCCCGATATTTCAGAACCCCGAAAACGTGCTGCCCGACGATGAGGTATGGCGCCAGGAGGTGCGTCTAGCGCAGTTGGCTGAGCCCTTGGGCTTCGACTCAGTGTGGGGCATTGAGCACCATTTTACCGATTACACGATGTGCCCAGACGTGGTGCAGTTCTTAACCTATATGGCGGGGTGCACGAAACGCGTGAAGCTTGGCTCGATGGTGATCGTCTTACCTTGGCACGACCCGATCCGCGTCGCCGAGCAAATTTCCATGCTCGATCATGTCTCCGGTGGACGCATGATTTTGGGGCTCGGCCGCGGGCTGGGAAATGTCGAATACGAAGGCTTTCGTATCGATCAGGGTGAGGGACGTGAGCGCTTCGTTGAGTATGCCGAGTTGCTGCTCGACAGTCTCGAAGTCGGCTACATGGAGGGCGGCTCGACAACCCAGCAACCGCGTCGCGATATTCGCCCGTTCCCCATCAAGTCATTTAAGGGGCGTACTTTTGCAGCCGCCGTATCGCCTGAATCAATGCCGATTATGGCGCGCTTGGGAACTGGACTTTTGGTGATTCCGCAGAAGCCTTGGGATGTTGTGCAACAGGATTTCGCAATCTATGCCGAGGTGTTTGAACAAGAAAATGGGGCACCGCCACCAAAGCCGATGTGCGGTGGCTTCTACTTTGTGGACGAGGACCCGGTTCGCGCCGAAGAAATGGCCGATCGCTGGATCGGTGCCTACTACCATACCGCGATGAAGCACTACGAGATGACGG
>JBCCEV010000021.1:0-36017 GCA_039030125.1 Pseudomonadota bacterium | reverse complement strand
GCCAGTGCAACCGTCCCATCAGCGACCTCCAGACCCAGGAGGACGGTGCGTGCTACAAGGAATTGACACTTACGGAGGTTCACCATGAACCCCGCGCGGCACATTTGCCGGAGGTGAAGGTGCCGCCCGTTAGTTCATCAATGGTTAATTTCCCGTCCCGCGCGCGCTCTCCAAAATCGCGGATCTGCCTCTCGACATCCGAGAAAGACATCGCATCCACATCGCGCAGAATCGGCACCACCAGGCCGCGGTCGGAACTGACGGCAACGCCGACATCGAAGTAGCCGTGATAAATGATGTCTTCACCGTCGACTGACGCGTTAACGATCGGGAACAGCTTGAGCGCTTCAACAGCCGCTTTGACAAAAAACGACATAAAGCCCAGGCGCACCCCGTAGCGTTTTTCGAAGTCATCCTTCAAGCGCGAGCGCAGTGCCATCACGGGGCCCATATTGACTTCGTTGAACGTGGTGAGCAGCGCGTTTTCGTGCTGCGCCATTAGCAGCCGTTCGGCTGCCCGCTTGCGCAACCTGGTCATCGGCACCCGTTCCTCGGAACGGGCGGCGACGGGCTCCAGCGGACGTTCCTGGACGTTGCCACTGGCCGCAGGTACCGCCGGTGCCGGCGGATTCTCAAGATAGGCGAGTACGTCGGCCTTGGTTAAACGTCCCCCTTTGCCGGTGGCTGGAACGTCATTGGCGTTCAAATTATTTTCATCGAGCAGTTTGCGCACAGCCGGACCAAATTTCACTTCAGCGCCATCGTCCTGCGGGGGCGGCGCGGCTGCCGGCTGTTCGTTACTGGCCGTGGCGGAAGTCGCGTCCCCAGTTGCGACACCCTCGGTATCGATGATGGCAAGGATCTCGTCGGTTAAAACGACATCGCCGGTCTGTTTCTCAATCGATTTGATGACCCCGGTTTCGGGAGCCGCAATTTCTAGAGTGACTTTATCGGTTTCTAGATCGATAAGGTTTTCACCACGTTGAACGGCGTCACCTTCTTGCTTTAACCAATCAAGCAGCGTGGCATCGGGTACGGATTCGGCTAACACAGGTACTTTAACTTCAACGAGCACTGCTTATCCCCTTAACAAAATAGGTGACTCGAATTGCGGTCATGCGGTTTTTTTCTGCGCGTCCTGTCGCGATTCGAGGTCTAGCGCCTCGCCAACCAGTTGCGCTTGTTGTTCCAAATGAAGTGACATGTAGCCGACGGCCGGGGAGGCCGCATAGGGTCGCGCCACGCAATTGAGCGGAATCGAGGGATCAAAGCTTCCCCCTAAAAACCGGGTCGACAGCAAAGTCGCCCAGGCACCCTGGTTGCGTGGTTCTTCTTGAACCCAAAAGGCTTCCTTAATGTTCGTATATTGCTCGGTCTGAGCCATCAATTCCTTCTGCGGGAACGGGTAGAGTTGCTCGATACGCACGATGGCGACGTCGGTGATGTCGTGCTCCCGTCGAGCCTCGAGGAGGTCGAAATAAACTTTGCCGCTACACACCAGGACACGCCGGACCCCTTTGGGATCCAGATCATCGATTTCACCAATGACAGGCTGGAATCCGCGCTCGGTGAAGTCCGCTATTGGTGATACTGAGAGCTTGTGACGGAGCAAGCTCTTCGGGCTCATGACAATCAGCGGTTTGCGGTACGCCCGCACCACCTGGCGTCTAAGCATATGGAACATTTGCGCGGGCGTCGTTGGGTAGCACACCTGCATATTATCTTCGGCGCATAGCTGCAGATAACGTTCCAGGCGCGCCGAGGAATGTTCCGGACCCTGCCCGTCGTAGCCGTGGGGTAGGAGCATGACCAGCCCGCAAAAGCGCCCCCATTTCTCTTCGCAAGAAGCGATGAACTGATCGATCACGACCTGCGCGCCGTTGGCGAAGTCGCCAAATTGCGCTTCCCAAATCACCAACGCGTTGGGTTCGGCGCTTGCGTAGCCGTACTCGAAAGCCAGTACCGCTTCTTCGGAGAGGGTGGAGTTAATTACCAAAAACGGCGCTTGATCGGAACTCAGATTTTGCAGCGGTAGGTGAGTTTCGCCAGTCTTTTGGTCGTGAATTACCGCGTGTCGATGAAAAAAAGTACCTCGTCCGCTGTCTTGACCCGACAAGCGCACCGGCCACCCTGAGGTGACGACGCTCGCGTAGGCTAGAGATTCTGCAAAACCCCAATCGCAGTCTTTGTCGCCCGCCGTCATCGCCGCGCGGTCTTGCAAAACCTTCTTCAACGCTCGGTGAAGGGTAAAGCCTTCTGGAATTTCGGTCAGGCCTTCGCCCAGACGCTGGAAGGTTTTTTCATCGAGCTTGGTGTCTGCCTCGGCGCGCCAGTCACCCCCGCGATAAGGATCGAAATTAATATTGAAGCGGCTATCAATCCCGTCCGAATAGGGACGTGAGACCACGCGGTTTTCCTCCAGCGCGTTTACATACTCGCTGGCGAGCGCTTCAACATCACCCTGCGTGAGAACATTTTCGGCAATTAATTTGTCAGCGTAGATCTTCTGCGTACCCGGATGGTTCTTTACGTGCTGGTACATAATCGGTTGAGTTGCTGCTGGTTCATCTGCTTCGCTGTGACCATGTTTTCGATAGCAGATGAGGTCGATCACTATGTCCTTGCTGAACTCCATTCGATATTCGACTGCAATTTTGGCAACCATCGCGACCGCTTCGGGATCGTCGCCGTTCACATGGAAGATCGGTGCTTGCACCATCTTCGCGACATCGGTGCAGTACAGCGTCGAGCGAGAATCCAGCGGATCGCTGGTTGTGAAACCGATTTGGTTATTGATGATCAGGTGAATCGTACCGCCGGTGGAGTAACCGCGGGTCTGCGATAAGTTAAAAGTCTCCATAACCACACCTTGGCCAGCGAACGCGGCATCTCCATGAATAAGGAGTGGCATTACCTGGTTGCGGTCTTTATCACCGCGCCGATCTTGGCGGGCCCTGACAGAGCCTTCAATGACCGGATCGATGATTTCCAGGTGCGAGGGGTTAAAGCCCAAGGTGACATGAACGGAGCCACCCCCTGGGGTTTCGATGTCTGAGGAGTAACCTAAGTGGTATTTGACGTCTCCTGATCTGAAAACGTCCTGAGTTCGTCCTTCGAACTCTTCAAATAATTTGGAGGGATGTTTGCCGACAATATTGACTAGAACGTTGAGCCGGCCGCGATGCGCCATCCCGACCACACATTCCTTGAGGCCATGCTGTCCAGCATGGGCGACAATTTGGTCGAGCGCCGCGATGGTGCTTTCGCCGCCTTCGAGCGAGAAGCGCTTCTGGCCGACGTATTTGGTGTGTAGATAGTTCTCCAACGCGCCCGCGGCAACGATCCGTCCCATAATTTGACGTTTTTCATCGTCACTGAAGGCCTGCTTGGACAGATTGGTTTCGAACTTTTGCTGAATCCAACGCTTCTGGGTCGTCTCGACAATGTGCATGTACTCGATACCAATGGTGCCGCAGTAGGTGGTCCGTACGCGTTCGAGTATGTCGGAGAGCGTGGCGCGCTCGGGCCCTTGCAAAGAGCCGGTGTTGAATTCGCGATTGAGGTCGCTCTCATCCAGACCGTGAAAGCTGGGGTCAAGCTCCGCGACCTCCGGTCGCTCATATTGATTGAGCGGGTCAAGATTGGCCTGGCGGTGGCCCCTGAATCGAAACGCGTTGATGAGTTGTAATACGGCAACCTGTTTTTGCGCTTCTACGGAATCACTGCTTGCGGGCGCTGCCGTGACGGCTGCCTTGGGACGATTGGCAATTTCGTACATGCGCTGGCGTACGGTGGCATGAGAGACGTCCGTCCCTGGCGAATCCTCGCGCAGGGTCGCGAAGTAGTCGCGCCACTCGTCGCTGACGCTTTGTGGATCTTCCAAATAGTCTTCATACAATGCCTCGATAAACGAGGCATTGCCACTAAATAGACAGGAAGGAGGCTGCATTGCGGTCACCCTATCGCTGTTTGGCTGTAAGCGTTCTCAAAAACATTTCACGGCTGCGGCGCGGCTGGTTGTCAAAGCGTTCAGCCCACGATGACGGCAGTTTACTTGATGTCGATGAATAAGGAGCAATACACAGACGCATCGCGCAAAAAGTCGGTCCAGCGGTTTGCAGCCGAATAAATTCCCAGGGACGTCGCGGCGCTGGACAACAGCACTTCTATTGCTCGCGCAATGCGCCTCGTCGAACGGGATTTCCGGCGCTAGCGCGACCATGATGATTGCTAAGACCGCTTCCAATAACCTTTAGTTCGTGAATATTACGCCGCATTCGAAGTTGTCGGCATTTGGAGCAGGATCTTTGATCAACTCCTAGCTAATGTCATTAAAGCTCTATTTTTCTTGGGCAATTTCGCTCTTGCCCCGTTTTTGGGCGGGGCGGGGAATGAACGCACCTTGCTGAAAGATCCGGGGCGCGGGTATTCTTAGTGGCCGAAAGACAGCGTCTGTCTTTTTTTTTGCCCAATAATCAGAACTAGAGCCGAGACTTACATCCAGCGAATTTCGGCGATCCTAGTCCAGCCAAACTTTCCGGGGGAATGTTGTGAATCAGAACCGTACTGTCACGATTACGGATAATGCGAGCGGCAAGAGTGTCGAGTGTCCGGTACTAGAAGGCCAATACGGTGCTCCAGTCATTGATCTCAAAACGCTCTATCGAGAGTTGGGGATGTTTACCTTCGATATCGGTTATGCGTCCACGGCAGCTTGCCGCAGCGCTATCACCTATCTCGACGGCGAAAATGGGGTATTGCTTCACCGCGGCTACCCGATTGACCAGCTCGCAGAGCACAGCACCTTCACCGAAGTGGCCTATCTGCTCATCCACGGCGAGCTCCCGAACGCGGCGGAAAAGATCGAGTGGGAACACGCAATGAAGATGCATGGCATGACGCACGAGCATCTCAACCGCTTCTACCAAGGATATCGCTACGACGCGCATCCGATGTCGGTATTAGCTGGCGTGGTCGCTGCGGTCGCTTCGTATTATCACGACAAGACCGACATCTATAGCTCCGAGGATCGTCAACTCACGGCCCGCCGGGTGTTGGCGAAGATGCCGAACATTGTCGCAAGAATTTATCGCTACACCTGCGGGTTGCCGTTTGTCTATCCAGATAACTCGCGCGATTACGTTGAGAATTTCAGTTATATGATGTTTTCCTGGCCGACCGAGCCTTACGCCGCCAACCCGGTCGCGATCCGGGCGCTGGAGTTATTGCTCATTCTACATGCCGATCATGAGCAAAATGCCAGCACCTCGACGGTACGTTTGGCGGGCAGCGCCGAGAGCAATCCATATGCTTGTATCTCCGCTGGAGTCACGACCTTATGGGGTAAATCTCACGGCGGGGCGAACGAAGCGGTGATCTTAATGCTTGAAGAAATTGGCGATCCGAAAAATATCCGCCAATTCGTCGATCGCGCGAAAGATAAAGACGACCCGTTCCGATTAATGGGGTTCGGACATCGCGTCTATAAGAATTACGACCCCCGCGCCAAAATTATTCGCAAGGCTTGCCACGACTTGCTCGAGGAAATGAACATTGATCAGCCAATGTTCGAAATTGCCATGGAGCTTGAGCGGATCGCGCTGGAAGACGAATACTTTATCGAGCGCAAGCTTTATCCCAATGTCGATTTCTACTCGGGCTTGATCTACCAAGCCCTGAATATTCCTACCGAGATGTTCACACCGATGTTTGCACTGGCGAGATCCGCGGGTTGGATCGCGCAATGGACCGAGATGTTGTCGGACGGAGATTTTCGTATTGGTCGCCCGCGCCAACTTTATATCGGTGCCGAGCAACGCGACTACGTACCGCTAGACAAACGCGGTTAATTCATTACCAACGTTAAGAGTTAAGGATCTGCTATGAGTGCCCCCGCTAGAGTGGCTGTAACTGGTGCCGCCGGACAAATTTCTTATTCACTGCTGTTTCGGATCGCCTCGGGCGCGATGCTTGGCCAGGACCAACCGGTCATCTTGCAGCTACTGGAAATCACCCCCGCGATGAAAGCTCTTGAGGGGGTGGTGATGGAGCTTGAAGATTGCGCTTTCCCATTGCTTGCTGGGGTTGAAATTTCCGATGACGCCAACGTCGCCTTTAACGACGCAACACACGCGCTGTTGGTCGGCGCGCGACCGCGTGGACCTGGCATGGAGCGCGCAGATTTGCTGGAGGCGAACGGCGGGATTTTCACCGTCCAAGGCAAAGCCATTAACGACAACGCAAGTCGCGATATTAAGGTGGTGGTCGTCGGTAATCCGGCTAATACCAATGCCTGGACGTGTATGAAGTCGGCGCCAGATATCAACCCGGGCCAGTTCACGGCCCTGACGCGCCTTGATCACAATCGCGCAATTGCCCAATTGGCCAACCAGACCAATTCGACCGTCGGTGATATCAAGAAAATGACGATCTGGGGAAATCACTCCACGACCCAATTCCCGGATCTAAGCAACACAACGGTCGGCGGCAAGGCGGCACTAGATTTAATTGAGCGCGATTGGTACGAGAACGCCTACATTCCGCGCGTTGCCAAGCGTGGCGCGGAGATCATCGACGCCCGTGGCGCATCGAGCGCGGCATCGGCGGCAAACGCTGCAATCGATCACATGCATGATTGGGTGCTGGGGACACCAGCGGACGATTGGACGAGCATGGCCATTCCCAGCGACGGTAGCTACGGCATTGAGAAAGAGTTGATGTATTCCTTTCCCGTCACTACCTCAGGTGGCGAGTACAAAATCGTGCAAGGGCTAAGCATCGATGATTTTAGTCAAGCCCGGATGACGGCCACTGAAGACGAGTTGAAGGAGGAGCGCGAAGCGGTGCGCAAGCTTCTCGACTAAGAGGCCCGTGCGGCACTTTCCGCTTTCTAATGATCGATAGCGAGGGATTTAGAGCGAACGTTGGGATAGTGCTCGTTAATGAATGCGGGCAAGTATTCTGCGGACGGCGGATCGGTCTCGCCGCGTGGCAATTCCCGCAGGGTGGTATTCAGGAAAATGAATCACCCGAGCAGGCGATGTACCGAGAACTCGAAGAAGAAACGGGCTTATGCACGGCTGCCGTTGAGGTGCTTGGCCAAACGGATGGGTGGCTGAAGTATCGGCTGCCAAAGCGCTTTATCCGCTACCATCAACATCCCGTGTGCATCGGCCAAAAGCAACGCTGGTTCTTGCTTAGGCTGTGCGGTGACGAGCGCGATGTGTGCCTCAATGGCTGCACCGAGCCGGAGTTCGACGCCTGGCAGTGGGTGGACTACTGGGAGCCATTGAGCTTTGTGGTGCCTTTCAAGCGCGGCGTCTACCAACAAGCGCTAGAGGAACTCGCGCAGTACGTGGCCGGCGAAATCAAGCCACGCTGACAAGTCTTACCTAGACTTCCGGACGGCGAGCTCGGGCAGTAGTTTTCGCACTGCTCGGGTGCGGACCTGATTTGAGAAGCCTTCGGCAAAATAGGTTTCAAAACCGAGATCAATGATCTTCGATTCCAGCAACTCAAGCTGGGGCGAGCATTCACCCATCGCAAAATCGGCGACGGCGCGAATATCCGGAGATACATCCAAATTGGAAATCGATGTGTCGTATACACACTGGTTATACGCATTTGCGAGGCTCATCATTTCGCCGCGCTCGCTCTCGGTCATTGAACCTGGCCCCCTGAGCTCAGGACTTTCGGTCGCGGCAACGCTCAGTGATATGAGCGCTATCAATTGGGCAAGAAATAAAAATTTCACTGTTCGTTCACTTCGATAAACTCCGCGCGGACCAGCCGCCATTCCTGCTCCCGGCCATCGACGCGAGTGCAGCCCAATTTTATTGTTGCCCCTTGCGGCGGCGCCACGCCCACGGCCAAGCCTTGAGGCTTGCCGACGAACACACGTTCGAGGCGGTATTTCACCGCTCGTTCCTCGTGCACATTCTTGAGCACCCGAAGTTTGCCTCCGTCGCTTAGGATCTGGCATTTACCGTCGAGCACGGACGTCATTTGCAGAAAGCTTGCTGGCCGTTCATTGTCGGCGGCGGCGCCGGTGGTAGCCGTCAACAAGACTAGGAGCATTGGTTTAAAAGGGGCACCTTGCATGTGGGGATTTTATGGTGCTGCGCAGATCCCCACCAGCGCGGATTCCGATTAAGCCCCCAAAATCACCGCTTTATGGTTGATTTATATGGGGTTGGAGGTTACCCACAGAAATTGTGGATAAGTCTGTTGAATAATCGCTGCCAGTGATCGCGATCGCTGGCGTATATGACATTTTTGTCAGATTGGTTAAATTTTAACCACTATTGAAAACATTATTGAAAACAGTCAGTTAAGATATCTCCGCGCGACCGTTGTTGGGCAGAATTCACACGAAGCTGATAACCGGACTTTTTGTTGTTTGGTGTGTATAAACAACACTCTCTGGCCTTGATTTTTAAAATTTTCCATGGTTCGAAAAGCACGATTGCGGGATCAGCGGAGTCCGTTTCCAAGGGGCCGATTGGCCTTCTTTTTTGTTGCCCTTTGCGCGTCTTTTCCCGCTATTAGTGGGGACGAATTGGCACTTGCCGTGGCGGCCAATTTCGCCACCACAATCGAGAAGCTGCTGCGCATTTATCCAAACGCCCAGCGCAGCGAAATTTCAATAGCGCGCGGCTCCACCGGTCAGTTGTACGCTCAAATCAAACAAGGTGCGCCTTACGACCTTTTTTTTGCCGCCGATGTGCAAACGCCCAGGCGTCTGATTGACGATGGGCTTGGTTTATCCGCCAGTGCTTTTGTATACGCGGTGGGTGTACCGGTACTGTATTCACCGGCAGGCAAGTTCACCGTTGATGCCTTGGCCAAATCAACCCAGCATATAGCTATCGCCAATCCCAACACGTCGCCCTACGGACGGGCCGCGGTCGAGGTGCTGCGCGCTTCGGGCTTATGGCCCGCCATGCGCGCGCGCACCGCACTCGCCGCTAACGTGGGCGCGGCCTACACGATGGTCAGATCCGGGGCTGCCACGCTGGGCGTTGTTGCGCTCTCGCAAGTCCTTGACGCTGGCGAGGCGCCTGGTGCTTATCGGCACCTGCGCGGCGCTCAAGTTACAGCGCTCCCGCAAATGGTTGTCCAGCTTGCAAGGGCCAAGCACAACGACCACGCTCAGGCGTTGTTGCAATTCATTGCATCGAGGGCGGCGCGCGAGGTGATTCAACAATCGGGCTACGGGGTCGGTGTGCCGTGAGCGACGATTGGGCTGCGGTAGAAACGACGGCACTGCTTGCCATCACAACGGTTTTAATTTTGATGCTGATCGCCACGCCCCTCGCATGGTTTCTAGCGACCTCGCGAAGCCGGTTCGCGCGCCTGCTTGAAACCGTTGTGACTTTGCCGCTGGTATTACCCCCGACGGTTTTAGGGTTTTATCTATTGGTATTGCTTGGCCCTGCGGGAATAGTGGGTAGCTGGTGGGTGGCGTTAACCGGTGAGACATTAACCTTTTCCTTTACGGGCCTAGTGATCGCATCGTGCGTTCATTCGCTGCCGTTTGCAGTGCAGCCGGTGAAGGACGCGTTCAGCTTTGTTGGTACTGAAAGAATGGAAGCTGCCGCGACGCTCGGTGCTGCACCGCTTGACGCGTTTGCGACGGTCGCCTTACCGCTGGCGGTGCGCGGTTACATAACGGCAGCGGTCCTGACTTTCGCCCATACCCTTGGCGAGTTTGGCGTCCTGTTGATGGTTGGCGGAAACATTCCAGGTAAAACCCAGGTGTTGTCGGTCGCGATCTACAACCATGTGGAAAGCTTTAACTACGCGGCCGCTGAACGGTTGTCCATCGGCTTGGTGCTCATTGCTTTTTTGATTTTACTGTTCGTGAATTTTTTTAACGCGCGGGCACGGCCTCAAATAGTGAGCTGATGGGGATCGAATGCAAATCGATTTGCAGCTAGATAAAAATTACGGGTCGTTCTCGATAGACGTCCATGGTGATTACAAGCTGCGTGGCGTCACGGCGCTGTTTGGTCCCAGCGGCGCGGGCAAGACCACCGTGCTTGAAACCATCGCCGGGTTCCGCCCGCATGGCGGGCGAGTCGTCTGCGATGGTCAAGTCTGGCAGGACGAGCAGCATTCGGTGCCGGCTCATCGGCGTCCGGTATCGTTGATTTTCCAAAATGCCCGGCTATTTGGTCACCTAAATGTGGAAGGCAACCTGCGCTACGCGGACCAACGGGCCCCGTCTAGCGGCCCGGCAATTTCTTATCGTGAGGTGATCGACGTTTTCGAGTTAAGCGAGCTGTTAGGGCGCGCAATCGGCGGCCTCTCTGGCGGCGAAACACAACGCGTGGCGATTGCCCGGGCGCTGCTGGCGCGGCCCAAGTTGCTACTCATGGATGAACCATTAAATGCCCTGGACCGCGAAAGAAAAGCAAATATCCTCGGCCTTATACGCCTGCTTCCCGAGCGTTTCGATTTACCGGTTATCTACGTCAGCCATCAGGTCGAGGAAATTGTAAGCCTTAGCGACCAGCTAATTGCAATGAGCGCCGGGCGTGTCATCGGGAGTGGTCCAACCACGGAAATGCTTGCCGATCTTGGGCCCGAGGTTACAGGCCATTTCGAGGCGGGTTCGATTCTCGTCGGGGAGGTGGTCGAGCATGATTGGGACTACCAAATGACTTACCTTGCAGTGGCAGGGGAACGGCTCGCGGTGCCGGGCGCGATGAATGCCGAGATTGGTGAGATCGTTCGACTGCGCCTGCGAGCCCGCGACGTTTCAATTGGTATGCACCGCGTGGACGAGGTGACCATTCGTAACCAGATTCGGGCAACGATTGAACAGATAAGACCCGAAAGCGGCGCACACGCGGAAATTAAACTTCGTTGTGCTGATGATCAGTTGATCATCGCTCGGGTCACCCGCAAGGCAGTTAAGGACCTCGGCCTAATAGAGGGTCTCCAGGTGTTTACGCTCATCAAGGCCGTCGCTTTCGATCGGCGTCTGCAATGAGATTCAGGTCCCCGCTGGGTCGCGCGCGCATCAAATGCAGATCACTAAGCGCTTGAAACGACGCGAAATTAAGCGCTTTCCCAACCCTTCAAACCCCCACATTTTTACCGAGTTGAGATATACTCAGGGCACTAAATTGGCTCTCAATCAATGGCCTACGTGCCTTTGTGATTGCGTAACTCGATATGTCGGCAGGGTAGTGCCTGAGGCGATCGGCAAATGAGTCTAAAAAACGAATGAAAACAAGATCGCCTATTCGTCGGCCACGGGGGCTTCCGATAGATGTCGCGACATAACTCCGCCGCGCAAGCTTCGCGACGGAAAATTCGTACCACGAGAATCCTGTGGGGGTACGCGGTATTCCTGATCCTGTGTGGCTGCACGATTAATCCGAAGCCGCTGGGCGAGGCGGAATTTAGTGCCCAGGCAGAAGATAGCCGCAGTCAGATTATTTCCGATCAGGAAGCAGTCACCCAACCCATTTCGCTGGCCGAGGCGATCGCGCGGGCGCTTCGCCACAACCTCGATCTGCGTTTGGAACTTACCGAGAAGGTACTGGCGGAGAAAGATCTTGAGCTATCCCACTTTGACCAGTTGCCGGAACTCATTGCTGACGTCGACTTTCGCGGGCGCAGTAATTTTTCTGGGGCTTCCAGCCGATCGCTGATCACCGGCCAAGAATCGTTACAGGTATCGACGTCTTCCGAGCGCGACGTCTTAACCGGTAATTTGAACCTCACCTGGAATGTGTTGGATTTCGGTGTCTCCTATTTCCGTTCAAAACAAACCGCAGATGAGATCTTCGTAGCCGAAGAAGAGCGGCGTAAGGTCGTTAACCAGATCATTCAAGACGTTAAAACGGCATATTGGCGGGCGGTTAGCAACGAGAGGCTGATCGACGAGCTTGATACGTTAGTCGTTCGCGTCGAACAGGCGATTGCGGATTCCAAAGAAGTGGTCGCGCAAAAACTTGAGCAACCGCTTACACCGCTCACCTATCAGCGCGAGTTAATTAGCATTAAGCGTGAACTTCAGGAACTGTCTCGCGAGTTATCGCTGGGCAAATTGCAGTTGGCGGCGTTGATGAACCTCGCGCCAGGTCAGAATTTTGAAATTGTCGTACCTAATCGGGCGGGTGAACTTCAGGAAGTCCCTTATCTGCCTTTGGAAATGGAGCAGATAGCACTCAAGAATCGCTCAGAGATGCGCGAAGTGGCGTACCGAAAACGCATCCATGCCGCCGAAGTCAAAGCCGAGATCCTGGAGCTGCTACCGGGAATGGATCTGGATTTCGGAAAAAACGTGAGCAACAACCGGTTCTTGTTCAACAACAACTGGATCAGCTACGGCAACCGTATCACCTGGAACCTGATCAATGTCTTTCGTTATCCCGCCACTAAAAAGGTGCTCGACGCGCAAGGGGAGGTGCTCGACGCGCGGACGCTAGCCCTAGCGATGGCGATAATGACGCAAGTCCACATCTCTTTCGCACGGTACGAACACGCTAAAGGAGAGCTGGACACCGCCACCGACTATCGCGATACCCAACGCGAGATCCTCCAGCAGATCCGAAGTGCCGCGGCTACCAATTCAGTCAGCGAGCAATCGGTTATACGTGAAGAGATGAACAATCTGGTGGCGGAAGCGAAATACGATATCGCTTATGCGGATTTGGAGAACGCGTATGCCGGCATCTACGCCTCGATGGGAGCCGATGCTTTCGATCAACAGGGGCAGTTCGCGAGTACCTCGGAGCTGACCAAGGCGATAGAAGCGAATATCGAATCCTACTCGGTGACCCTCGCAGGCGCCGGTGAGAACGAAAACTCGTATCCATTAGCGTCTGTCGAACCCGCGTCACTCGAGCCCGAGCCACTTGAACCCGAACCGATGGCGGCTGCTCCAGCGCCGGAATCCGCCGAGAGCGAGCCAGTTACCGCCGCCGTTGAGCCGACGCAGAGTACCGCAGTCATTGATGAGTCGAGCGACAGCAGCGGGGTGCAGCCGGTGTCGACCCTGACGAAGCTGATCGCGCTTGATGGTGTAGATGAACAAGCAGCGTCGCAGACCCGTGCAATCATCGAACAAGGTCAGGCCGGAGAACCGCCCGCGCCGATGCTCGAACCGATCGCGCGAACCTCGAAGGCAGTTGCGCCGATGCCCGAGGTTACGGGCACTGTAACGCCGGTGCCGCGGCCCGGCGCCGAGCAACCGACTTTGGATGTCTCGTTCCGTGAAGACGATGGGCCGCGAACGATAGACGTTCTGTCTTTGTACCTGGACCCCGACGGTAATCAACTGCAGATTGGCGTTGTCGACGACAAGAACACCGTCGGGCACGTCGAACTCAAGGATTCAGTGATCACCTATTTCCCGGACGGCCAGTTCGACCACCTGCGGGCATCGCAGACCGTGCAGGACACCTTCAACTACACAGTCACCGACGGTGCGGGGGGCAGCACTGCGGGCCTGATTGCGGTCACCATTGAAGGGGTCAACGACGCCCCTATTGCGGTTGCCGACGAGGCCAGCTTCAATGAGGACGATCGCGCGATTGCTTTAGAGGTGCTGTCAAACGACAGCGACGCCGAGCGTGATGTGCTGCGTGTTATTGAAGTCGACGATTCCACAACCCGGGGCGAAGTGAGCCTGTCTAACGGCTCAATTTTTTACAGTCCCGGGCAGGCGTTTGATACCTTGGTCCACGGCGAAACGGCGACCGATTCGCTAACCTACACGGTTTCCGATGGACACGATGGTCTTGCAACATCGACGGTGGCAATCACTGTACTGGGCGCTAATGATTTGCCACTTGCTAGTGATGACAGCGCGAGTTTTAGCGAGGACGATGACGCCCGTGTCTTGGATTTACTTGCCAACGATCGTGATCCAGAGGAACGAGAAATTAGCGTGCGTGCCGTTGATTCGGCGAACACCATTGGGATTGTCGGTTTTGACGGCCAGCGCGTGACTTACTCGCCGGGCCAGCGGTTCGACTTTTTGAAACCCGGCCAACAGGCGACGGACAAGTTCAGCTACACCGTTTCGGATGGCGACGGCGGGATGCAGGTTGCGACGGTTGATATCACCATTATTGGCGCGAATGACTCACCGATCGCTGAGAATGATGTGGCGTCATTCGATGAGGACGACGGTGCGAATGTATTGAATCTGGTTCGCAATGATCGCGATCCCGAGCAGGATCCCTTAAGCATTGAATCGATCGATACTTCAGGGACCACGGGGCGGGTTGTCCTCAATAATGGCAATGTCAGTTATGATCCAAATGGTCAGTTCGAAACCTTGGCGGCAGGGCAGTCGGCAAGCGACGCCTTTGCCTATACGGTGATTGATGGCAACGGCGGGCGCAGTCGTTCACAAGTGGTGATCACTATCAATGGTGCCAACGACGCGCCACGACTGCGGCGTTAAAATCACCTCATAAAAGTCCCCTTCCTTGCCGGCTGGCAGCGTGTGTCTTCATTACGGGGAGGGAGACAATGCGCCGAGCCCCTGTTATTCATTTTGCAACCGTGAACTTTGTCGAATGGAGGGCGCGGCGATCGTTGTCCAAGCAACGGCCGTCTCTTCCGGGGAAGTATGGTTGTCCGATCTTCGGGGAATGGGAGGGCACGGGGTACGCGCTTCGCCGTCGGCCTAGTCGCGAGAGACCCTGAGTAAAAGTAAAGATGCCGAGCGTCGATGCTCGGCCCCGTCAACAAACGCCAATATGAGTACCGACATGAAACTACCCTCAAAGATCATCGATATCAGCCAGCCCTTGGATAACGAGACGGTTGTTGACCCGGACTTTATGCGCCCGTCAATCGAATATACAACGGGTAAGCAAAGTGCGGCATTGCTATGTGAGTTGTTTCCAGGGCTGAAGCCCGATGATTTGCCCAACGGCGAGGGTTGGGCCATTGAACATATCTCGCTAACCACGCACAACGGCACGCACATGGATGCGCCCTACCACTACAACTCTACCGACGCGCAGGGTAAACGAATGCCGACCATCGACGAAATGCCTCTAGATTGGTATTTCAGGCCGGGTGTGAAGCTCGATTTTCGCCATTTGGATGACGGCTACGTCGCCACGTCGCAAGACATCAAAGCGGAACTCACCAGAATTGATTACCAGTTGCAGCCGATGGATATAGTGCTGGTTAACACCCGCGCCGGCGAAATGTACGGCAACGATGATTACATACATTCCGGTTGCGGCGTTGGCGCGGAAGGAACCAATTGGCTCACCGAACAAGGCGTGCGCGTGACCGGGATCGACGGCTGGAGTTGGGATGCACCGTTTTCCAAAACCTTAGAGCGGTGGCTTCAAACCAAGGACCCCTCAATTATTTGGGAGGGGCATTACGCCGGGAAACAAACGCCTTACTGTCATATGGAAAAGTTGCGTCATTTGGAGCAACTACCCTCGCATGGATTTTTGGTCGCGTGCTTTCCGTGCAAGATTAAGGGGGCCTCTGGGGGGTGGACCCGCGCGGTCGCGATGTTGGATTAGCGGTTGCTGCTAGTCGGCGGATACGATATCCACGTGAAGTAAGACCCCGTCTGCCCGCGTAACTTTCACCCGCGTACCTTCGGGACAGTCCTGTCCGCGAATTTTCCAAGTGCTGTCGTCAACGGAAATCTTGCCTTCATGATTGACGATAGGCGCTTCGAGGGTGAACACCCGGTCGACGTATTGCTCGCCGCGGCGATTGAGGCGGGGCCGATCGGTTTCGATAGGGAACTTTTTGACGTACACCCGCCCTAGCACCGCGAATACGACGCTTAATACCCCAAACACAAAAATTTGTGCTTCCCAAGCAAGACCCGTAACGAAGTAGGTCAGGCCTCCGAGTACAATCCCGGCGACACCCATCCACAGGAAGAAAACGCCGCTTGGCATCAACATTTCCAATACCAGGCACACGAGACCGATCAACAGCCAGTGCCAGAAGGTGAGGGCGTTTAAAAACTCCATTGCTAGGCGCCGTTTTGGTCTTGCTGTTTGGCAAGCGCAGTCTTCGCAACTTCGGCGATCCCCGCAACACTGCCAATGAGGTTACTGGCCTCAAGCGGCATCATCACCAGTTTTTGATTATCCGCACTCGCGATCTGCTGCAGGGCCTCGGTGTATTTTTGCGCGACGAAGTAGTTGATCGCATTGATATCACCAGCCGCGATTGCTTGTGAGACGAGATTCGTTGCCGTGGCTTCGGCTTGGGCCAGACGCTCTCGCGCCTCGGCCTCCCGGTAGGCGGCCTCGCGCTCGCCTTCGGCTTCCAAAATCGCCGATTGCTTTTCGCCCTCCGCGCGCAGAATCGACGCTTGTCGATCACCCTCGGCTTCCAAGATCGCCGCGCGTTTCTCGCGCTCTGCTTTCATCTGTCGTGCCATCGAATCAACCAGATCAGCGGGCGGATTGATGTCCTTAATTTCGATCCGAGTGGCCTTGATACCCCAGGGCGTTGTGGCGTCATCGACAACGCCCAAGAGCCTGGCATTGATTGCATCTCGATTGGAAAGCAGTTCATCAAGATCCATCGACCCTAGAACCGAGCGGATGTTGGTCATCGTCAATTGCAATATCGCGCGGTACATATCATTGACTTCGTACGAAGCTTTGGCTGCATCAAGGACCTGAAAAAATACAACCCCATCGGCGGTCACCATGGCGTTGTCGCGGGTGATCACTTCCTGGGACGGAACATCCAAAACCTGCTCCATCATATTTTGCTTGCGGCCAATGCCATCGACGATCGGAACAATTAAATTAAGCCCCGGGGTGAGTGTTCCCGTGTAACGGCCAAAACGCTCGACTGTCCATTCTTCACCTTGCGGGACCCTCTTAACGCCCAAGAACCCCAAGAAGAGAACGAAGAAAAAGAAAACGGTGACGAAAGCTTCCATGGCAGATCTCCAAATGCTGACGCGGGAGTATAGCGTTTTGGCGGGTCTGGCAGATGGGACTCAAAGCGCTTTTTCCGTGTATTCTTCGCCCTCCACAGGGGAGTCTCTAATGAGCGGATTAGCAATCGATACCGGAACTGACGAATTACTTTGCGAGTTAGAGAACGGTGTCGCCACTATCACTTTGAATAGACCGGAAAAACGCAACGCGCTGTCAAGCAACCTCACACCGGCTTTGCGACAGTGCTTGCTCGACTTTTCCTTGAACGATGAAGTTCGCTGTATTGTGATCACCGGCGCGGGCAGCGCGTTTTGCGCGGGTGGCGATGTTTCGACCATGGGCGGTGGTACGTCTTCTGAGGACAAGAGCACCGACCGGACCATTGAAGCGCGCGTCCGCGATCTTCAACAGCGTCAAGAAACACTGACGATGCGCCTGTTCAACCACGCCAAACCGACGATCGCCGCTATTCCAGGCCCAGCCGCCGGTGCCGGAATGTCTATCGCACTGGCAGCAGATTTACGGATCATGGCCGACTCGGCGTTTATCACTTCGGCGTTTGGCAACATCGGTCTCTCTGGTGATTACGGTGGGAGCTGGTTGCTTACTCAATTGGTGGGAGTCGCAAAAGCCAAGGAGTTGTACTACACCGCCGCGCGGATCAAGGCAGCGGAGTGCTTGGCCCTTGGGATCGTCAATCGTGTGGTGCCTGCTGAGTCTCTGATGAGTGAAACCAAGTCGCTCGCTGAATCAATTGCCGCCCGCGCGCCGCTGGCGCTGGGGCACATGAAGACCAACCTGAATCGAGCGGTCACTGCGGATTTGAAGACCTGCCTTGATTTAGAGGCGGCCGCGATGGTGCGTTGCATGCACACCGAAGATCATAAAGAAGGGGTCAAGGCGTTTATGGAGAAGCGGGCACCGAACTTTGCCGGTCGCTAGCTTACATAAACTGCCTACCCAGTAAATTTCTAAGAACCAACAATGGGGAAACGACATGAACCCAAAGTACCAATTCGACACTAACAACATTGATTGGAAGCCTTTTATCACTGAGGGCTGTTTCTACAAATTGCTCAATGTTGATACCCAGGCAAAAACGGCCGATATGTTGATCCGCTTCGACCCCCACTGCGAATGCATGTACCACCGCCATGTGGCTACGGTCTCGACCTTGGTTTTGCAGGGAGAACTTCGCGTTCGCGAGCAAACGCCAGATGGCGAGGTCGTCAAAGTGAAGCCGGCTGGCACGTTCTCCTCCGGTGGCGTGGGTGAGGTACACATTGAAGGGGCCGGCGAGGAAACGGCGATTATCTATTTCGGCATGCGGACCGATTCCAATGTCATCTATGAGCTGCTTAATTCTGATCTCTCGTTGCGCAAGGCGATCACCGTCGCTGAGTTTGATCGAGATTGGCGCGAGAAGTGGCCGCAGGACATCGCAGCCTGAGCGGGCAATTGAGAAATATCTGACCCTCCGTGTCACTTTCTGACGACAGACCGACGACATTTCGCCGCGATCGCAGGGCGGTCGCGGCTTCAGCTTAAGGTGAGGCGAGCACCGGCTCCCACCTATTTGTGATCCACTTCGCATCTTGGCGTTGAATACAGCGGCGCTGCGCCGCATTCATCACAAAAATTGCATTTTCACCTTTCAATCGACGAACTTTGGCACATCGAGTGCATCGAAACGCCTATTAATCAGTTTGCCCAACTCATTGGGTCGCACAGTTCGGTAGAGAATGATGGGACGAGAGAAGATGAATAAAAACACGAAAGGTTCGAACACGATCTTGGACGCCAGCGTCGAGCGCGAAAGCGTCGCCGATTTAAAATCGCGGGACTGGCACGATCAGGTGATCACGGCCAAAGGCGGTCTTGATACCGGCGCTTTGGGCTGGCGTTGGATGCCACGCGGACACTAACGACCTCTATACTCCCGGCAGGTGCGGCCATTCGGGGCGGCGCTGGGCGAGTCGCCCGGCGGCGACCGCAGACCCTCAAACTTCAGACTTGTTGGGCGCCCTACCCAGGTTTTCTTTGCGAAGTGCCCCAGGTGTCTTGCCGTGGCAAGCCTTGAAGGCCCGAGTGAGATGTGCCTGATCGGTGAAGCCGCAGGCGATCGCAATTTGCTTGAGCGGCGCCGCCGTGCTTTCAACCAGTTTCCGCGCCTTCAGCACGCGCCGATTGGTCACGAACGCGTAGGCGGGAACCCCAAATGTGGCTTTGAATCGTCGGCTGAAAGCGCACAATCCCAAGCCCGCGACCGCGGCAAGGGTCGTCAAATCAATGCGCTCGCCAAGGTTGCATTCGATAAACTCCAACACGTTGCTGCTTTGAACTTTCGTAAAGCGGCTGCGGTCGTGGCGATCTTCGAGCGACACGCTTGCATAATTGCGCAACAGGTGCAGCGCCAACTGGGTGCCTATGGATTCGACGTAGAGGTTGCCCCCTAACGCTTGGCCGTGGCATTCATTTCGGATCGCGGCAACCGCGGCGGTGATCGTCTGATCTTCAACGTTAAGGACATCGTGTAGCCGCACATCGTCGATGGCATGACCAAAGGCTTCCCCGCCGACTTCTCTAATCAAATCGTCAGTGAGGTAGATATGACTGACCTCCACGTTCTGCGACCAATGCCAATGAGATTGCTGCGCGCGGGTTAACAACGACACGCTGCCGGGCCGACAGGTGGTTTTGGTCCATTGGCCCTCGAAGCGTCGCTCCATGGGTGTGCCGCCATTCTGGTAGGAAACGATCATGTAGTCGCGTACCGGAGGAATGACAACGTCCTGACCATGATACTGGTAGCCGCGTAAGGTGACGTTCCGCCAGCCAAGTTGATCGCTGGCATCGGTAACGATCCCCGGAACC
Organism: Pseudomonadota bacterium; assembly: GCA_039030125.1. Lineage (GTDB taxonomy): Bacteria > Pseudomonadota > Gammaproteobacteria > JBCCEV01. Next base: position 16,230 of record JBCCEV010000021.1, on the reverse strand, counting down.
CAACGGGGCACCTCTTGCGGGGTGATCAAATTGGCTTCGGTATTCATAGCGGCGACCTCGAAGGAGAATCTTGCAGTCTTCCCCGAGCAGACGCAAGCGGGGCCGATCTCCTGAAAGCCTGATCTACATCAATCGACGATCCTGCCCGGTGTTTAAGATCGTTGGTGTTGGGAATGTTTTGTTCAAAACAAAGCTCTGAATCGACAAGACACGCGGTTGGTACAAGCCCTAATTTCGCCGCAAAGTAAGCATTAACTGGTTTTTAAGTTCGAGGAGGTGCGAACGTGGATACCAAGAAGACAGCCGAATTTGATGCCGTTGTTGTAGGCGCTGGCGTCGCGGGCCTTTATCAGCTTCACAAGCTTCGCAAACGGGGCCTGAATGTTTGTGTTATTGATGCGGCGCAAAACGTTGGTGGGACCTGGTACTGGAACTGCTATCCCGGAGCCCGGGTCGATTCGCAGTCCTACATTTATCAATACTGGTTTTCAGAGGAACTCATCAAAGAGTGGAACTGGAGCGAGCGCTTTCCTGCCCAGCCGGAAACCGAGCGTTACCTCAATTTCGTCGCCGATAAACTGGATTTGCGCAAGGACATTTACTTCGAAACGCAGGTGACTGGCGCACGCTGGGACGACAAAGTGGGTGTGTGGCGCATCGATACCGATCGCGGTGACCAATACCAAGCCCGTTATTTCATAAGCTGCACCGGTATGCTTTCGGCACCCAAGGTGCCGCCCTTCCCCGGGCACGAAAACTATCGCGGGATAGTCGCCCATACCGCCCGTTATCCCCGCGAAGGGATCGACATGAAAGGTAAGAAAGTGGGCGTGGTGGGGACCGGTGCGACCGCGATTCAAGTGATCCAAACGATCGCGGCCGAGGTCGGTGAGCTAAAGGTTTTTCAGCGTACCCCCCAGTATGCTGTAGCGATGCGCAATCCCAAGTTTTCTGACGAGGATCGAGCCCACTATAAATCCGAGGCCAAGGCACTCTACAAGCGGGTGAACAGCACATTCGCCGGTTTTGATTTCGACCCAGAATACGGCTCATGGTATGAGCACACGCCCGACAAGCGGCGTGAGATCCTGGAGCAGGTGTGGGCCGATGGATCGCTCAGCATGTGGGTCGGGAGCTTTGCGGAGATCCTCTCCGATGAAAAGGTGGGCGCCGAGGTTTCGGAGTTTGTGCGCGAGAAGATCCGCTCGCGCATCAACGATCCGGAAGTCGCCGAGAAACTGCTACCGCGAAGTTATACCTTCGGCACCTACCGAGTGCCGCTTGAACTTGGTTACTATGATGTCTATAACCGTGACAACGTCGAACTCGTCGATGTAAGCAATGCGCCGATAGAGTGCTTTACGGAAACGGGCCTCAAGACCTCGGCGCAAGAATACGACCTCGACGTGGTGATCCTGGCAACCGGTTTTGATGCTGGAACCGGCTCGCTGACGCGTATGAATATTATCGGCCGCGACGGGGTTTCGTTAACCGAGCTATGGGGACAAGACATCCGTTCGACGTTGGGCTTGCAGGTCCACGGATTTCCCAACTTGTTCACCGTTGCGGGGCCGTTAGCGCCATCAACGGCCTTCTGCAATATGACGACCTGCCTCCAGCAGCAGGTCGATTGGGTAAGCGATTGCATCGAGTGGATGCTTGACAACGGTCGTTGTGTCATCGAACCCACTCAGGCGAAACAGGATGAATGGGTCGAGCATCACGACGATACCGCCAACGCTACCCTGATGATGCGGACTAATTCCTGGTATACCGGGGCCAATATTGAGGGCAAGCCGAGGCGGCTGCTGTCTTATATTGGCGGTGCTAACAACTACCGGCGGATTTGCGAGGACGTGAAACAGAGCGGTTACGAAGGATTTGCGCTCACGTGATCGCAAAGCCCCGATCCTTCTAGACATTGCAGCTCTAGAACGCCCCCTCGAATGGATGGCGGCGCGGCCCGTTACGAAGAATCTAAATGACAATGCTCGCGTGGATCGAACCCACAAAGCGCCGCTTTGCGGCCGTCTATCGGGGTTGAAAAAACAGCCTTGCCGGATTCTCAAGCTAAGCCGGCGTTAGCGCTTGATGAATCGAGGTGCAGGCGAGATCAGCGCTCGCCCTGGCTTGCCGGGAGTGCGACCACCAGATTAATCACCGCGGCGATGATGTGAACCGTCGCCAGCAGCAGCAGGGGGCCGGTGATCGCCGCGTGGAGCGCCAGCAGGGATCGTCTGGCCGTGGTTTCAAGGCTAAATCCCGGCAGCTCCAAATGTCCTAACACCCCTGTCAGTGCCATCGTGATCACGAGCACATATAAGCAACGGTGGACGCTTATCGCAACGAGTTTATGCAGTGGCCGTAGCGAATAGGCTTTTACCGGGTTAGCGTTGGTGACGCGCCAAACCAAGCGCGCCAACATCAATCCCAGCATCAAAATACCAAGCGAGGTGTGCGTGCTTAGAATTTCCAGGCGTAAGGCGCTCTTCGGCGGCCGGTCGATCCCGCTGATCCCAATATAGAGCAGCGCGATTACGACGACGCTTGTCCAATGCATAACCCAAGCTGGCCAGCCATAGCGCGTTGTCGAGTTCAACAAGGCCATTGAACCGCCGTTTACGGGGCAGCGTGCAACTCAGGCGCGCAGGCCGGTGCCCGCCGCCATTGGGTCGCCTGTTCGAAAGCATACGCGTAGCTCAACAAGCCGTCTTCTCCGTAAGGTAAGCCCACCCATTCCATGCCTACGGGTAAGCCGTTTGTTGTGAATCCGGCAGGAACGCTAACGGCAGGAAGCCAACTTTGCGCGGCGATCAAAGTGTTTGTTGGGAAGCTCAGCGTTGTCCATTCATTTGCCGCCAACTCGTCGTGGCGAGGCGCGGCAATTTGGGTCGTTGGGAAAACGAAAGCATCGAGTCCATTTTCAGCCATGCCTTTGAGGATCAATTTTTGAAACGTCTCCCGGGCGATGTAGCGCTGGTAGTAATCCGCTTCGGTAAACGGATCTTCGGGGCCTGTGCCGATTGCTTCGAGTAGATCCAAGCGCGCGTCGTAGCGCTTAGATGCCAAGATGTCGGCGATGTTTAAATGTTTAAGCGCTGGCCGGTCTGCCAAGAATTGGTCGATATCGTGGCGCGAATGTGTAATGTAAAGCGAGGTGTATTCCACGTAGTAATCCAGATCCGGGACCGCAAAATCTATCGCCTCGCCCCCGCAGCGAGCGATCGCCGAGATAGCCTCCTCCATCACCTCATTCACCGCTGCCGCTCTTGGATCGTGCTGGTCTCCAAAGGCCTGGCGCAGAATGCCGATCCGGCGGCCTTCGAGCGCATCGGTACGCAAGCCCGCGAGATAGTTTTTCTTTCCCGCAATCACGGCGGTCACCGTCGCCATATCGGCAGCGTCGAACCCAGCTAGTACGTCCATCATTCGCGCCGCGTCGCTCACCGTGCGGCACATGGGACCAGCGGAGTCTTGAAAGCCAACAAGCGGTGACAAACCGCGGCGGCTGATTAAGCCCGGGGTCACCTTTAGGCCAACGAGATTGTTAAATGAAGCGGGGAGACGGATTGAACCGCCGGTGTCTTCGCCTAAGCCGATCGCGCCGAGGTTAGCGGCGACCGCTGCGCCGGTGCCGCTGCTCGAGCCGCCGGGATCGCAAGCCGTATCGTAGGGGTTGCGTGTAATGGTGCTGCGCGAGGAGAAAGAGAACCACGCGGTGGCGAAATCCGGCATCGTGGTTTTGGCAAGAATAATCGCGCCGGCCGCGCGCAAGCGCCTGATGACCTCTGCGTCTTCTTCGGGAAGATATTCAGCCATCACTTCCGAGCCGAACGACGTAAGGATCCCGGCTGTTTCCGCCTGATCTTTGACCAGCACCGGGATCCCATGCAACAGCCCGCTTAGTTGCCCGGACTTGGCCATCTGCATATCGAGTGCCTGAGCTTGTTCCAGCGCATGCGGATTCACCGTGATGATGCTGTTGAGTTTGGGTCCACTGCAATCGTAGGCGTCGATCCGCGCCAGATAGCCCTCCACCAAGGATTTGGCGCTCAGGTCTCCACGGATCAGCGCCGCATGGATATCGGTGACTGTCGCCTCGCAAAAGGGAAATTGCGCCATGTTTGAATCCATTATTTTCATTTGTGAAGGGTAGGGGCACTATGCGCAGACGCTATTACGCTGTCAAAAGATCCGCACTAAACGAATAGGAGACTCATTATGGCTCTGGAAAAAGACACCCGGCGCTTCGGCGTTCCTTGGGAGGACTATCCTTACGTGCAAGCAAACCGAGTCGGTAACGTGCTCTATCTCTCTGGCCAAATCGCACATGATGAAGCGGGCAAGTTGATCGGCGTTGGGGACATGGCAGCGCAAATGCGCGCCGCCTACGCCAATATCGCGCGGCTGCTGAAAGAATACGACGCCAGTTTCGATGACATCGTTGATGAAATGATGTTCGTCACCGATATGGAAGCCGCGTTTGAGTGTGCTACCGAGGTACGGCGCGACGTTTACGGCGGTGATGCAGTGGTCACCAGCACCTTGCTTAAGGTGGCCGGGCTGGCGTTTCCTGAATTAATGGTCGAGATTAAGTGCGTGGCGCACCTTGAGGCACGAGCGTAGTCATTTGGAGACTGTTTTCACTGACTAAGGCGATAGCAAATTCTGTTCAGATAGGAGTGCGAAGGTAACTAATCAAACTCCACACCTGCGGCTGTGAGCGCGATAGTTTGCGAAAATTTACAAAATACGCGGATCCCGGCTCATCGCTTCACCTGTTGTGGCCCAGTGAAAACACGCATTCTGATTTTTGGCCGATGCCTTTCGCAAAGTTTCATTCGGCGCGCAGGCCGGAAGTCACGGAGCGGATAATCATCAGAAGAAATCTGGCAAAAACACTGGTGTCATTCAGTTTTGATTTCAGTGACGATGAGTTTCACTTCAGTTGGGGCGATTTTACGTACTACCCCGGCTACCCATGGACTGACTCGATATTTGTTTTGATTACCTAAAATATCCATCCGCTCCAGACCAATTATGTGGTCGGTGGTGATCCCCTCTACAGCCTCGGTGACTTGGAGGATAGAGCCTACACCGTATCGAAACTTCCCCAGACCGCCATTCCCGAACCTCCAGTGCTAGCCTTATTCGCTGCAGGCTTTGGCGTGTTTTTGGGTGAGAGTCAAATCGCTCGTTGCGGCGGACAAGAGTTAGCTCTCGTTGACCTGAGGTTCTTGCCGCACCTGCGAACACATGGTTTTCCATCCATTCGGCTTATTCCTCCAGTAAAAACCTGCTACGTGGGCGGTTCCTTTATCGGCAAGGGCGATAACATCGCGATGGGCAGGAACGCACCGGCACCATTTGCAGAGCGCCAGAAATACCTGCGCGACTATCTGTCATCGACCGTGGCCGGCCGCAGCGAGGGTTGCATCGGCTACTCCTGGGTGTTTGCACGTCGCGCCATGATCATCGAGCGCACGGCTACTGCTAGCAGTAGCCCTGAGAGGATCATCATGCCAGTCGTCGCCTGAATCATCAGCGGCGGAAAACGCGACGTACCACCCATGGCGAGCGGCCCGATACCACCAATGACACCAAGTAGCGCGAACGCAGCCGCGCCATGCATCGCGTGTTTCCGCAAATGCTCTTTTAGCGCGAGCAGGCCGCAGACCACGATCACCGCCCCCAGCATGCCCGGGATAAGCGTCATCGTGCTACGGGAGATGCTTCCGAAGTAGCTATAGCCGCCCAGCGCAATGAGCAGAACGCCTATTGATATGACAAGATTTGGCATAGAACCTTACAGGATGCGGTAGGCCAAGGCTGCCTGCGATGAGGAAGCATTTTGCCGAGAGAATACCGCTGGCAGACGAGCGTGTCACGGGGTCTGCCTGCTGTGGTGTTAATCTGCAGATGAGCCGAAACCGATGAAGTGAATCGCTGCATTGCCTTGTTGCATTTAGGGTTCTCAGCTCGCGTCTTTTCAATATGGTGAAGGCGGTCGATCGCGCGGGCCCCTTTCCATTGCTTGGCGCCTGGTCATCCCGCGTTGCACGACACCGTTTCGCTGAACTCTTACGCCACGATATTCAAACTACCCGTAATTTGGTTGGCGTCGTTCTGGTGCTCCTATGGAATCCATGGCGTTGGGGATCTTGCCCGACGCAGAATCCGCCGCGTCGCAATTGCTCATCCGAGCTGCTCTCGCGCATCTCAGCGCTTCGCGGGTATTCGAACTCCTGCCCGTCAGAGCCCGCGATGAAGCGAGTCTTATCCGCGCGGCAACCACAAACCAAAAAACCACCCAAGAGGTGGCTTTTCGGTGTGGTGGAGGCGGCGGGAATCGAACCCGCGTCCGCAAGCCCTCCGCCATTGGTTCTACATGCTTATTCGCTCTATTAATTTAAGCCGTGGCTACCCGAACGACAGGGAGCACCACAGACGAGCCTGGATAAGTTTTAACAGCTCCACGCCAGACACGCTTCACTGCGATCTCATGAGATATGACGCCTGAGAAACGGACGCATGAGCACGGCTCCGGTCAGACGGCACCCTACTGGGTTTTAAGCAGCGAGTGCGTAGTTGTCGTCGTTGGCAACTAAATTGTTTGCAGATTGGATTTACGAGGTGATTCTGCGCCTCGGCATGCCCCTCCGGTTTTGTGACCCGCGTCGAAGCCAGGTCGCCCCCAAAGAGTTGATGGAGAAATTCTAGTCGATCTGGGAATTAAAGGTAGAGGGGTTGGTGTTAATTCAATATTTACCGATGGGTGAACGCGCTCGCTATTGAAATCCTCGGGCTTACGCCGCAAGAGAAAAGCCCGTGCCGGTGATACTCTTTCAGCGACCACCTGTCTTAACTAAGCGCGCTTTCTCGCGCTGCCAATCGCGAGATTTTTCTGTCGCGCGCTTGTCGTGTTGTTTCTTGCCTTTAGCCATTCCAATGTCACATTTTACCCGTCCGTTTTTCCAGTACAGGCTCAAGACCACCAAGGTGTAACCCCGCCGGTCGATGGCGCCAATGAATTTTCCGATCTCGTTGCGGTTCAACAGTACCTTGCGGCGGCGCGAGGGATCGGGGTTGATGTGGGTGGATGCTTGCGGCAGTGGGTCGATATGCGCGCCGTGCAACCAGGCTTCGCCATTCTCAATCAGCACATAGGTGTCCCGCAACTGCGCTTTGCCCGCGCGTAGCGATTTGACCTCCCATCCTTCCAGTACCAGCCCACCTTCAACGTGCTCTTCGATATGAAAATCGTGGCGTGCCTTGCGGTTTGTCGCGATCGTGTTGGAGTTTGATTTGGCTTTGTTTTTCTTGCCGGCCATGACGGGGCCTTGAGCTTCCCGCTGCGTGAGTGCGCCATTATAGACAACCAGCTTCTGCGCTCCGCCATTCTTCCGCTGAGGTGATAGCATGCGCGTCCCGGTCACCGATGACTTGGGGATAAGAGTTTTTGAGGGGAGGTCCATGGGACGACTACAAGATAAGGTCTGCATCCTAACCGGCGGCGCGGGTGGTCAAGGGTTAGCTGCCGTTGAGATGTTCACGCGCGAGGGCGCCAAAGTGGTGGCATCGGATATGAAAGATGCCGAAGCGGAAGTGCTGGCTAAGTCGACCGATCCTGAGGCTGCGATCTACGTGCAAGCTGACGTCACTGCCGATGAGCAACTTGATGCTTTGGTGAGCGCGGCAGTCGAGAAATACGGCCGCATCGATGTGCTTTATAACAACCATGGAGCAATGGTTGGGAGTCCGTTTCTAGAAACGACGCCGGAGGAAATTGACCTAGTGCTGAACGTTAATGTTCGGGCATCGATTTTGCTAAGCCAGAAAGTCGCGCGGCAAATGGTTTCACAGGGCGACGGCGGTTCAATCATTCATAACAGCTCTGTCGGCGGTTTGGTCGGCTTTCCTGACATGGCGGCCTACGGCGCGTCCAAAGCCGGCGTCGCGCAACTGGCGCGTTCAATGGCGAACGATCTAAAGCAATACAATATCCGCGTTAACGCCATCGCCCCCGGTGGCATTGATACGCCGATGCCTCATCGTTATTTAGAGAAGTTCGATAACAAGGAAGAGATCTGGGCGGCGATGGAACAAGCACACCTAACCGGCCGATTAGGACGACCCGAAGAGGTGGTCTGGCTCGCGATTTTCTTGGCTTCTGATGAAGCATCTTTTATGAACGGCGCCGTGGTCACCGTCGATGGTGGTTACTCGGCGGTTTAAGCCCCAATGAGCCTTCTTGCCTCGGGCAATGATCTAAAGCTCGCGATTTTTGGCGCTAACGTCAGTCACGGTTGCGCGATATCGAGTGTTGATGGAAACATCCAGGTCTCCTGGGATGAGACACTGCGGATCGCGCAAACCGCCGACGCCGCCGGAATAGAAGCTATGATTCCGGTTGCCCGCTGGAAAGGTTTCGGCGGGGAGACCAACTTCAATCACCGTTCATTTGAGACTTATACGTGGGCGGCCGGTCTGGCACAGGCGACCGGACAGATCAATATTCTCGCGACTTCGCACGTACCAACGATCCATCCGGTGCTAGCCGCAAAGCAGGCGGCTACTATCGATCATATTTCCAATGGCCGTTTCGCCCTCAATATCGTCGCCGGCTGGAATGCATCAGAGATTGCGATGTTTGGCACCCCGCAACGCGAACATGATGAGCGCTATGCGGTCGCCGAAGAATGGCTGACCCTCATCCGGCAATTGTGGACGCAAGAGGGCTTTTTCGATTTCGAAGGGCGGTTTTTTAAATGCCCGCATGCCTATGCGGAGCCCAAGCCTGTGCAAAAGCCGCATCCGCCGATCATGAGCGCTGGTGTTAGTGACGCGGGCCGGCGGTTCGCCGCGCAGCACGCCGATCTTAATTTTCTACTGGCGCCCACTCTGGAAATCGGTGAGGCGATATTAAACGACGTTAAGACGCTCGCGCGGAAGGATTTCCAACGCGAGGTTCAGGTGTGGGGGATGACCAGCATCGTAATGGGTGACACTCAAGCGGACGCAGAAGCCTACTACCATCATTACGTTCACGAGAAAGGGGATTGGGAAGCCGCATCGAACATGATGAGCGTTTTTGCGCCCAACTCGGGGAGCTATTCGGTCGAACACGAGAAGGAGCATCTGGAGGTGCTGGTGTCTGGCTACAGCGCGTTTCCCATCGTGGGATCGGTCGAACAGGTCGCGGATCAGCTTATTGCCATGTCCAATATGGGATTCGACGGTTTAACCTTATGCTGGGCGAATTACGACGAAGGCCTGGCGCGCTTTAATGCGGAAGTTATGCCGCTTCTGGAACAGGCGGGCGTGCGCCGGCCTCTTTAAAAAAGTGCCGCGTCGCGCGGCCCTTCAACGCTAACGCCCCTCGGTAAGATAGCTCACATCGTATGGGCCGGCTTCCGGTCGGCTCCGTGCCGGCACGGGGGATCGGTAAAAGACTGCTAATCGCCTGATCTTGAGAACATTATTCTAGAAATGAAAACGCCCCGAAGCGAGGCGTTCATTGAGAAACTTTGGTTCGCTGTGAGCGCTGTCAGGGCATTCGTCGCCTCATGAGCGTGCCTGCGAGGAGGCTCAGACCAAGCAAGCTCAGTGTCGCCGGTTCTGGGATCTTTTGCAGTCGCAATCGGAGATCGACGCCGAGTGTCGTCGGGTTGCCGCCGGCCGTGTAATTAGCGGCGGCCACGTCCCAACCGTTGGCGCCCCAGAGCGTCATGACCATGTCACCGTTGGTGTCTTGCTTAAACGAGTTGGGTCCAAAGCCATCCGAGTTACAGCATTGAATCCCGGTTTTGAAAAAAAGCTGGTTGTCCGCAATGGTAATGTCATTGCCGCTGTCAGCGTCGGCGTTCACCCACTGCGCAAGGTTGTTCCCGCTGAACACCGTATTCAAAGAAGAAACGGCATTCATCAGTCCATTGGCACCAAACGACAATGTGCCGAACATCCCGACCGTTGGACCACCATCGAACCCACTGGGGAGGCCAAGGTTGGATAACACACTGGCACTCGGTGCGCCGAGATCGAAGGTTCCCATGAACAGTCCACTGTCGTCATCGTAGAATCCGTACGGTGTTCCATTGCTGGGACCGGTTAAGCGCCCAACATTCTTGCCGCTCATCACGTTGCTGGCCGTTGCCGTATGGAATAGCGATGCGCCGAATACTTGGTTGCTGGTTTCCACCGACACAATTTGATACCAAACGGCGTGGACTTGGCTTACCAAACTAAGCAAAACAGTGGCGAGCACCACCTTGAGAGTTAACTTCATCTTACACCTGGGCATGTTGTTGCTTTGCAGAGGGGAAGCAAGCTCAATGCCAGCATCAAAAAAGATCTAAATATTAATGATTTAAGAGGCTTTTGGAGTGTTTTTGTGAAAGATTACCGAAGTGTGCATCGACGTTCGTGCCGATCATGAATTTCAGTGGTTTAGCGTGCGGGGCGTCCAAAAGGGTAATTTTTCCGTGTCTCCGCGCGGCGACAACAAGTTCGGGTGCGAAACTATAATGCACGCCCTTAAGCCCCTACACAGAGGATAGAAAAGCAATGGCCATGGTGCTGACGAGCGACGATTTTAGTGACGGTGAAATGTTGGGAATTGACCACGTGTTGTCCGAGGCCTTCGGGTTCGGATGCGCCGGCGGCAATCTGTCGCCCCATTTAAAATGGGATGGCGTGCCGAACGGCACGGAGAGTTTTGCGGTCACTTGCTTTGATCCCGACGCTCCCACTGGATCAGGGTTTTGGCATTGGGTCGTGGCGAATATCCCGGCCGATGTCCGGGAGCTAGCAAAAGGTGCAGGCGACCCGCAAGGAGGGAAGATGCCGGCCGGTGCCCTTGAGGTGCGAACCGACTTTAGCGCACCTGGCTACGGTGGCCCCTGCCCACCGGAAGGGCTCAACGTGCACCGCTATATTTTTAGCGTCCACGCTGTGGGTATGAAGGAACTACCGGTTACCGCTGACACGTCCGCGGCGATCGTCGGCTTTTATTTAAATTTCAACACGCTCGATAAATCGAGTTTGATTGGTCTCTACAAACGCTAGGATGCGATCGCGCTCGGCAGGGTCATCGGTGGCCCTGTCGCTGGTGCCACCACCACGCAGTTACGGCCCTCACCCTTGGCGTTGTAAAGCGCACTGTCAGCGGCACCAATAAGCTGTTCGCTCGACTCACCGTTAGCAGGTAACGTTGAGACCCCGATAGAAAGGGTTACGTTGCCAAGCGATTGGCCCCGGTTATCGATGGTCAAACTTGCAACTCGCTTGCGGATCTCCTCGGCCCTTCCGCTCGCAACTTGCGTGTCCGCATCGGGCATGACGACAATAAACTCCTCGCCGCCATAGCGGGCGACGATGTCCGATCCGCGAATAGCGTGTCGCAAGACGGTGGCAAGCTCGCGAAGCACGAGGTCACCGGCTTCATGCCCGTAGGAGTCGTTGAACCGCTTGAAGTGGTCGACATCGAGCATCAACACGCTAAGCGCTGTTTGAGAGCGAACGGCACGGGCTATCTCCCGTTCTAAGGTCTCCAACATATAGCGACGGTTAAATAAACGCGTTAGTGGGTCGCGTGTGGATTGGTATTGCAACGTGGCGCGCAGTTTCAAATTCGCCAGCGCCAAGGCGATCTGATCTGAAGAGTGTGATGCCAAACGCGACAATTCGTTTTGCTTTTCGAGCACCGCGTCGTCGTTTAATCCTTCAAACTGTTTGCCAACGTCAATGTGCATGTTCCCCACGACCTCGCCGTAAGCCATCATCGGCACGCAGATGTAGTTCACATGATTACAGTTAGCGAAATTTGGACAAATTTGGCCCTCGTCCAAGGGGTTCTCAAAATGAGGCTTGCTTTTGCGCAGCGCCCAACAGTGATCAGGCGCGAACACTTGCGGCAGGTTTCCTTGCGTCGTGCCCCAGTTCACAAACGGCTCAACGAGATTTCGAGATTCATTGAAAAGACAAATATCCACCGCCACGTCGGGGAATATTCGAGTGCCATAACGCTTTAAGATCGGCTTCGTCTCATCGACGTTTTTGCAAACTTGAAGGTTATCGTTAAGCTCATTGAGAAGGCTTATCTCAGTTGCGTGTTTTTTGAGGCGGCCATTGAACTCAGAGAGAACTTTTTCATTTTCTTTTTGGTCTGAAATATCGACGGTGCAGCCGGTATAGCCCAAAAATTCGCCCGCTTCGTCGATCAGCGGCTCGCCGATCGCCAACATATTTCGAAACTGACCATCGTTGCGACGCAGCGGATACTCGGCCCTATATTGACTCCGCGAATTAAGCGCTTCCATAAACGTTCGGTGGGTTTGTGCACGATAGTCTTGATGCAGCGATTGGCCCCACCCGCCGTCGAGCACGTCTGCATCCTCTAGGCCCGTGAACTGTAACCACACGCGATTGAAGTAGGTGGCGGCGCCGGTTTCGTCCGTTGTCCATAACATCATCGGGGCGTAATCGGTGATACGCCTGAAGTGCGCAAGCCTGCGCTCCAGGCGTGCGATCACGTCCGGCTGTGTTTCTAAATGTTCCGGTGATTCAGGATTGGTCACAGCGATTCCCCTCTCAACAGAAGTTATATCGGCGTCGCATTCCAGGAGTTGAGCCGCATTAAAATTATGAATTTATTAAAGAAAATAGAAATCGCCGCACCGTTTCGAGGCGGTTCGCTTGGTTGCTCCCCCTTGGAGCGGGTCGCTAGAATGCGGCCCCCGCTTCGGCGGGTAGATCAGTGCAACCAGGAGAACGTGATGTCGTTTCTTGCAAATGCGTCGCTGCGCGATAGTTTTGTCGCCGCGTTGAACGCTAACGAAGAGTTTTCAACCCAAACGCGCGCTTTCGATGGCGCCATCCAAATCGAGGTCGATGAAGATTGCATGTGGATGAAAGTTTACAAAGGGCAGGTCATCGATCATGAGGACGCACCCTCACGGTTTGGCTACACCTTTAAACTTTCGGGTCCGGAAGATGCGTGGCAAAAGTTACTTAGCGGTCAACGCAAGTGGGCTGATTTGACCTTCCCGGGCACGCGCTATTTCGACAACGATCCAGAGCTCAGCACGGTCGGTGAAATGACCTGCGACATAGCAACGGAAGGCAACATGATCGAAGCCGGGCGCATGACCGAAGCGGTCTTCCAACTCGCTTATACACTCAAATCCGTCGCAGCTTAGAACAGTAACGAGGAATCAACATGGCAACGTCTGAAGATATTCGCGGCAACTACGTCAAGGTTAATGGCACGCGCACGTTTTATGATGAAATCGGCGACGGTTATCCGTTGGTATGTATTCATACCGCAGGTGCTTCATCGCTTGAGTACCAATATATTTTGCCGCTTTATGCCGAGCGCGGTTTTCGAGCGATGGCCTTGGACCTACCCGGCCACTCGCGCTCGTATCCCGTTAACTGGCAGCAACACCGCTCGATTCACGAGCACGCTGAGTTTGTCTATCAATTTGTGCAAACACTCGGCCTGGAACAACCGGTCATCACGGGCTGTTCGATTGGCGGTGATATTACCTTCGACTATGCGTCCAATCACTGGCAGGAAATGGCTGCCGGGATCCCAATGGAGGGTTTAGGACGGTCTCCCACATTCCCGTCACCCAGCGAGCTCGTGCACCCGTCTTGGGCCCCCGGCTGGCAGGACATGATGGAGCGCGCTGCGGTTGAGTCTCTGGGCCGCGACTGCCCGGCGGACAAGATCGCTGAGCTCCGTTGGCAGCACAAAAATAGTCAACTCAGCGCCGTGGGCGACTTGGAGGGTTGGTCGGGACACGACGTGCTGGCCAAACTCGGCGACGTGCAGATCCCAATGTTGGTGGTTCGCGGGGATGACGACTTTTGGGTCCCTAAAGAGCTTGTTGACGAGGCTGCGGCGGCCATGCCGAAGGGCGAAGCCGTGCACCTTGAAAACATTGGACACTATCCAATGTTCGAGGAGCCTGCGTTGATTGCCGATCTCACGGCGGATTTCTGCGCGAAGCATGGGATCTTGGCGGCGGCGCTTGAGAAGACGGCGTAGCTGGCGCCAAAGTCAGCGTCAAATTGACGCTCGCGTGAGGCCCGCGACCCGCGGGCCTCGGCGCGCCCATCGCCAAGGGCCACGATTGCGAGGCTCACCGGTTTAACCCGCGAGATTGCCGGAGTAATTCCGTGCGGCTTGGAGTTTGCCGAAACCTCACTTTTGGCGAGCGCCCGATGGCGCAAAAACGACGCTAGTCAAACTTGCTTGGCAGGGCGATCGTACCCTCGCCTAGCACCGACAGCTCGTCGTCTTGGTTGCGTGCTTCCTGTTCAACCACCACGCAATGTCGGCCTTGCTCGTCGCGAAATAGGTCTCGAACCTTCGCGCGAATGACGAGGTAGTCGCCGACCGGATTATGCCGTCTTATTTTGCATGAGGCCTTTACAAGAAACCCTTCATCTCCCATCCAGTCCGTCAACTGATGGCTTAGCCACGAACAGCGCTCGGGGCCATAGTCGTACGCGCTTGGTGCACCAACTTGATGGGCGAACTCTTCTTCCCAGTGCACGCGCTCGGGGCAATCTGGAATGTTAAACCGGTTGGGGATCCCCAAACCGCGGTGCTTGGCGATCTGTTTCCAAGCCAGCCGGTTAGCGCGGATGTACAGCCCGCCCCAGCCTTGCGCATAGGCAATGAAGCCGGTGACGGTCATTGGGCCCTTGACCATCTCGGGTAGGTCTTCACCGATATTCACCTCCTCGATATAACGAGGCTGTGACCCTCTAACGAGCTCGGCGGCGTAGCGCTCGAACAGGCTCTTTAGCTCATCATCGTCGTAACGTTTTTCATCGCGCGTTTTAAGTGCGCTGTACTTCGTGCCCTTCTCGCGCGCGGTTTGGCGCTCGGTACGAAACACCCAGCTATCGGCGCTACTGAGCTTGTCACCTGACTGGTCAAAAAAATCGACGTGATAAATCTGCTGGATCGCACGCCCCGAGAATTTGGTGTCGTGTTCAATAAGATCCTTGAGCCAAGCTTCGGTCCGGATCTCGGCATTGCGCACAATCGGTTTGTACCACTCCCAATCTGCGCCCGCCCACATTGCATGAACGCCGGGCAGTCCGCCGCAATATCCCGAAATGATTCGATCACAGGCAAATAAAAAAGACGGAGGCGCGATAATGCCACCGTAAGTGCTTCTCGCCGCATAATCGGGATCGCACCACAGCGGATTGTCATCACCGATGCCGTGAGCGTAATGGCGGATGTTGTCGCGAGTCGCCTCGTGACACCAAGGTTCAAGCGAATTATTGATCTTGATGCCGATCCGCGAGCGCAAATCCGCCAAGCGCTCGTCTGTGATCAGCGCGTAGTGTTCGTCTGTCATTGTTATTCCTGTTCGATCTCGCGCAACGCTTTGCGATTGATCTTGCCAGCCGGCAGTTTCGGCAGTGCTGTTACGAATTCGATCTTGCGTGGATACTCATGTTGGCTCAAGCGCGTTTTGGCGAGTTGTTTAAGCTCTTCGGCGAAGATTGGAGAGCCCTCACGTGGTGAGACGACGAACGCTTTGGGTACTAAACCGCGCTCGCGGTCTGGGCTGCCGATAACGGCAACCTCACGGACGTCAGGGTGCTTCAGCAAAACGTCCTCTATTTCCACGGCGCTCATGGTCCAACCCGCCGAGATGATCGCATCGTCCGCTCGCCCACCGTGATAAAAATATCCGTCGGTATCGAGATAACCGATATCTTTGGTCGCGAACCAGCTATCCTTTCTTCTCACCACAATCTCGCCACGCTGTCCGGGTACGCAGGTGTTTCCACTTGCGTCATGGACATCCACTTCAAGACCCGGCACGGCTTTTCCTAACGAATCCGGCTTAATTTCGAAATCGCTTGCGCCTGGGTAGCTCACAAGAATCACGCCGACCTCGGTGGTGCCGTACATGCCCGCGACTGTCGTGCCAAAAGTTCGCTGCGCCCAAGCCGCGGTCTCGCTATCGATAGGTTCACCGGTGAACGATAATTTCTCGATTGAGTGGCGCCAACCGTCTGGAATAGCAGCGTGGCGAAGCATCCGGTAATGGGTGGCCGCAGCGGATAAATTGTTGACCTCCAATTGAGCGAGCGCCGTCAACAGCGTGGTCGGGTCGTACTTCCCTCGATAGGAGGCAATCGTTGCGCCCAGCGCCAGTGGCGCCAAGGTACCGTGCCAAAGCCCATGACCCCAGGCTG
>JBCCEV010000020.1:0-37619 GCA_039030125.1 Pseudomonadota bacterium | reverse complement strand
GTGGTTATTGCCGTGGTGTTCTTCTTGATGCTGTTTGTGGTGCCGCAGTTGATCTCGTTTTTAACAACGATGGGCCAAACCCTGCCGCCACAAACGGTTGCGCTGATCTGGACGGCGAGTTTCTTCGCCAGTTACTGGTATGTGATTTTGTTCCTACCCGTGATCTTTCTGGGCATCGCTTTTTTTGTGTGGCGTAGCAATCCGCGAGCCGGTGAAAAACTAGATACCTATTTATTGTTCCTCCCGTTGATCGGCCCGGTTCTGAAGAAGATGATTGTCACTCGGGTCTGCCAGGTGTTCTCGATCATGTATTCCTCCGGGATCACCGTACTCGACTGCATTCGTGCGGCCGAAAACGTTGCCGGGAATCGCGCGGTAGCGAGCGCGGTGCATGAAGCGGGTCGAAAAATTGCCGATGGCGGCGGGATCAGTTCCAGTTTTGCGGGATCTGGATTGTTTCCCCCATTGGTGATCCGCATGTTGCGCGTTGGTGAGAACACCGGCGCCTTGGAACAAGCGCTTGATAACGTCAGTTACTTTTACGTTCGTGAAGTCGCCGAATCCATTGGCCGTCTGCAGGCGATGATCATGCCGTTGATAACGATGGTATTGGGCGCGATTTTATTTTGGATCATGGCTTCCGTATTGGGACCGATTTATGAGCTTTTCACTCAAATCGATTTTTAATCGCAACGACTCGCGGGTGTTATTTGTCGCCGCTGATCAGGCGACGTATTACATCTATAACGACGGCGAGCTTGCGAACTCTTACGGCTTCACCACAGACGAAGCGGGTTTAGCGTTGTTCGAACGCTGCCTGGTCGATACCGGTAATGCCCCAGTCTCCATTCTGGTCGACATGGTCGAAGAAGAGTATCGCCTTGACACCATGCCGCACGTTGGCGGTGGAGATCGAAAATCCGTTCTAGACCGAAAGTTCGCGCGTTTATTTCGAGGCACGCCCTACTACTATGCAGAACGTCAGGGTCGCGAAACGGAAGGGCGCAAAGACGACAAGGTGCTGCTGGCCGCGTTGACAAAACCGGAATCGGTCCAACCCTGGGTTGAAAAGCTCATGGAAGTTGAAATGCCGATCGCGGGGATTTACTCCTTGCCGGTGCTGAGCGCGCAGTTGTTGAAAACTCTGAAGGTCAACGCCGAAAACGTATTACTCGTATCCTTGCAGTCGATTTCAGGGTTACGCCAGTCGTTTTTCCGGGGCGGGCAATTGCGCATAAGCCGCCTGGCGTACATGCCGCGTATGGGCTCGGTGCCTTACGCCAACTACATGCTCGACGAACTGGAAAAACTTCGGCGCTACCTCAATAGCTTGGCCTTAGTCGCCCGTGAGCAACCGCTGCATATCTACATCCTCTCGCACGGTGATTTGCTCAATGAGCTTGAGCAACATTGTCGCGACACCGAGGATGAAAAGTTCTTTCTGGTCGACGTTGCGGAAGTTGAAGTAAAGCTCGGCGAAAACAAAACCCACGATCGCTACGAAAGCGACGCGCTGTTCGCCCGCCTGCTGACCGGCGCGAGCGTGAAAAATCATTACGCAAAGCCTGAGGAGACGCAGGCCTATCAGATGCACAAAACACGCGATGGGTTGTTGGTCGCGGGGGCCTTGTTGCTATTGGGCGGTCTTATTTGGAGCGCGGTTAATTTCGTCGATGCCGTTACTTTACGCCAGCAAGCCTTGGATGCGCGGCAGAAAGCGGTGTTCTACCAAGAGCGTTATCAGTTGGCGCGACAGAAACTCCCGCCGACGCCAGTGGAGCCGCGCGACATTAAGCACGCCGTTGACGTGGTGGATTCCTTGCGTGAGCAGAAGGCATCGCCGGTCGGCATCATGGCTACCATTAGCCAAGCTATCGCCCGCACTCCGGAGGTCCGCCTTGACCGGATGGAATGGAGTACGGAATTTCCCGAGCAAAAAGAAGTTTCACGAACTGCGCTCGCGCTCGATATACCGGCCTACGATCGGTACGACCACGCCGAATTGAAAGGGCGCATCGAGCCCTTCTCCGGCAACTTCCGCGAAGCGATTGCGACCATCGACGGGTTGGTCGAGGAACTGGAGCTGCTGCCCGATATCGAGGAGGTCACGGTCTTGGAGTATCCGCTTGACGTTAGTTCAGACTCAGACGTCAGTGGTTCGGCAACAGATTCGCAGGAACGCCAGACTGCCGAATTTCGACTAAAAGTGGTGAAAGGCGCGAGCAATGGCCAACAAAGTTGATTGGAAAATTCTTCGTGGCTCGTTGGTGGTGTTCATCGGCTGCCTGGTGATCGCTGGCGGGTTGGTGGGTGGCAGCTTTTATTTCAAAAGTAAGATGGATCGCGAGTACCGTGTTCATCATTCCAATTTCCGTGCGGCCAGCCAGCAGTATCTGGCTGTCGATGAAGAGGAACGGATCATCGAAGAGTACTACCCCGAGTTTGTACGACTTTACAACGGCGGTTTCTTGGGCCCTGAGCGGCGCCTCGATTGGCTGGAAAGTTTGCGTAATGCGGGTAAGAGTTTAGGTTTGCCAGAGCTGACCTACAAAATGTCGCCGCAGAAGGTCGAGGAGCCTGAATTTGATCTCAATCTCGGCACTTATGATCTCAATGTGAGCACCATGAGTTTAAGCATGGGATTATTGCACGAGGGTGATTTCTCACGCCTATTGGCGGCAATCGATAGGGAAGCGCCCGGCGTCTATTCCGTTGCTGAGTGCCAGTTTCAGCTAACCCGAGATGATGGCGCGCTTAATCCGACAACGCCGAATATCGCCGCAGCTTGTATTTTTGATTGGTGGACCATTGACCTACGTGGAGAGGCGAGGTTGCAGCTATGAACATCGCATCTTTTCTTTTAGGCACAGTATTCATGCTACTGCTCGGCGCCACGAGTACGGTAGGTGCGCAAGACATGGATCGATTGTTTCTCAATCCGCGGGAACGGGCCATGCTCGATCAAATGCGAAACCGCAAGCCGGAGCAACCCACAGCGGAAGAAGCTCCCGATGAATTCGCGCAGATGGAGTTCCCGGACGAAGAACAAGAACCTGCCGTTACTCTTGATCCACTGACCATCAACGGCTATGTCTCCCGCAGTGGCGGACCCACAACCTTTTGGATTAACGACCAAAATTCCTATCAAGGAAATTTCGCGGAATTTGGGGTGCGCACCATTGATGTGTCGCTCGATGAGCGCGGGCGGGTCAATGTCCGTCAAGAGGACTCTGAAGCGCCCCAGCGACTGAAACCCGGGCAACACGTTGGACCCGAGACCGAAGGGATTGTTGATAACTACGAGCGCCAGCAGGCCTCATCCGCCATCCCGGCCTCCGATGACGCTGACAAAGCCGAGCCTGAACAAGCGTCGATTCCCGATTTGAGTCCCGCGCCAT
This sequence comes from Pseudomonadota bacterium, assembly GCA_039030125.1. Taxonomy (GTDB): domain Bacteria; phylum Pseudomonadota; class Gammaproteobacteria; genus JBCCEV01. The sequence continues at coordinate 34,221 of JBCCEV010000020.1, read as the reverse complement.
TACCGGCGGCGCTGCGCAACCTGATCCCCAAACTGTGATTTTTCTCCGGTTTTAGACCGTTCTGGCCGCTATCGTCGTAAGGCTATGCTCAGATTGATAAAAAATCGCCACCCAAGTCGGCAACGCCAAAACGGTGTTGTGATCATTACGTTCTTGCTGATCCTGATCACGGCGTCGTCATATGCGTTGCTCCGGGCTCTGAATATCGCGGCCCAGAGCGAGCCCACCGAAAATCTACTCGCGTCGAAAGAAGCGCTAAATCGCGCCAAGGCGGCTTTGATCGGTTACGCGGTTGCCTTTGAATCTGGGCCGGGCCGCTTGCCTTGTCCGGATTCGACCGGTAGCGGGACACTGGGGTCAACTGACGCAAATTGCGACCTTGCGAGTAAGACCGAGACCGGCCGCTTTCCATGGCGAACCTTAGGTATGGATGAACTTCTTGACGGTGATGGGGCACCACTTTGGTATGCCTTGACTGATGCCTACCGTCACTTTCCGCTGGTCGAACCGGTCAATAGCGAAACTACTGGCGGCTTCACGCTTGACGGTGAGAGTGACATCGTTGCTGTCATCATTGCTCCAGGCCCCGCGCTTGGGAACCAAGATCGTAAAACTTCTAATGCCTATAGCGCGTCCGACTTTTTGGAAGGTGATAACGCTAGCAAAGGAGATGGTTCGTTCACTGCAGTGAGCGGCGATGACGCGAATGATTTAGTTTTGACCCTAACTCGCGCTGAACTGATGGCCCAAGTCGAGACCACAGTTATGACCGAAGTTTCTTACGCGCTTGAGAACTACTTCGCCGATCCTGATGCAGACGACGTTAACGGTGTTGACCCGAACTGCGGTGCGGTACCCGGTTGCGACGACGGGTTTCCCTGGCTGAGCCCGTTTGCGGAGCCCGGCAGCGCTGGTGATTTTGAAACGCATGAGGACAATCTTGTTAATTTTGGTCACTTACCCGTGGTGGCGCCGGGCGAGGATTTCTTCGCCGATTTTCAATCAAGCTGGAGCTTCGCATCGGGTACACCAACGATCGTCAGCGGGTACCAAGGGAATAGCCCGAATGCCCAATGCGCTCTAAACCCGATTTGTACAGAAGATTTCTCCGGCTCATGGTTTCTATGGAACTACACTGGTACCCATGATTTTCTGGACGCAACAGTCACCGGCGATGACGCCGGCGACTGGCTCGCGGGCTCTTGCCAATTGTCAGGTCAGACGCAAATCACATGCACAGCGGAGCTCGCGTATACATTAAGTGCGGCGACGACTATTTTTGGAAACCCGGCTGGAACGATGCAGCTCGATTTAATTAGACGTTGGGTCGTAGAGTACAACGGGCCTGACGCCGTCGTCTTGCAGCCCTCGGCGATTACAGCGCGAGATCTCTTCGTGCAGATTAACGGAGCCAACCTGAATGGCAGCATCACCATCACTGTAAGCGATTCTCCCAACGGTTTCTCGCCATTTATGACCAGTTCCGCTGGTTCTGCGACCTTAGAAAAAACCACGATGCAAGGCGGGGATAGTTTTACCCTAATCGAAGTTCCCTTCGATTTAGAGATCGATTCTGACAATAATGTTGACTGGGCGACCAGCCCCGGGTCGCTTCCGAATTGGTTTCACACCAATGATTGGCACGAGCTGATCTACGTGCACTACGCTCAAGATGAAGAGCCTGGCGCCCTGAACGCAGATTGCACGGTTGGGGGGACGTGTTTGCGTTTGAACACCATCCGACCAAACTCCGCCGTTGCCGTGACCGATGCCAACGCGCGTGGCCTAGTAATATCTACTGGGGCGTTAATCAACGAGCCCAACGTCCTAGTTCAAAATCGGCCCGGTAACGAGGCGAACTATCTCGAAGGCGACAACGTTGACGGCACGGATCTAAGCTACGAGTTAAATTATGGAAATAGCGCATTTAACGATCAAATTATCTTGCTAGGACGGTAGCCCTGCCTTCCCCAAAAAAATCGGGTTTTACGCTGATCGAAATGGCGATCGTGCTGTTCATAATCGGCATGTTAATCGCTGGTTTGGTTGGTCCGGTAGCGGTACAGCTGGAGGCGGCCAAAAGGAAGGAAACGCTTGTTTCGATGGCAACGATCAGTGATGCCCTCTACGGATACGCGCTAACCAATGGCCGATTACCGTGCCCGGATACGACCGGTAATGGAATACCTGACCCAGATCCTTATGATGCCACTAATTTGGGGTTGTACGCGGACGCAGTCTGCACGAACAATGTCGGCTGGCTGCCATGGAACGAAATCGGTTTTGGCCAAAGCGGCGACGCGGGGGGAAATCGATTTTTATATGCGGTTCGGGGTACACAATACACATGGGCTGCGCAAAACGCCGCGTGTGATGGCGACGTCGTAGACAACGACGGCGATTTAGCACCTGCGGGAATTGCCGAGAACGACGGGGAGTTCGATCTTTGCGCCACGGGAAACTTTGAGGTGAGTTCGCGCGGCGACGATTCAGGCACCGCAGGCGTCATCGAAGGTAAAGCGGTCATTACGTCGCCGAATAACGGTGCCAATGTGGTCGGGCTCATCCTTTCGCACGGCAAAAATAGCTACGGAGCAACTAGCGTCGAGGGTATCGCACGCCCCGCTGTACCGATATCAAACCTCGATGAAATCGAGAACACAGATGGCGACCGCTTTTTTTTCGACCGCATCTATTCCGTCGATCAAACTGGTTGCGCGGATGATGCAGATGAAACCGCCCCGCTGTGTGAATTCGACGATTTGGTTCTTCGAATCTCCCGAACCGTATTGAACGGCCGGATGGTTCAAGCCGGGCAGTTGCCCTAGTTCTGCTTAGGCCGGGGTGCTTTCTCTGACCAACTTGAAGCACACCTCGCCATCGCGGTTGTCGGCCAAGAAAAACCGATAGCCGAGTTGGTCCGCGAAACGCGTAATTTGATAAAGGCCGATCCCTAATCCGTCCGCCGACTCCACGGGTTTTTCAAACAAGCGTTTGGTCAGCGCGGCCGATATGGCCTCGCCATCATCGCGCACACTGAGCTCCAGGCGCTCACCCTGCGCTACTAGGTTGATCGCAATAGACCGTGCTCTGTCATTGCGGACTTTGGCCCGGGCATTCTCGAGCGCGTTTTCAAGCGCGCTATCAAAGAGGTCGCGCGGAATTCTAATGGAGGGATCTTGAAGGTCAGCGTCAAAGCGTACACTGGGATCGCTGATCCCCTCGCTCGCGGTTTGCCACCAATCGCCAATCGTTTGAAAGTCACCAATGCGGTCATCGCCTGGGCTTTGCAATTTATCGAGCGCCACCTGCAGACGTTGGCTGATCCGCGGGAGCTGGCGTTTCAAGAGCGTTAAGCTGCCGCGTCGCTCGTCGTCGGGTCGCTCACTCATCAACGCGCTAGTGAGTCCATGCATCGATTGCAAAAGATTTTTGATGTCATGGGTTACTCGCGCGCCTGTTTCATGAACGGCTTTCAAATGCGCTTCCGCCGCTTGCTCCTCCTCGCGTTGTTTGGCGTTGTAAAAGTGATTTAAAACCTGCACCAGCAAATGTGAGTGCAGCATCAGTTGGCTTGAGAAATGGCGCTCGGCGAAGATTGTCGCGCTTAAGTTTCCCACTCTTATCGTGGTTTCAAAACGGCCTTTGTCGCCCGACATCTCGCTTAAACCGCCGCTTTCCCATTGCACCCCAGACACCCACGGCAACGCCGCAAGTTCATCAGCGGCGGCTCGCAGAAAATCCTCCGCCGAGCTTTGGCGTCCGGCAAGATTGGCGATGTTGGCGAGCCACGCCTCAAATGGCGTCCCGATATTGAGAATTGATCGTTCCCACAGCGTTCGCACGCCGAGGTTACGGCTGCTCGGCGTGGCGATGTAGCTTAAAAGCAATAAAAAGCCTCCTAGCGCGATGAGGGTGATCACCAAAGAGGTGATGTAGTCGAAGGCAAATCGATAGGTGATCAAAACACTGAAAATCGCCATCAGCGCAGTCATTAGCGCAAAGGTGATGCCGCGAAACACATCGACCGGAAAGGGATCGCGCGGTTGCAGCGTGGCTTGTGTGGGGAAGAGTAGCAATAGGATCGGTGGTGCGAATAAACCGATCGTAAACAGTTGCCGGATATCCCGATCTAGTTGATGTTCGAGAAAGAGGGTCGGGGTGCAAAACACCAACAATTCGGAAACCAGAATCGCGAGCGTTACCTGATAGACCGTGCTCTCACGGCGGGTAGAGAAGGAACTCCCCGCCACGATACCAATCAGTGCAACCAGCCAGCCAAATGTTGCCCACCAGCCGCCAGCGAACAACATTGCGCCGAGCAGAATGGCGACAAAAACGAGTCCTTGAAAATCAAGCTGCTGGTCGCGCTGCCATATCGGTTGCCAGAGAAAGAACAACCCCAGATGGGCCATCATCATGGACGTGCCGATCGGTGAACCGGGACCTGCATTGATCGCCAGGTGGAGAACGATCAGCATCGTTGCCAGCAACACGTGTTCGTGTCGGCGGTCAAGAAATTTTGCTGAGGTCAGTATGTGTTTTGCAGCAGCCACTCGTTAACTTCCAGCGATATACTACGCCTATTGCGCGCCATTACCCCAACCTTAAATTAAAGTTCGAAGCAATGCAGGACTCTCCGATAGCGGCGGCACTGAGCGTATCTCGTTTCACGCGTCTAGAGGCGCGCCGCACCAACTTTTTCTGGCTGGGATTCGCTGTCGCGCTCGGGTGTCTGTTAATCGCCGAGTTTCTTGCGAGCTTAGCTATAACCGACAGTTCGAGCTATCGCGTAGGGTTCTACGCGGCCTTTGCCCGCTTAGGCTTGGTTTTTATCGTTACGCTATTCATCGCATCGAATTTGGTTCGAGAGTTTGAACATCGGCAAATCGATTTGATCTTCTCGCGACCGCTATCGAGGACATGGTGGTTCCTGGGGAAGCTCGCCGGGCTTTGGTCTAGCGCCTTGGTGGTCACCGCGATCGTTGCTTTGCCGTTGTTCTTCTTCGCGCCGTTGGGGAACGTCATTGCTTGGGCGATCACGCTACTCGCGGAATTGGCCATCGTTGTCGCCGCCACGCTGACCTGTGTGATCACGTTCACCAATGTGCCATTGGCGCTGGCGGCAGTGGCGGCATTTTATTTGCTGTCCAGGAGTATCGAATCAATCGCGCTAATGAGCCACGGGCCCACGGTGGATACCAGTGCCTTGTCGTCTCAGGTGATTGCCGAGCTCGTCAGTGGTTTGAGTTATGTGTTGCCAGGGCTGAATCACTTTGCGTCCGTGGGTTTGCTCGACGGACCGCTTGAGTTGTCATCGATATTGATTTTGATACTGGAAGCGTTGGTTTACGCTGCCTTGCTCGCGTTCGCTGGATTATTCGATCTGCATCGGCGAAACCTCTAGCTCAAGATGAAAGACGAACGCAAAGTAACGGCGGTCCCGAATGTTGTGATCGTCGTCGGCGCGCTAATTCTCGTGGCACAAATCGCGATCGTTCAAATGCGCCCGGCACCGCAAGCCAATGCCGAGTCATTACCCAACGTGCCGCCGCGAGCGGCAGCTCAAGCGCTCTCCCTAGGCGAACCGGAGCTGTTGGCCAGGGCGATGATGTTGTGGCTGCAGGCGTTTGATAATCAACCTGGGATCAGCATTCCATTTAAGCAGCTTGACTATGACGACGTCATCGATTGGTTAGCGCTGATGTTGGCCTTGGATGCTGATTTCCAATATCCCCTATTGGCGGCCAGCCGCCTCTATGCCGAGGTTCCGGATCCGAAACGCCAGCGCAAGATGTTAGCGTTTATCGAGCGCGAATTTATCGATTTACCCGAGCGCCGCTGGCGCTGGATGACCCAGGCCATCTATGTCGCGAAACATCGACTTGAAGATCTGCCGCTCGCACTGAGTTTGGCAGAAACTCTCGCCGCGGCTGAGACCGTGGAAGATATTCCAAATTGGGCCAGACAGATGAGAATTTTCGTCCTCGAAGACATGGGCCAATTGGAGGCTTCGAAAGTCATTATTGGAGGGCTGCTTGAAAGCGGTGAGATAACCGATGAGCACGAGCAGTGGTTTTTATCACAGCGTTTGGCCGAACTCGAAGAGAAAATCGCGAGCGGCGAGCGCTAGCCGTAGCTCAATTAAACGTGTAGTGAAGCTCCGAGCCGAAGCGAATAACACCGCCCCAGCTTTCTGGGACGCGTTGCCCCGGCGTCTCCATACGTTCCAATAATGCACCGTAGTAATCCGCGTCGGCGTCGTTCCGCAAGGCGCGAAAATCTCTGGCCGCTTGTTCCCAATGACCTTTGTAATACGAACTGAGTGCGCTTTCGTGCGCAACCAGGCGTTCAGGATCGGCATTGGGCGAGCGTTCGGATAAAGGTTCGTACAACCGCGTCGGTTCGTCTTTGCCCTTGACTATGACGTGATCAATTTCGCGGATCAGCGGTGTCGGTAATTTTATTCGGGTGGCGTCGGTGATCAGGATCCCAATGTTGTAGAGTCGGGTCAGCGTTTCCAAACGCGCGGCGATGTTCACCGCGTCGCCCATGACCGTGTAAGCAACCCGATAGCGAGAGCCCATGTTGCCGACATTCATCACGCCAGAATTGATACCGATCCCCATTTCAAGTTCCGGCCAGCCCCGCGCTCTAAATGTCTTTCTAAGTTCTGCCAGGCTTTGCTGCATTTCGATTGCCGCGGCGACAGCACGCTCGGCATGATCGGCTTGCTCGATCGGGGCACCCCAAAAGGCGACGATAGCGTCCCCAATGTATTTATCGATCGTGGCCCCATGCCGATGCAAGACATCGGTCATCGCAGTTAAGTAATGGTTGAGCATGTCGGCGAGTTCTTGCGGAGATAGCTTTTCCGATATTCCGGTGAAGTCTTTGAGATCCGAGAACATCACCGTCATCTCGCGCGATTCGCCACGCATCGAGAACAATTTTGGGTCGCGTCCAATAACCTCAACGACGGCCGGTGGCACGTACTGACCAAACGCCGAGATGATTTTTTGCCGCTCATGGGTCTCGGCGAAGTAACTCATCAACACGTTAACGGAGAACAGCACGAGGATCATGAGCAGCGCGTATTCGAGCGAAATAATGGGCGGTGGTATGGGGTAGGCATAAGCCACATAGAATGCGGGGATCGCCGTCGAGACCGTTAATAATGAGGCGCCGATGGGCGTCAGTAGGGGCAGAAAAATGGCCAACACGGCGCCGGTTATCAAGAAACTGACATAGTCGGGCCGCAAGAGCTGAGGGGGGATCCGGCCGAACGCGAGTTCCTTCGCGAGTGCCTGGTGGACGCCCAGGTCCATTTCCATCAGCAGTCTGACGTCAAGAATGCCGAGGCTGTTCGCTACGAAAACAGCGAACACCAACAGGATCCCGAAAGAGCGCGCCATTGATGCGCGATTAATCGCTTGCAATTGCACAGACGTTATCAGGTCATTGATTTAGATGAGGTATTCGAGCTCCGATTATCCGAGATCTCGTCACATTGTTGTCGATATTTCGACAATCGTCGGGGATCCAACGAACCCAAAACGGGGTCTTTTGAGAGAAACCTCAGAATTATCAGGTAGTTAAAGTTTTTGGCATGCGCGATGCACAGAAGTAACCATCCATGCGAATCAATGAAGGATTGATGAGATGAAAAGAATTAGCAATCAGCGCGGCTTTACCCTCGTTGAAATGGCCATCGTACTTGTAATTATCGGCCTGCTGCTAGGCGGCATCCTAAAAGGCCAGGAACTCATTACGAGTGCACGGGTGCGAAATATCGCCGACCAAAACAGCGGCGTGCAAGCGGCGTACTACGGATTTATCGATCGTTATCGCCAGGTTCCAGGTGACTGGACTCAGGCCAACGCTGTGCAATCAATACCGGGCGTCAATACCGGCGGCGATGCGAGCGGCCGTCTCGACAGTGCCGACCCGTGGGACGAAGGCCTAGCGCTTTGGGAGCATTTGTCCAAGTCCGGGTTTATTCAAGGCAACTATATCGGCGGCACCGGGCAACCCGCTGCTGACGAAACCGATAAAGCACCGCGGAACGCGTTCAATGGTTTCTTGATGCTCTACTTCAACGATGACTACGACGATCCCAGCCCCGCCGAAAAATTAAACTTGGTGCTCGGCTCAGGGATCCCGGTGAACGTCTTAGCGGAGCTTGACCGTAAGATTGATGATGGTCTTCCCCAAACCGGCGTACTGCGCCACGCTCTGACCAGCGGTGCCGACTTCAATACCGTTGGGCAATCTAGCGCCGACTGTATCAATACCACGCCGTCCCCGGCTATCTGGGACATCGAAACCAACCAGCAACTTTGCAACGGCGTTTATCTCTACTAACTTGAGAGACATCACCATGCGAGAAAAGCCCGCTTAAGCGGGCTTTTCTTTTTTATAATCGCTGGAAAAACGAGCAGCCAATTTGTCGCAAGCGATACTTTTCGACAATGTTAAAAAATCCTTTGGCGAGCAAGCGGTATTGAAGGGCGTCTCGCTGACGGTGGCGGCCGGTGAGACCGTCGGCCTAGTCGGGATCAACGGCGCGGGCAAGACCACACTGATCCGCGCGCTGTTGGATTTGAATCGCCCCGATGCGGGCCGTATAACGATCTTTGGAGAAGATCATCTGCGGCCCAGGTCGAGGCGCCACTTGACCTATCTGGCCGAACGCTTCGTGCCGCCCCCGTTTGCGACCGGGCATGAGGTTTTGCACCATCTGTGTGAACTGCATGGGGTTCATTACGATCGCGAACGCGCAGCCAGGGAAGCAGTCGCGCTCGATCTTGATCCTCTCGCCCTTGACCGCCACGCGCGCGATTACTCCAAAGGTATGGGACAAAAGCTTGGGTTGATCGCGTGTTTGCTGCCAAGACCTAAAATTTTAGTCCTCGATGAACCGATGAGCGGCCTTGATCCGCGGGCGAGGTCGGCTTTCAAATCACGTTTGGGGGCGCTTGCCGCGGACGGCATAACGCTTTTTTTTAGTACCCATTTATTGATTGACATCGACGCGCTTTGCGATCGCATCGCGGTGTTGAACAAGGGCCTTTTGCATTTTGACGGCACGCCAGAGATGTTGTTAGAGGACACTGGCGCCGAGGATCTGGAAGCGGCCTACCTGGCGAGCATTAGTTAGCGACTTATTCAAGTAATCGCTAGCGTCGCCGCTATTCATCAGCGAGTCCGCTTGCGATCGGATAACGATGATCGACCTTCATCCCGAGCACGCCCGCGCCGTGCTTGAAGCGTTTCCAATCGGTGTTTTTCTGACCGACGCCAACGGGCAGATCATGTGGATGAACCGGCTGATGCGGGAACAATGCTCTTTCGATTTGAAGCATTTCAAAAAGATTGGCAGGCATGAAACGACCATGAATCGGCCGCTAACCTGCTTATCCGATGATGGCCGATCGGTCGTTATAGAAAGTGCCTACACGTTGCCAAGCGGCGATGGCTTTATCGTGTTGGTGATCGAGCGTGGAAATGCGCTGGTTTGGTTCCTCAATGCCTTGTCCAACGGCACGCCGGTCGCGCTTGCGGCAACGGGCATGCAGTCGGCAACCACCATAAAAATGCGGTTGCAGAATGAAATTTCGCGTTCTCGCCGCTACGGCAACCCGTTGTCGGTGTTATATCTCAGTTGCCAGCGTCGGGAAGATCTCGAAAAGATCGCCCTTACTGTCAAATCAGAACTCCGATGGGTTGACCAAATTGGCCAGTGGGATGAGCAATCGATATTAGTCCTAATGCCCGAGTCCAACGCAAATGCCGCAGACGCGCTGGCTTTTAAGCTCACCGAAGCGATTAATGCGGCTGGCTACGATAACCCGCAACGGGGTTATGGCTGTGGGTTTGCGACCTGGCGCCGCGGTGATACGCCTGAAACAATGATTGCCAATGCCCAATTGTTGTCCAGGCAAAGCAACCAAGGGCGCACCGCAGCACATTGAACCCTAGGACAAGCGCCGTCCTTTTCCGATTAGTTCGTCTAATGCCATTGTTATATACTTTTCGGCTAACACCTCGTTCGAAGGTTATTGCTTGCGACCCGGGACGAACTAGCGGGCCTTGGGGCCGCAAAGGGGGCATTGATGAGTATTGTGCGCGAAGCCGTAGAAAAAAATGACGAAGCGATCGAGCGCTTTCTGGAACATTGTCAGCGCAAACAGTACCCGGCCAAGGCCACCATTATTCGGCAGGGTGATCCTTCGCACGATCTTTATTACGTCGTCGAAGGCTCGGTAACCGTCCTTCTTGAAGATGATGAAGGCCGAGAGCTGGTCCTCGCTTATCTGAACCCCGGAGATTTCCTTGGTGAAATCGGCTTGTTCAACGAACAGGTTAATCGCAGCGCGCTGGTGCGGGCCAAGACCAAGTGCGAAATCGCTAAAATCAGTTATGACAAGCTGAAAAGCATGTCGACGATATTCCCCGATTTGTTGTTCGCGATTTCTGCGCAACTGGCCCAACGTTTGCGGCGCATGAATCGCAAAATCGGTGACCTTGCGTTCATGGATGTCTCCGGGCGCGTGGCTCGCGCATTGCTCGAACTATGCAAAGAGCCAGACGCCATGACCCATCCGGATGGGATGCAAATTAAGGTCACGCGCCAGGAGCTCGGTCGAATTGTTGGCTGCTCGCGCGAGATGGTGGGGCGGGTGCTAAAGACCTTGGAAGAGCAGCATTTAATCTCGGTATCGGGGAAAACGATCGTCGTCTTCGGCGTTCGCTAAGCTCCGCGATACTGCGTGCGGAGAACTTGCATCGTTCAAGCGCGCGCCAATTTCTTAAACTGTGCGATGAATTCTTGATGTAACCCGCGTCGTTTCGAGTTCGACGGGGACAGCGGCGCGGTTAGACTGGCACCTCGCTTGTGAAATCCTAAACAACCGCGGTGTCTAGGCGCCGGGTTTAGCGCTACTTCGGTTTCCCTTTTCTAATTCCAATGGAACGGCCGATCCAATCAGGCGTTCCTTGTTGTGCCTGGGCAGCAACCATCGCGCGATAGTTTTCCGCGATCCAAGGCTCAAAATCGCAGGTCTTTCGAAGCTCGGTGTTGAAACTGATCGATAAGGTTTCTTGCGTCGCCAATAACTCATCGTCCCGATACATTTCTTGGTAGAGATGTGTTCGCTTGCCGTCGAAATCGACGACCCGGGTTTCAACGCGCAACCGGTCAGCCAACGATGCTTCGCGTTGATAAGTGATGTGGGACTCCAAGGCAACGGTAGAGCGCTTTTCGTTAGCGATGTAATCCATCGAGACACCGACGGAATCTTTGAACGCATCGATCCCCTTATCGAACACCGCGATGTAATAAGCGACATTCATATGATTGTTGTAGTCCAACCACTCCTTTATGACAGTTGCGTGACTGATCACGATCCCAGTTATTGCTTTGCTCATTTTTGGTGCCGTTTTGTCCGTAACATGATGTTATCAAGTGAGGTGGTCCGACGAAATTTGTTAGCCATTTCTCAAAACACAAAACCATCTCAGGAAGCGCGATACAAGCCTCAGAATTGAACAGCGCTAATGTGACATTTTGTTTCTTGCTATCACGGCAACGGCTTTTGGAGGCATTGGGTGCGCGCGCTCTATCACTACTGGCACTGTGTGAGCCTTGGCTTACTAGGGAATTTCTTGGCCCTAACGGTCTTGGCCGATGAGGTGACGGGGTTCTTTTTGGTTGATGCGGATCTGAACCAGGACATCGCGATCATCGCCGACGGCGCGGTCTTGCATCTCCTCGATCTTCCCTCGAACCTTTCAATCCGCGCGGTAACTCAACCCAGCACGGTCGGCAGCGTCGTTTTCGACTTCAACGGCACGTCCGGATTTGCGACCGAAAGCGTCGCCCCTTATGCGTTGGGTGGTGATAGTGGCGGCAACTACAACGCTGTGGCGTTCCCGCCAGCCAGCTATTCGCTCACCGGCACCGCCTACACGGGGGCTGGTGGTAGCGGCACCGCGGGCTCGCCGTTGACGATCAGCTTTAGCTCCAGTAACACGAGTTCTGGACAACCAACGGTCGACGCGGGTGTCGATCAAACGCTTGTCTTGCCGAGCTCTAGCGCGAATTTTCTGGCCACCGCACAAGACAACGGCACAATTACAAGCTACCAGTGGTCACAGATCGCAGGGCCGCAAGCGGCATCACTCAGTGGTGCCAATCAACCGGCGATGACAGCGAGTGGCTTGGTCGCGGGCTCGTACACCTTCCGGGTTCAGGTCACCGACAACGATCTCAATACCGCCACTGACGATGTCGCGGTCCTGGTTTTAAGCGGCGGGAGTGGCTCGGGTGTGGTCAGTGGCGAGCTGATGAAATGGCATCGCGTGGCGGTCACTTTTGGCGGCCCGCTGACCGACGAGAACGCTACTCCTAATCCGTTTCTTGACTACCGCCTTGACGTCACCTTTGTTCATCCCCAAAGCGGCAAACAGTACGTGGTACCGGGCTTTTACGCCGCTGACGGTAACGCTGCGGATAGCAGCGCGACTACGGGCAACCAGTGGCGGGTCTATTTTTCCCCCGATGAAACCGGCACCTGGTTCTACACGGCCTCGTTTCGCGCTGGACCCAATGTGGCGGTTGACGTTAACCCCTTGGCGGGTAACCCCGGAGGCTTTTTTGATGGTGATAGCGATTCGTTCGTCGTTGCGCCAAGTCTCAAGCAAGGCCGCGATTTCCGCGCTCAAGGCAGGCTCAAATATGATGGTACGCGGTATCTTAAGTTTGCCGAAACCGGCGCGCCGTTTCTCAAGCAAGGGGCCGACGCGCCGGAGAATCTTCTGGCCTATCAAGATTTCGATGGTCCGTTCGCTAGCGACGGGCAGTTCGATAACTTCATTAAGGACTGGGCGCCACATGTTGCTGATTGGAATAGCGGCGATCCACAGTGGCAGGGCACGAAAGGCAGAGGCCTTATTGGTGCGCTGAACTATTTGGCCAGCGAAGGCCAAAACGCCGTGTCGTTTCTGACCATGAATATCCAAGGCGATGATCGCAACGTCTTTCCTTATCTGAACTATAGCGAGCGTTTGCGCATGGATGTCTCCAGGCTCGCGCAGTGGGAGATCGTTTTCAGTCACGCCCAGAAACTGGGTCTGTTTCTGCATTTCAAGACGCAGGAGACCGAGAATGAGGTGCTACTTGATAATGGCAACACCGGGACCGAGCGACGACTCTACTATAGAGAGTTGATCGCACGTTTCGGTCATCATCTCGCTTTGAATTGGAATTTGGGCGAAGAGAATGGCGCGTTTCAGGCGGTCAATCAAACGACGCCGCAGCGCCAAGCGATGGTGCAATTCTTCGCCGATAACGATCCTTACCAACACCACCGGGTGATCCACAATCCAATCGATCCCGACGATCTATTAGGGTCCGCGTCGGCCTTGACGGGCTTTTCGTTGCAAACCAGCAACCCGGCTTTCGTCAACGTACACGGCCGCGTAATTGAGTGGATTAATAAGTCGGTGACTGCCGGCAGGCCGTGGGTTATCGCCTGTGACGAGCCCGGCGATGCGCAAGCCGCGCTCAGACCCGATAGTGATCCCGGCAACGCGCAAATCGACGGCCGCAAGAACGCTTTGTGGGGAACCTTCATGGCCGGCGGCGCCGGTAATGAATGGTATTTTGGTTATGGCTATCCGCATTCAGATCTCACGCTCGATGACTTTCGAAGTCGAGACAATTGGTGGGACGTGACACGCTACGCGCTCGAATTTTTTAACAACAACGCAATTCCGGTGACCACCATGACCACTGCCGACTCGCTGAGTAGTGTTGGTGGCAGCTATGTTTTCAGAGATCCGGCGAGCACCTATCTCGTGTACCTAAAGAATGGCGGCGGATCGAGTCTCGACATGAGCGAAGCCACAGGTACTTTCGTGGTCGAATGGTTCGACCCAAGAAATGGGGGTGGTCTGCAAGGGGGTACGCCGGGCTCAGTGGTTGCCGGGGGCACCGTCGCAATTGGTGATCCGCCCAATCCCACAAATGAGGATTGGCTGGCGGTCGTGCGGCTCGATTCCGATCTCGATAACACGCCAGACGCTGCCGATGCTTTCCCCGATAATCCGGCCGAAACGACGGACTCTGACGGCGACGGGATGGGCGACAATTTCGAGAATGCCAACGGCTTTGACCCCCTCGATCCAAGCGACGCGGCCCTCGATGCCGACGGTGATGGGGTAAGTAACCTTGGTGAGTTTCTTGCGGGCACCAATCCGCGCGTCGGGTCTCATCAGATCCCAAGCTTGCCTGTGAGCTTATTGCTGATATTAACGCTGGCGCTTGGCGCGATGGGCGCTCGAAAGTTGCGCGCTCAACCAGCGCTTCCTTGACAGCATCGGCCGCGGCCTCGATGATCCGCCCCTTCGCGGGTCCAACACGGGGCCCGCTACCCCGCAGTGGCTATGTAGCTCAGCTGGTTAGAGCGCGGCACTCATAATGCTGAGGTCGGTGGTTCAAGTCCACCCATAGCCACCATTTAGACTTCCCAGCACGTAACCCATGTTCCCAAGGGCGTTCGTAATCGTCGCATCAGCTCTTGATCCTGGTGTAGCGTGTATTTGAACAGAGTCTTCCTCAGCGCCATCTTCACTTCTCGTTCGCCCGCGTGCGTGCTCTGCCAGCCGTCGAAACGGACCACTTTTACTATCTCATCGATGTCATTGACGACGCGCTCAAAGATAATCGGCGTGTCACCGTTTCTTGCCTCTTCAAGGAGTTCGGTGAGCGTCGCTTTCCCGCGCTCCTCTTCCTCGATCGGCGGTACTTCTCTTGCGGTCGCGACGACGTCGTGAGCGAGCTCCAATAGCGCCTTCAGGAACTCGACGCTCAAGTGCAGCCCCTGCTCGCGGCGGTTTTTCAGATCCTCCAGTGCTTTGAATCGGGGATCGTGGATATGTTTGCGAAGCCGGTGAGCGAGCTTGATCTCGATTTCCTTCGACTTCTTCTTCGGTCCTTGCGCGTCCAGCCTGTGGAGCCGAGCCCTAGCGGGAAATAAATCTGTCCCCTTTATTCCGGGGCCCCACCCCGCTCAGCACCTTCGGTAATACGCAAGAAGCCCTGAGCATCAACGCGCAGCCGCTGGTCAGGATGAACGACCGTGGTTGCGGTCGGTTCCTCGATGACCAGCGGCCCATCGATCACGGCCTCTGCTGGCAGTCGATTGCGGTCGAACACGCGCGCGGTGTGTCGCCCATCGTCCACAAAGTCGATGTCGCGTGGCGGTTTTTCCGCCCGTTCGAGGGAACGCCCCTGGCCGTTGAGAGCACGCAGGCGGGGACGCGCGACATTCGCGACAGCCGTCAGCCGATAGGTCACGAACTCGACCGGTGTGTCATCGAGACGAAAGGTGTACTGGCGTTGATGCGCTGCATGAAAATCGGCCAGGATCTGGTCCATCTCCGCTGCCTCTGGCGCCACTGGCACCGTGACCGAATGTTCCTGGCCGAGGTAGCGCAGATCGACGCTGGTTTCGAAGCGCAGCGCAATGCCGTCGTTCGATTGAAAGTCCTCGAAATAGCGCTCCGCTTCCGCTGTGAGCTCGTCGAACCGGTCGCGCACTTCACGCGCGGAAACTTCGTCGGCGCGTACGAGTGCCGTTTGCATGAGATCGCAGCGGGGCTCTGTCGCCAGCATGCCCCAGGCGGAGAACAAGCCCGGATAGAGCGGCACGATGATCTCTTTCACGCCCAGCTCCCGGCCCAGCGCCGCGCCATGCATTGCGCCCCCGCCGCCACCCACTACGAGCGCGAAATCGCGGGGATCGTGCCCGCGTTGGATCGATACCAGCTTGAGCGCATTGATCATGTTTGCATTCACGGTGCGCATGATGGCGACGGCCGCCGCCTCGATGCTGGTGCCGAGCCCGTCCGCAATCTTCTGCATGGCTGCGCGGGCGCGGCCCGCATCCAGCTTAACCCGGCCCCCGGCGAAGTTCTCGGGATTGAGCACGCCGGCGACGAGCTTGGCATCGGTCACGGTCGGCTCGGTCCCGCCGCGGCCATAGCAGGCGGGGCCCGGATCGGCGCCGGCGCTTGCCGGGCCAACCTTGAGTAGTCCTGCCTGGTCGAACCAGGCGATGGAACCACCGCCCGCGCCGATCTCGACAATGTCGACCACGGGGATCCGCAAGGGGTAGCCGAACTGGGTGCGGCTGTATTCCAGTCGATACTCGGTCGTCACCCGCGGCCGCGCATCCTCGATGGTGGAGCACTTCGCCGTCGTGCCACCGATATCGAGATAAATGACGCTCGGCTCGCCGCACACCTCGCCGGCGATGGCAGCGCCGTTGCAGCCGGCTGCGGGCCCGGATTCGATCAGGGTCACCGGGTGCGCTTTCGCCCAGCCGAAACTGGTGGTGCCGCCGTTGGACTGCATCGCGAACAGCGGGCAGTCGATACCGCGCCCGGCGAGTGCGCCTTCGAGGCGCTCGAAATAGCGCTCCACGATGGGTTGCACGTAGGCGTTCAGCACGGTTGTGCTCGCGCGCTCGTATTCCCGCCATTCGCGGGTGATTTCATGGCTCGCGGTCACCGCGACCCGCGGCAGTTTCTCACGCAGGTAAGCCGCGGCCTGCGCCTCGTGGACGGGATTGACGTAGCTGTGCAGAAAAAGCACCGCGAGCGCTTCGACCTGCTCCTCCTCACAGCGTGCCACCGCCGCATCGAGATCCCTCATTTCGAGCGGGAGCAAGACGTTGCCCAGGGCGTCCAGGCGCTCGCCGACCTCGAAGCGCAACAGGCGGGGCACGAACGGGCGTTCCTTTTCGAAGCGGAGGTTGTAGAGATCTGGGCGGTTGCCCCGCGCGATTTCCAGCACGTCGCGAAAGCCCGCGGTCGTCAGTAGCGCCGTACGCGCCCCTTTGCGCTCGGTGATGGCATTGATGACGGTGGTTCCGCCGTGCACGAAAAACGCGATCGCCTCTGGCGCCAGCCCGGCCGATGCGATGGTATCGAATACGCCTTCGGTGAGATCCCCAGGGGTCGTTAGCGACTTCGCCGTCTTGAGTTCACCCGAGGCCTCTTCGAAGTAGACCAGGTCGGTGAACGTTCCACCGATATCGGTAGCGAGGCGGCCCATCTCAGCGGGCGACGCCGGTACGCAAACGTTCCGTTTCGGCCTGGTCTATCTCGCGGCCGTCGGCGCGGATGACAACGCCGTAATCGTCACGAGCCTGCGCGGCGGTAAGGTAACCGGCGCGCACCTCGTCGGCAACGAGCGCGGCCGGACGCTCGAAGGGATCGCCATGACCGCCGCCGCCGCCGGTCACCATACGGATCCGGTCGCCGCGCTGCATGAGCGTTGTCGGTGCGCGCGATTTGCGTTGCGTGTCCTGATCGAGATGCAGATCGAAAAAGTTACACGAACCTTCTTCGCCGTCGGCCATGCCCCATGGGCGCTCGACGGAGCGCCCGTAGCTGGCCGACAGCACCGTGTCATCGGCGAGCACCTCGTACTCGCGGATGGAGCCATAACCACCGCGATGGCGCCCGGCGCCGACGCCATATTCGGTGTTGAGCGCATACTCGCGCACCCGCACCGGAAATTTTGCTTCGAGCAACTCGACGGAATAGTTGAACGTATCGCCATTCGGGATGGCGCTGGTGACGCAGTTGCCGTCCCGCTCATCGATAGCACCCCAGCCCACCATGCTCGGCTCGATCATCACCCAGGGCTCGTTCTCGCGTGCACGGTCGATGCCGCCCAGCACGGTGACGCACAAGCTGTTCGCACTGCCGGCGCTCATGCGCTCCGGCGCAATCGAAGCCAGCGCTTTCCATGCCAGCTCCGAGGCCTGCGCGGTACCTTCGTAATACCAGCCGACCGGTGCTGGGCGTTCGGCGGTGAACACCGTGCCCTCCGGCGCAACCACCTTCATCGGTCGAAACCACCCTTCGTTGGAAGGCGTCTGCGGGTCGACAATGGCCTTGAACACGGTCTTCACCGAGGCCACCAGCGCCGAGCGCGTGCAATTGACGGGCCCTGCGAGCTGCGCGCAGCTGCCCGTGAAATCGAAGGTCATCTCCTCGCCTTCGATACGCACCGCGACGCGGGTCGGGAAACGCTCCTCTGAGATCCCGTCGCCGTCGATCCAGTCTTTTGCCTCGTAGACGCCATCCGGCAGCGCGGCGACGGCCGCACGGCTCACGCGCTCGCTCGATTCGAGGGTGTGACGGAACGTTTCCGCCACCGCATCCTTGCCGTACTTGCCGCAGAGCTCCTGGCAGCGCTTGTCGGCAATTCGCACTGAGGCAAGCGAAGCGTTCAGGTCACCCAATGCCATCTTGGGAATGCGCACGTTGGCTTCGACCATGTCGAAGATGGCATCCTGCCGAACGCCTTCCTTGAACAACACCACGCCGGGGAAGCAGATCCCCTCCTGGTAGATCTCCGTTGCGTCGGCGGGCAGCGATCCCGGGGCCTTGCCGCCCACGTCCGTCCAGTGCGAGATCGAGATCGCGAAAGCGAACAGCTCGCCATCGACGAAGATCGGCTTCACGATACCGACGTCGTTGTAGTGGGTACCACCGTCGAACGGATTGTTGAGCATGTAGATGTCGCCGGGCCGCAGCTGGTCGGCGAACTTGCGCCGGATCACGTTGACCTGGATCGAGAACGCGCCGGTGAACACAGTAATGCCGTTCATTTGCGCAACGAGATCGCCGTTGGCATCGCAAAAGCCGCATGCGAAATCGAGCACCTCGTAGATCACCGGGCTCATGCTGCTCCGTTTCAAGACCACGCCCATCTCGTCGGCGACCGCGAGCAGCTTGCCGCGGATAATCTCGCGCGTTACCGAGTCGGTCTGGAAGTCACGGATTGTCGGATCCTGGCGCATGGTTGTTTCCTGTTGAATGGTTTGGGGGCAAGTTGACCCGGGTCTGCCGACAGTTCCACGCGCACCGGCTGATATACTCTGCTCGGCCTCGACGGACGCAAACCAACCTGGCTTCTGCGGCGTTTCGTGGGTCCATTGTGCAAGCGAGGCTGAGCTATGGCAACGATACCTTCACCTGTCGAATTGACACAGGACCTGGTGCGCTTTGATACGCGTAATCCGCCTGGGCAGGAGGCGGCTTGCGCCGATTTCATCGGCAATCTGCTCAGCGAGGCCGGGATCGAAGTCAATCGCCACGAGTTCGCGCCCGGGCGGCCGAGCCTCGTGGCACGGCTGAAGGGCACGGGCGCCAAACCGGCGATCTGCTTCGGCGGGCACATCGACGTCGTGCCGCTGGGCGCCAAGGACTGGACGGTCGATCCGTTCGGCGCCGAGATCATCGACGGCAGGATGTACGGCCGCGGTACAACGGATATGAAAGCGGGTATCGCTGCCTTCGTTCACATGGCATTGACCCTCGCGGCCGAAGGCAGGCGGGGCGCGGCAGACATTGAAATGGCGATCTGCGCTGGTGAGGAAACAGGCTGCGAGGGCTCGTTCCACCTGTCGGAAACCGGGGCGCTCGGCGAAGCGGGCGCGGTGGTCATCGCCGAGCCCACATCGAACTATCCGCACATTGGCCATAAGGGCGCGCTGTGGCTCAAGGTCGAGACGAAAGGCGTGACGGCGCACGGCTCCATGCCCGAGCAGGGCGACAATGCCGTTTACAAGGCGGCGCGCGCCGTGACCCGACTCGAGGATCTCGCCTTCGAGGTCGCGCCCCACGAATTGCTCGGGGGTTCCACCGTGAACGTCGGCACCTTTGCCGGCGGCATGAATTTGAACTCGGTGCCGGACCAGGCGGAGTTTACGGTCGACATCCGCACCATTCCGCGGCACGCCCACGATCAGATCCTCGAGGGGTTATTTTCCTTGCTGGGCGAAGAGGCGAACATCCAGCCGATCGTCAATGTGGGCGCGGTGCATACCGATGCGAACAACGCCTTCGTACAGGACGTATACGCCGTCATGTCAGAGGTACTGGCGGCGCCCATGGAGCCGCGCGGCGCGCCCTACTTCACGGATGCCGGCGCACTGACACCGGCATACGGTCGCCCGCCGACGGTGATCATGGGCCCCGGTGACATGCGGATGGCGCACCAGACGGACGAGTACTGCCCCGTCTCCCAGATCGAGCAGGCCGCAGGCGCGTACCTCGCGATCGCCCGCCAGTGGCTGGAGTTGTAGCACCGGGCACAATGGGGATGCCAAAAGGGGACGCGCTTGATTATTCTTCCTGGCTAATTTCTCGAAAACGCCGAATAAGCGAGAGTAACCAACCCACCCTAAATAGTGATTTCGCATTGGCTGACTGATGTGTGCCTATGTTTTTGAAGTACTGGTACACAAATGGCAAAAGCATTGGACAGTTGGCGTATGAGCACTTGCGGACGGAGGGCGCGATTCACAATCGTCTTGAGAAGCTCGGCTGCTTAGAGGAAGTTGATACCGAACAAAAACTCATGCGCAATGAGGAGGCTTTGCTTCGAGCTGAGTCGCGATAGCTCGATCAAAGCGAGATTCTTGACGAAGCAGAATACGCCTTGGGTCATGGGTATGCTGACGAAGTTAAACTCACAGACTACGATGAAGAGTTAGAGGTGCAAACGTCTGTTGAGGAGGCGCAACGCATTTATCACTTTGAGCAATGGCGTCGGGTGAGCGACGATCTGAATGATCCGGCAGACTGGGAAGATATTTTGGCCGGGCCGGACGATGGAGATTTAGATCGATAAAAATTTGCGAGATTGCCTGTAGGTCGTTCGCTCAATCACCAGCGCCGAATACTAGACGGTAACTTTGACGGTAACCCCGTGGAGCGAAGAGATAAAAACGCTGTGATTTCAGCTGGTAATGGACGGTGTTAGAGGGCACCCATAGCCACCAATTCGTACTCTCCTGTTCGCATCAGTGCCCCCGGGGCGTTACCCGCTAGGGCCATTTGGCAACGTTGCACCAGCAGAGTCTTTGTGATTTTGTATCGGTGTCTACCAATCCCCTCGAAGATCACTTAGCAATCCAATGCCGAGCTACAAGCCATCGCGTGACCGTGCCCACTATACAGCTCATGTGCAGGAAGGCCGTCCTTTTGAAGTACCCGCCAAGTCGACATTGTTGATGGCCGCGCTGGCCGATGGCCTCGATTGGCCTTACGGTTGTCGTGTCGGCTTATGCGGACGATGCCGCTGCAAATTACTCCACGGCGAGGTGAGCCAGATTGGTGGAGAACATGCGGCACTGGAGAACTCGGGAAACGCCGGTGGTTATATTCTTGCCTGCCGAGCACTGCTCGTTAGCGATATTCTGGTTTTGCCACCAGAGCACCAAAGCGATGCCGGCAATGAAGTTCAAGCGTCGGTGGAGACGGTCGAGGCCTTAACCGGTGAAATCGCGTTATTGAGGCTGAGGCTCGACAATCCTTATCGAATGGCCTATCAGGCCGGCCAATATGCGCGCATTAGTGTGCCTGATTTAGTGCCGCCGCGATGCTTTTCCTTTGCCAACGCATGTCGGGGTGATGGGTTACTCGAATTTCACATCCGCTTGTTTGCAGGGGGTCGACTTGCCGAATGGATTGTTGAACAAGCCGTTAGCGGGGCCGCCATGAGCGTTAGCTCACCGTTGGGCGATCCCGCAATAAACGGTAAGGACGAGCCGGACGGTTTTGTCTTTATTGCCGGTGGCACAGGCGCGGCCCCGATTCTCGCCGCCCTCGAAGAGCTCGCGGCGTTCGGTGAACCACCGCCAGTCACTTTCATTTACGCCGCTCGCGACCAACAGCATCTCTATATGAAAGAGCGGCTTGCGTTACTGGCTGCAAGCTGGCCCGGCACCTTCCGGTTCGAAGCGATCCTCTCGCGGGAGGATCCGAACAGCGCTTGGCGGGGGCTTCGAGGTCATATTTTCGACCATCTTGCGAATTTGTTGCCAAGTCCAAATACCCGGCGGGCCTATCTCTGCGGCCCGCCAGGCTTAGTCGACGCGACGGAATTGGCCTTGCTGAAAGCAGGCTGGGCGCCAAGCGCTGTCACCGCAGATCGTTTTCTGCCGGCGTTCGATTAATTCCCGCTAACGGCATTGAAGGCCGAGTCGAGCGACGTTTCAGCCATCCGGCTGCCCTTGTTTTTGGTACCTCAGCGCAAGGTGAAACACGGAGCAACTACCGATCGTGCGGGCGTGGCGATTTTCGCGAGGCTGGGTTCTGTAGAATCAGCACCGTCGCTTGCTGAAGTGCTACCACGGAAGAAATGATCCCCGATCACGTGCCATCACGGTCAACCCCTTCGTGGGCAAGCATGTGCGCGTGGTTACTGAGCTTGGCCGCGTTTGCGCTGCATCTGTTTGTTGCCTCCCACGCGAATTTCGCGGGCTTCGCCGCCGATGACGCCCTCTATCTCATGATGGCAGATGCGCTCTCTCCGTATTCACAGCCTGATGTCGCGGCAATCTACGTCGGCGAAGTGAGTCATCTCCCTCCTTTCTATCCTTTCTTGTTGGCGCTCGTGGGCGCCGGTAGCGAACAGATTGATATCGCGCACGTGCTACAAGTAGTGCTGTTTATCGTCGGGCTCGGCGCGGTGATGGCGGTCGCTGCCCGAGTCATTGGCAACCCATGGGTGGGGATCGGGCTATTTTCTGTTTTTGCGCTTTCACCTTACGCGCTGATACTGAACACGCAGATCTGGAGTGAGTTTTGTTTCATAGCGCTCTGTTACGGGGGGCTATTGGCGGTAATTGAACGTCCAAAGGAGTTTGCGCCCTTTGCAATCGCCGCTTTTGCATTTGGGCTGCTAGCGGTTACTCGGGGATTAGGCGTTGCGGCGATCTTTGCGCTGATTACGGTGGTCATCGTTGAGCGCCGAAGATACCTGATCCCCGTTGTGCTGTTGGCGTTGTTACCCAGCATTGTGACGAAAGCCCTGGGTTTCGGCGGCGTCTCGCATTACTTCGAGATCTTCAATTCCTACATCTTGCAGTTCTCGCTGTGGGATTTGCTACGTGAAAATAGTGTGCAGCTATGGCGAGGTTGGATCAGAGTGTTCGATCGTCACGAGCGGTTAATGACGCACGTTATTTCCGCCGCTGTGTTGCTGTTCGTTATCCTCGGTCTCACGCGGCGGCTGCGCGAGCTGCGAATCGATGCGCTGTTCACGGTGGCGTATCTGATGTTGTTATTTTTGTGGCCGTTCCCAAACGCCATGTCGCGATTACTGTTTCCGATCACCCCGCTGCTGCTCATCTACGCTTGCCATGGGCTTGTCGGTGCGCTCTGGATCCCGCGTATTGCGCGCCTTCCCGCGGCGCTATCGGTAACGCTGATATTTTCTGCGATATCGCTAAGCAGCTCGGCACCCTTGGTTCGAAATGTGTTTCGTGAATTGCCCGGCGAACTCGCTTATTTGCGCGCCTCAGGTTATTGGCTTGAAGTGGACGATCCGGCCCAGGCGCTCGCTAGTTTGCGCCGTCGCCATGCGTTGATTAAGACGGCTAAGGTTGCTGAAACCATCGTCCCATACGATCAATGTATCTACTCGTTAAGGCCCCAGTTAGTCATGTTCTACGCGCGCCGCCCGAGTTTTGGAGCCGCTCCATCGCGTGAGCGTGGCAGTGCGCCGGTGTGTCGCTATCACATGGTGTTTAACGATAGTTCGCTTCTCCAAGAGCAAGCGTTGCTGTGGCCTGACCGTGAAGTGGTCCACACGGAATCCGTTGATGGTGACACCGTGGGTGTCCTTGTTCACTATTCTCCATGACGCTCCGACTCCAAATTTGCTAAATTGGTAACGCTTAATTGGGGCTCGCACATTCCTGAACTGATAACTTGCCTGGTGAGGTGAGCGCGGCTGCTCATGTCTTGGCCACGGCAGGGCCAGTAAAAAAATAACGCAATGAGTAAGGTATCGATGCGGATCCTCAATGATCCGGAGTTTCAAGCATTGCAGCGCGAGCGCGCAGTATTTGGCTGGTTATGCACCGCGATCTGCGTCACCACATTTTTCTGTTTCGTCTTTCTGCTGGCTTTCGCGCCGGGCGTCTTAGCAGTTCCTATCAGTGACAAGAGTGTGATCTCAATTGGGATCCCGGCCGCAGCGGGCATCATGACAATGACCCTGATCTTGATCGGAGTATTCACGGTAAGGGCTAACCGGGTCTACGACAAGCGTCTGGAAAAGCTCCTTGAGGCGCTCGGCGATGAATAGGACGCTGATGAGCGTTGTTCCTGGCTTACTCTGCCCGCTGGATTTGTGGGCGATCGAGGGTGCCGGCGCTCCCATCAACGTCACCGCGATCGCCATGTTCATGGTGTTCGTTATCGCGACTTTAGGGATCACTTGGTGGGCGGCAGGGCGAACCAAGAGCACCGACGACTATTACGCCGCTGGAGGTGGTATTTCCGGCGCCCAGAATGGCTTGGCGATTGCCGGAGATTTTATGTCGGCTGCATCGTTTCTGGGGATCTCAGGGCTGGTGTTTTTCAGCGGCCTCGACGGGCTGGTTTACACCGTAGGCGGCACGGTGAGCTGGACCGTTGTGCTGTTTCTGCTTGCCGAGCGGCTGCGAAACCTTGGACGCTACACGTTTGCGGACGCCGTGAGCATTCGTCTTAGCGCCAAACCAATCAGAACGCTTTCGGCCTGCGGGACCCTAGTCGTGGTCTTGCTCTATCTCATAGCGCAGATGGTGGGCGCAGGCGCCCTCATTGAGGTTCTGTTTGGTTTGCCCTACGAAGTGGCGGTGCTGCTGGTCGGGGTGCTGATGGTTCTTTACGTTAGCTTTGGTGGCATGATTGCGACTACTTGGGTCCAGATCATTAAAGCCTTTCTCTTATTAAGTGGGTCCACCGTATTGGCGGCGTTGGTCATGGTGGAATTCAACTTTTCTTTTGAAACTCTGTTCCGCGCCGCGATCGATGCGCATCCTAAAGGCGTCAAGATCATGGCGCCGGGGGGGTTATTCCCCGATCCCATCTCGGCAATCTCGTTGGGTTTGGCCCTGGTATTCGGAACGGCGGGCCTGCCGCACGTGTTAATGCGTTTCTTCACGGTCCCAGATGCGAAGCAAGCGCGCACTTCGGCATTTATTGCCGCTAGCCTGGTCGGGTATTTCTATTTGATCACCATTATCATCGGTTTCGGCGCTATCGTTTTGGTTTCGCAAAATCCCAGTTTTTTTGCCGATGGCGTGATCCGCGGCGGCAATAATATGGCCGCGGTGCATTTGTCTCAGGCGCTGGCGGGTGATTTGTTTCTTGGCTTTATTTCCGCGGTTGCCTTCGCCACCATCCTGGCCGTTGTCTCGGGACTGACGCTTGCTGGCGCGTCCGCTATCAGCCATGACCTGTTTGCTAACGTGTTCGCAGCCGGGCGGCTTAATCAGAGTGACGTTTTACGGATTTCGCGCTGGTCGTCGTTAATCCTGGGAGTGTTGGCGATCGGCTTGGGGATTGCTTTCAAAGGGCAAAATGTTGCCTATATGGTGCTGCTCGCGTTTGCGGTTGCCGCGAGCGTTAACTTTCCAGTTTTGATCCTATCGATGTACTGGCGTCGTCTTACGACGCGCGGCGCGGTCGCCGGCGGCTCAGTAGGGTTGATTGTCGCGGTATGTTGCGTTGTCTTTGGGCCCACGGTTTGGGTCGAGGTGATCGGGTTCGAACGGCCGATTTTTCCCTACAAGTATCCGGCTTTGTTCTCTATGAGCGCGGCGTTCTTGGTGACCTTCGTGGTTTCTATTCTAGACGCGAGCGCGGATGCGCAAAAAGAGGCCGAAGCATTCGATCATCAATACCTGCGTTCGGTCACCGGTTTGGGAGCCGCCTCGGCGAGTTCCCACTGAGCATCACGGCACCGCGATCGCCGCATAGTGGACGCTGTCGTCGCCGACCACCCGGGTGGCGTGCCCACGCCCTTCGGTATCCTCAAGCAGCATTAGATCGCCGGCTTTAAATATGCGTTTCTCACCGTTTCCGGTTTCTATTTCAAAAGCGCCTTGCATCAGCACAATGTACTGTTTGCGTGGCGTCGGATGCCAATCACCAAACCAACCGGGCGGGAGCTTGCCGAAGGTGACCTTTGTTGCTGGTAGATGTTCGGAAATTTGGTTGGGCGGCGCAGGCGGCGCGAAATCGAGCATCTTAAGGGGCAGCTTTGTGTCGACGAATTTTGTTTGGTTCTCATCACCGCCAACCAGCCGTACGACCTGGAGATAACCCTCCGCTGTGGCTGCCTCATGCAGCGGTTCGGCGTTACTCACCGCCGAGATCAATGCCACCACTAGCAGTATCAACAAAGACGTTCTCATCACCAGATCTCAGCTAAAAGTTTTATCAATGTCCGCTGCGCTGTGCCGCTCGGGGACCTGCTCTTCTTCTGGCCCCCAGGTTTTATTGACGCGCCTCCCGCGTTTGACAGCTGGACGCTCCATAAAGTCGTTGGCCCAGCGGACCACGTTTGTATAAGAGCTCACATCAAGGAACTCGCCGGCTTCGTATATTTCACCGCGCACTAAGGTGCCATACCAAGGACAGGTGGCGATATCGGCGATGGTGTATTCCTCGCCCGCTAAATAAGTGCGCTCGGCGAGGTTGCGATCGAGGACATCAAGCTGGCGTTTCACCTCCATGGTGAAACGGTCGATGGCGTACTCTATTTTGCTAGGCGCGTAGGCATAAAAATGTCCAAATCCACCACCCAAATAGGGCGCGCTGCCCATTTGCCAAAAAAGCCATGAAAAGCACTCCGCCCGAGCGGCGGGATCGGTGGGCAAGAACGCGCCGAACTTCTCGGCGAGGTAGACCAAGATCGATGCCGACTCGAACACCCGTGTGGGTTGCGGCGTGCTGTGGTCGACCAGAGCCGGAATTTTGGAGTTGGGATTGGCATCGACGAAGCCACTGCCGAATTGATCACCTTCCATGATCTGAATCAGATGCGCATCGTACTCGGCGCCTTCGTGCCCAAGAGCAAGTAGCTCTTCAAGCATCACCGTGACCTTGACGCCGTTGGGGGTGGCTAAGGAATAAACCTGTAACGGATGCTCACCTACCGGCAGATCCTGGTCGTGCGTGGGACCAGCGATGGGACGATTAATTTTTGAAAAGTTACCGCCATCCTGGTCATTCCATTCCCAAACTTTTGGGGGAACATACTCGTCGGTGGGCATATCTGCGGTCTCGGTCATTGGTTTGTTCCGGATTTTTTTAAGCTCACAGAGCTTAAGCCTTATCGTGATAGAGGTCGACAGCCTACCGCGCACGGCATAGGCGTGCCCGGGCGCAATCGTTAAAATCACCAATTATGCAGACTCATCGTCCCCTCGGTATTGTCCTGTCGACCGTAACCGACGCGCACGCGCCAGAGTTGGTAGAAGTAGGAGCCCTTGCGGAGCAGCATGGTTACGGCAGCGTTTATGTTAATGAGGGACGCGGTGACGCCCTCGCGACATCGTTAGCGATCGGGCTGGCGACTGAATCCATTTCGATCGGCACAAATATCGCGAACATTTATTTTCGCCACCCGTTCCTAATCGCACATACAAGCCGGACGATCATCGAATTAGTTGGCGAGCGCCTGGTATTAGGTTTAGGGATGAGTCATCGAGGGATGCTGGCTTCGCTGGGTATCGATATGGGTAATGCCCGGGAAACACTCGAAAGCTACGCAACAACGATTAGAAATACCCTCGCGGGTAAAGTGGGAACTGCGGTATTAGGCGATCGCGATAAGGGCGTTTCTCTGCCCATCTATCTTGCTGCCAACACGTCTGAAAGCGCTGCGCTGGCAGGTCGAGTTGGCGATGGCTTCATGCCATTTTTGTCGCCGCGCAAATATATCCCGACCCTTGTAACCGCATTTGAAGAACCGCGAACAACCAAGAGCGCTAACCAATGTGTAATGAGCATACCGACCTTTCTAAGCGTCGATCGCGAAGCGGCTCGCTCGGCGGCGCGCTACAATCTTGCCTTCTTATCGCAGCTTCCCAACTACCGGCGCCAGTGGCGCAGAGCAGGTTTTATCGAGGAGATGAATTCGCTTAAAGCGCATTGGGAAAGCGGCGGTACGCGCCGTGATGCGGCCGGTTTAATCTCAGAACATTTGGTCGACGAAGTCTGTGTCTTCGGCACTGCGGATGATTGTCTGGCCCAACTTGAGAGTTTTCGTAGCGCCGGCGTTACTGAACCAGTACTAGCGGTAAGCCCCGTAAATGAGGAACGTCTCGCGGCCACGCGCGGGGCGATCAAAGCGCTCGCGCCGAGTCGCGCCTTATGAGTATCCCCGGTACCAACGCCGCAATATTGACCGCGGTATTACTGCTGGCCGTCAATGCTTGGCGGGTGACGAACTATCAACCCGAGGCGTTCGAGCCCTACGCGCGATGGCGCAACGGCGTCATTGTCCATGTGCGCAATTGCGATGAAGCGCGCACTGAGCGCGCGCGGATCCGCTGCGCGGCACTTTATTGCACGAAGAAGGTCACAGAATTGATGGCAACGCCGTTGCAATCAGATCTTAAGATCCAAAAATATCTGCGTCTCGACGACGGCAGATTCCAAGTCGAAGGTACGATCGACCAATACTTGCACGCACCAACATTGCCAACGGGCTTTCGCTGCGACATGGCCCATTATCGAGCGGCCGATCCGGAAATGATCTATGGTCGGCGGGTATTGCCTGATGACGTCCAGAACAAACTAAAAAATAAGGTAGGTAGATGACAGACAAAACTTACGAGAAAACGGCTGAAGCGCTAGCCCAGCTCACTGATGTTCAGCGTCAGGTGACTCAGCATGACGCGACTGAGCCGCCGTTTCAAAACGAGTATTGGGATCACAAAGGTGATGGGATCTACGTCGATATCGTTAGCGGCGAGCCGCTGTTTGCCTCAGTGCATAAGTTTGATTCCGGCACGGGCTGGCCAAGTTTTACCCGGCCTATTGAGGCGGCTCGCGTGGTAGAACATTCAGATCGCTCCTACGGCATGGTCCGCACCGAGGTTCGTTCGTCGGGCGGTGATTCGCATCTCGGGCATGTCTTCCCTGACGGCCCCGGCGATCAGGGTCTACGCTATTGTATTAACTCAGCGTCGCTTAAATTCATCCCCCGCGCCGACATGGCGGCGGCGGGATATGAAGATCTCTTGAGTCTGTTTGAAGACTAGTCGCGCGCTATCGTTGACGACCGAGCCGGGCCGCGCCCAGCGCGCCAAGTGCCGAGATTAACAGCGGCAAGGCGGCAGGCACGGGTACGGGTGAGCCGACAAAAGTCAGGCCATAGTCATGTGTAGCGCCGGTGTCTTGAACCAAGATCGTGTAGGTCCCCGCGCCTAGGGCAGGAATGCCGGTTGCTGGAAGAATGTCGGTGCCGATGGCGGCGGCGCCAAAGAGCGAAAAACCTAACAACGGTCCTGAAGCTACGCTAAAGCCCAAGCCGGTCGGCCAGACGGGCCCTGGCGCGATGGCCAAAAATGAAGAGCCCGTGGGTCCGGCCCACAGATCAACGATGATGCCGGTGACGAGATCGCCGGGCAGGACATCGAAGGTGAATAGGTCGAAATCGCCTGCGCCGGCTGTGCCGCCCACGGTGTTGGGTCCCAACGCCAGCGGACCGAGCACGGTGGGTGCACCGACAATACCGGATAAATCACCATCGCTGGGCTCGTCCCACATGAACGCGTGAGCGCTGGATGCGGCAACCAACCAAGCCATTGTCAGGATCGAGAGATAGGCTGTTTTCATCTTTTCCCTCCCAAGGGCATAGTTCTTGCTCTACAGCGTTAAGTATCATTAATGACGATTGAGGTTCAACTTTCTTGCGCCGGTTCTGCTTGATATTACCGATCGGTCAGGGTCGATGCGCAACAAAGGGCCCATTCGCTCTTAAACTTTAGGAACCAGGAACACTTGGAAAGCTCGTCGCGCCCCCCAAGGCTTGATCCCCGAAATTCTGCGATTTTCTTGGATTGCGACGGCACGCTTGCACCGTTTGCCAAGACACCCGACGCCGTGGTTATTCCGCCTGCCGTGCGCGAGTTATTGGCCCATCTTGAACGAGCCGCTGACGGCGCCTTGGCAATCATAACGGGGCGCTCGCTCGAATCCATCGACAACTTATTCGAGCCTTTAAGGCTCCCCGCCGCGGGGCTTCATGGAATGCACCGGCGCACGAATCTAGGGGCAGAATCGTTGTACCAAGTTCGTGACCTTGCTGGGCTCGAAAGGATCGCAACAGCGCTTAACGAACTCGCCAAGGGAGATCCTCGCTTGCTAGTTGAGAATAAGGGCCAATCCTACTCGTTACACTATCGCCGAGCCCCCGAACGGGGCGCCGATATCAACGCGTTCGCAAAACAACTCGTGAATGAACTGAGTAACGAGTTTAAGTTATTGTTGGGTAATCACGTCGTTGAGTTCATGCCTGGTCAAGTCAATAAAGGCTCAGCAATTGATGCATTTATGAGCGAAAGTCCTTACCAAGGGCGACGACCGGTATTTGTCGGTGACGATGTTACCGATGAGAATGGCTTTGATGCGGTGAATCGACGCGGTGGATGGTCAATCAAAGTCGGCGGGGGCGAAAGCTGCGCGAATTATCGATTATCGGAGCCGGGCGCGGTACACAATTGGCTGCGTGACGGTCTTGAAACCAGCGGAGGATAAATAGTGACCCCGGATCTGAACTTGGGCTTGATCGGCAACTCAACCATCGCCGCGCTGGTCGACCGGCACGCGTCCATCGTGTGGTGCTGCATGCCAGGTTTTGATGGTGATCCGGTATTCGATGGTCTGCTCCGCGACGAGATCGAAAGTGCCACCCCCGGCGTTTTCGGCATCGACTTAGTGGGTCTCGATTCAACGACGCAACGGTACGAGAAGAACACCGCAGTTCTTGTCACCGAGCTGCGGGCGCGCGATGGATCGGCGATTGAAGTCATCGACTTCGCGCCCCGCTTCGAGCAATTCGGGCGAATGTTTCGCCCCGTGATGCTGGTTCGGCAAATCAGACCGCTCGCCGGCACACCCCGTGTATGTGTGCGTTTGCGCCCCGTATCAGCGCATGGTCAGAGCAGCGTCGATATTACCCATGGAAGCAACCATGTGCGTTATGTGTCATCGGATCTGGTGTTGCGTTTAACCACTGACTGTTCAGTGAGCGCGATACTTGATGAGATCCCCTTCGTTGTTGACCAAGGGCTAACACTGATCCTTGGACCGGACGAGACGATTAAGGATTCGGTTAAACAAACCGGGCAACGTTTCTACGATGAAACCTGCCACTACTGGTCGGAATGGGTTCGCCATTTAGCGATCCCTTTTGAGTGGCAGCAGGCCGTGATCCGCGCGGCGATCACATTGAAGCTGAATGCCTTTGAGGATACTGGGGCGGTCATCGCCGCCGTTACCAGCTCGATACCCGAGGCCGCCAACAGCGGGCGCTGCTGGGATTATCGTTACTGTTGGTTGCGTGACGCTTATTTTGTCGTCAATGCGTTGAACCGGCTCGGCGCCACGCGCACGATGGAGACCTATTTGGGTTACATCATCAATAGGATCGCTGAATCCACGGATGGCGATCTTAGGCCGGTTTACCGGATCAACGGCTCAAGCGAGCTCAACGAAAGCACCATCGACGAACTACCCGGATATCGCGCGATGGGTCCGGTACGAATGGGTAATGAAGCCTACCTTCAGGTGCAGAACGACGTTTATGGCACGGCCGTCCTCGCCGCCGCGCACGTTTTCTACGATGAGCGATTGGTGCGCCCGGGTGACGAGAGCACCTTTCGTCAACTGGAGATCCTCGGGCAGCGCGCCGCGGGGAAATATGACCAAACCGACGCAGGCTTGTGGGAGTACCGCGGGATCGCGAAAGTACACACTTTCTCCGCCGTCATGTGTTGGGCCGCTTGTGATCGCCTGGCGCGGATCGCTAGCCGTTTGGAATTGGAAACTCGCGAAGCCTACTGGCGTGGGATCGCCAGAGAAATGCACGAGACAATCAGCGCGCAAGCTTGGAACGAGGAACTCGGGGCCTTTGTTGAAAGCTTTGGTGGCAAAGATTTCGACGCGAGCCTGCTACTGCTCAATCAATTGGGATTTGTCGCCGCCGATGATCCGCGGTTCCGGGCCACGGTCGAGGCGATCTCAGAGCATCTCAGGCGTGGTGATTTCATCATGCGCTACATCACCGAAGATGATTTCGGACTGCCAGAGACGGCCTTTACGGTCTGCACGTTCTGGTACATCGATGCATTACACGCCATCGGCGAGGTGTCCGAGGCGCGGCGGTTGTTTGAGAATCTGCTGCGACACTGCAACCCTTTGGGCCTGCTATCGGAAGACATCGATTTGGGTTCCGGCGAGCTGTGGGGAAATTTTCCACAAACCTATTCCATGGTGGGTTTAATTAATTCGGCGCTGAGATTGTCGAAGCCCTGGGAAGGCGAGTTTTGAGCCGACTTGTCTGCGTTTCCAACCGGTGTAGTGCGCCACGCCGCGGCGCCGCGCCGGGTGGTTTAGCGGTCGCGTTGACAGCGGCTTTGCGCCAATCCGGTGGTGTTTGGTTCGGATGGGACGGTAGCGTCACAGAGAACGTCCGGCGCCGGCCCTCAGAGACCGAAGTGGGTGGTGTCCGATATGCGACCGTGCCGCTGCGCAAAGTGGACTATGAGTACTACTACAAAGGTTATTCGAATCGAGTCCTGTGGCCGCTCTGCCATTATCGTATTGACGCCATGGAATATCGGCCGGAATATTTTGAAGGTTACCTGCGCACCAATGAATTCCTCGCGCGCCAGTTGCTTGGGATCCTCGCTGACGACGATTTAATCTGGATTCACGATTATCATCTCATCCCATTGGGCCGCAGCTTGCGCGAGGCCGGCGTTAGTGCGCCGCTCGGTTTTTTCTACCACATTCCGTTTCCGCCCTTTGATGTTCTGCGCACGATGCCCGGCGCTACCGATCTATTGTGGGCATTTCGCGCCTACAACCTGATCGGGTTTCAAAGCGACAACGATACGCGGAACTTTCTTGATTGCATCGCGCGCGGCACGGGCGTGCGCGTAGCCGAGGACGGCACAATTAATTGGGGAGAGCGCCAGAGCTGTGCTCAGACGTTTCCAATCGGCATCGATCCGCACGACGTTCGAAGCATGGCGAACAGTGGTCGCAATACCCCGACGGTGAGACGTTTAAAGACCAGTCTTCAGGACCGCTCCATGATGATTGGCGTCGATCGGCTTGATTACAGTAAAGGCCTCCCCGAGCGCTTCAATGCGTTTCGACATTTGCTGGTTAAATATCCGGAAACCATCGGTCGCGTGGTACTTCTTCAGGTCGCGCAACCGTCACGGGAAGATGTCCCTGAATACAATGACATTCGGCTCGCGCTTGAGAGAACGGTCGGCGAAATCAATGGTCACTATGCCGAATTTGATTGGGTCCCAATCCGATATCTGAATAAAAGCTACGCGCGCCAGACCGTGATTAATTTCTTGGCACTTGCGAAGGTTGGTTTAATCACGCCGCTGCGAGACGGCATGAATCTGGTGGCGCAAGAATACCTCGCCGCACAGAATCCGGATGACCCTGGTGTATTAGTGTTGTCGGATTTCACCGGCGCGGCGCGCCGCTTGGACAGCGTACTTAAAGTTAATCCCCATGATATCGATGCCGTTAGCGACACGATACAGATTGCGCTCAACATGTCTCGGGAGGAGCGGATCCATCGCTGGCGCTCCGCTATGGAAGTGATCGAGAAACAAGATATTCATTGGTGGGCAGAGCGTTTTCTAACACGCCTTGGTGCCACCTAGATTGTGCTCAGCCTAATTGCAGATGTCGGGGGCACGAACACGCGCCTCGCGTGGGCCAAAGGCAACACTTTCGAGCAGGTCAAGATCGTCCCAACCGCGGCCGCGACAAACTTCTTAGATATCGTTGACGACTATCTGCAGGAGCGCCGCGTCGTGGACGCTGAAATCCACGCCGCTTTTGCCGTCGCTGGTCCAGTACGCGATGGCGAAGCGCGGCTCACTAATGAGGCCGTGTCGATATCAGCGTCAGAACTCCATAGTCGCTTTGGTTTCGCTAACGTCGCCATTCTCAATGACTTTGCCGCGCTTGCATACGCGCTGCCGCATCTATCGGGTGCCCATTGCTTACAGGTCGGCGGTGGCCAGGCGCGGCTCGATGAACCGAAGTTGGTGCTGGGGCCGGGAACGGGATTCGGCACGAGTCTTTGGG